>NZ_CP139418.1:1633504-1973130 GCF_034137685.1 Streptococcus sp. S1 | reverse complement strand
CTTGATTCCGCCATAGCTCAGTTGGTAGTAGCGCATGACTGTTAATCATGATGTCGTAGGTTCGAGTCCTACTGGCGGAGTATAGAATAAAAGAGATCAAGTAATTGATCTTTTTTTTACTTTTCATTTTAATGTTAATTAAAGCTCCGTTTAGTTAACGGAGCTTTTCTCTATTTAGTTATTTGGGAAAAATGCTTGATATAAGGCTTTAATTGCTTTTTCTTCTTGATCTTTACTTACAACGAATATAATGGAAACTTCACTAGAACCTTGCGAGATCATTTGAATATTCACTTCATTTTCTGATAGTGCTTTGGCTGCAGTGGCAGTAACCCCTACCTGACTCTTCATTTTCTCACCAACAATCATAATGATAGAAAGATCATGTTCAATTTCGGCTGTGTCAACTTCTAGCTTTTGTGTTAATTGTTTCAGAATCTCTTGTTCTTTGATTGGAGTCAGTTCACGTGAACGCAAAATGATGGATAAATCATCAATTCCTGTTGGCATATGTTCCCAACTGATATTGAGATCTTCTAAAATTTGAAGGACTTTTCGACCAAAACCGACTTCGCGGTTCATAAGGTATTTTGTAGTGTTAATACTAACGAATCCTGAATCACCTGCAATCCCTACAACAGTCACATGATCATTTGAATGTTCCAAAACAATGCGGGTTCCAGGGTGGTCTGGATTATTTGTATTTTTAATGACTAATGGAATTTTACCTCTGTATGCTGGAACAAGTGCTTCATCATGTAAGACTGAAAAACCAGCATAGGCTAATTCACGCATTTCTTTGTAGGTTAATTCAGGAATAGAATGTGGGTGTTTAATAATACCTGGATGTGCTGCAAAAATACCATTTACGTCTGTAAAGTTTTCGTATAAGTCTGCTTTTACACCTGCTGCAATGATCGATCCAGTAATATCAGATCCACCACGAGAAAATGTACAAATATCACCATCTTGAGTAACACCAAAGAATCCTGGAATGACAATCACTTCACTTGAGTCTTTTAGTTCTTCAATTTTATCGTAACTAGATGGTAATATACGAGCGTTGGAAGGTTCTGCAGTGACTGTAATTCCTGCCTCTTTTGGATGGATGTATCTTGCTTCTAATCCATTTTGATTGAAATAAGCAGCAATGAGTTTAGCATTGTTATTTTCGCCTGCTGCTAGGAATGCATCGTATGTGAATGGATTCCCTTTTTTAGGTAAATTTGTTAAATCACAGATATCTTCAGCAATTTCTTGAATAATAGAATCTTTGAGACCCAATTCTTCTGTAATGGCCCGATAACGTTCAATAATCCACTGTTGTGTTTGTGTGACATCCTTATCTGAAGTAAATTCTTTATAATACCGGATCAGAGCATCTGTTACTTTTGTATCTTCAGCGTTGCGTTTGCCTGGAGCTGATACAACTACAAATCTTCTTTCTGGATCATCTTTAATGATATCAAGTACTTTTGTTAATTGAGAAGCTGATGCTAGAGAACTTCCACCGAATTTAGTTACTTTCATATTTTCTCCTTAATAGTTTCATTAATACATTATACCAAAGTTCAGTTATTGATACAATGTATTTACAGATAGGGCATAAAATAATTGATTCTGTAGAGGAGAGAAATTGTAATTATTCAAATTTTACAATTTTGTTACATCTTATAGATATATTTTACTATTTTACTTTTTTGTGGTATGATATGTTATAATTCAAAAGTTTTAATATCAAAATATTTTATATTTAAATAAAAGGAGTCTGTGATGTTTGAAACAATTTTGTATTCTGTCGAAAACGACCTCGCGACAATCTCTTTAAATCGTCCTGAAGTATCCAATGGTTTTAACATTCCAATGTGTCAGGAAATTTTAGCTGCCCTGGAAGATGCAGAAAAAAATGAGGAAGTAAAATTCATTATTCTATCAGCAGAAGGGAAAATCTTTTCAGTTGGTGGAGATTTAAGCGAAATGAAACGCGCAGTCGATGCGGATGATATCGAGTCTCTTGTTTTAATTGCTGAATTAGTTAATACGATTTCAAAGAAAATCAAGCAATTGCCAAAACCGGTTATTATGGTGGCAGATGGAGCGGTTGCTGGAGCAGCTGCTAACATTGCGGTAGCTGTTGATTTTTGTATTATTAGTGATCGTACTAAATTTATCCAAGCCTTTGTTGGGGTTGGTTTAGCACCGGATGCGGGTGGGTTATTCTTGTTAGGAAAAGCCATTGGCATGTCTCGGGCTACTCATTTAGTAATGACGGGTGAAGCCTTGACTGCTGAAAAGGCATTTGATTATGGCCTAGCTTATCGTGTTTGTGAATCTGAAAGACTCGATAAAACGGTTGAGCAATTGCTAAAAAAATTAAGAAGAGGATCTTCAAATTCTTATGCTGCCATGAAAGAAATGGTTTGGGAAGCATTCTTGAAAGAATGGGACCAATATGCGGGTCTTGAATTGGATTTGCAAAAGAAACTAGCATTTACAGAAGATTTCAAGGAAGGGGTTATTGCCTACTCTGAGAAACGTCGGCCACAATTTAAAGGAAAATAAATTTGTAATTTTTCTATGTTTTGTGAAAAAATGCTTGCAAATTATTTTCATTTTTGATAAAATTTGACTATCAAAGTAAAATTAGGAGGTGGAGTTTTGAATTACCAATTAGTTAACGACTATTTAACATCCATCTTTAATAATGTTTTGGTTATTGAGGAGTCGAGCCTAAGAGCAAGTCGATTCAAAGATGTTTCTATTAAAGAAATGCATACGATCGATGTGATTGGTTCGACACCGAATGCAACCCCGAGTGATATTTCACGGGAGTTGATGGTGACTTTGGGGACTGTCACGACAAGTTTGAATAATCTTGAGCGCAAAGGGTATATCGAAAGAAGAAGATCGGAAGTTGATCGCCGGGTTGTACACTTGAGTTTAACGAAGAACGGTCGTCTACTTTATCGTCTTCATCAGCAATTCCATAAACGGATGGTCAACCAGATTATTGGAGATATGAGTCCCGAAGATAAGAAAGTGATGCAAAAAGGATTGCAAAATCTGTATCGTTTCTTGGAGGAAATTAAATAATGGTCTTTGCTAAAATTAGTCAAGTTGCTCATTATGCACCTGACCAAGTCGTATCAAATGATGATTTGGCTGAGATCATGGATACAAGTGATGAATGGATCAGTAGTCGGACAGGTATCCTTCGGCGTCACATTTCAAAAGATGAGACGACAAGTGATCTAGCAACAATTGTTGCACAAAGATTATTAGCAAAAGCAAACTTAGATGCTGAGGAAATTGATTTCATCGTTGTTGCTACGATTACTCCAGACAGCTTAATGCCATCAACTGCAGCCCGGGTACAAGCTAATATTGGAGCTTCTCGAGCTTTTGCCTTTGATCTGACTGCAGCATGTAGCGGATTTGTATTTGCATTAGCCACTGCTGAAAAATACATTTCTTCAGGTATGTACCGGCGAGGAATTGTGATCGGTAGTGAGACGCTTTCAAAAGTATTAGACTGGTCAGACCGTTCCACTTCAGTCCTTTTTGGAGATGGAGCTGGTGGTGTCTTGCTTGAAGCAAGTGACCAAAAATCGTTTTTGGCTGAAAATCTTTTTACGGATGGTAGCCGAGGTACTAGTCTTGAGTCTTGCTATTTGGGTCTCTCTTCCCCATATTCAGAGGAAGTTTCTGATCGAAGATATCTGACGATGGATGGACGGGCAGTTTTTGATTTTGCCATTCGTGATGTCACGAAAAGTATTCAAAAAATTATAGCAGACGCCTCTATGGAAGCAGAAGAGATTGACTATTTTCTGTTACACCAGGCGAATGACCGAATGTTAGATAAGATGTCAAAAAAACTGGGTGTCTCTAGAGAGAAAATCCCAGCAAATATGATGGAATATGGGAACACTAGTGCTGCTAGTATCCCCATTCTATTATCGGAGTGTGTCGAGAATCATCGAATCAAGATGGATGGAAGTCAAAAAATTCTTCTAACAGGATTCGGTGGAGGTTTGACATGGGGCACACTTCTTGTTACAATCTAGTTAAACATGTGGAAACACATTTTAAAAATTTATATATTATTTTTTAAGGAGGCCTATCATGGCAGTATTTGAAAAAGTACAAGAAATTATCGTTGAAGAACTTGGTAAAGAACCATCAGAAGTAACTCTTGAATCTACATTCGAAGATTTAGAAGCAGATTCATTGGATTTGTTCCAAGTTATCTCTGAAATTGAAGATGCTTTTGACATCCAAATCGAAACTGAAGAAGGATTGTCTACAGTTGGTGACCTTGTCGCTTACGTAGAAGAAAAAACAAAATAATGATAGATGAGAGTATCGAAAGATATTCTCTCTTATTTAGGTAATAGTTTGAGGCTCAAAGAAACAATCTTTTAAACTCAAACTATTACTTAAGTGAAAAAAGAGGTAGGTATAATGCAAACACGAATTACTGAACTATTGAATATTAAATATCCAATCTTCCAAGGTGGTATGGCCTGGGTTGCTGATGGAGACTTGGCTGGAGCCGTTTCAAATGCTGGTGGACTCGGAATTATTGGTGGTGGTAATGCCCCTAAAGAAGTGGTAAAAGCTAATATTGATAGAGTAAAACAAATCACTGACAAACCATTCGGTGTTAATATCATGCTTTTGTCACCATTTGCAGATGACATCGTCGACCTCGTTATCGAAGAGGGTGTTAAGGTTGTTACAACAGGTGCCGGAAACCCAGGTAAATATATGGAGCGTTTCCACGAAGCTGGAATTACAGTAATCCCAGTTATTCCATCGGTAGCACTTGCTAAACGTATGGAAAAACTTGGAGCTGATGCTGTTGTCGCAGAAGGTATGGAAGCTGGTGGTCACATTGGTAAATTGACAACCATGGCACTTGTTCGCCAGGTTGCGGATGCGGTATCTATCCCAGTTATTGGTGCTGGTGGTGTTGCAGATGGACGTGGTATGGCTGCTGTTCTTATGCTTGGAGCAGAAGCTGTTCAGGTTGGTACTCGTTTCGCTGTTGCTAAGGAATCTAATGCACACCAAAACTTCAAAGATAAGATTTTGAAGGCTAAAGATATTGATACTGTTATTTCAGCCTCAGTTGTTGGACACCCAGTTCGTGCGATTAAGAATAAATTGGCTACAGAATATAACCAAGCTGAAAAAGATTTCTTGGCTGGTAAGAAGACTCAAGAGGAAATTGAAGAGCTTGGTGCAGGTGCCCTTCGTAACGCTGTTGTTGATGGAGATGTGGAATATGGTTCAGTTATGGCTGGACAAATTGCAGGTCTTGTTCGTAAAGAAGAAACATGTGCAGAAATCTTGGAAGACCTTTACACAGGTGCTGCCAAGGTGATTAAAGAAGAAGCTGCTCGTTGGGCAGATGTAAACGTCTAAAAACGTCGAAAGGATTAGGATAGTGACAAAACGTGCGTTCTTATTTGCTGGTCAAGGGGCTCAGAAATTGGGCATGGCGAGCGATTTGTATGCGGCTTATCCCGTTGTTAAAGAGACATTTGATACGGCTAGTCGTATTCTAGGCTATGATTTGCGTGAATTGATTGATTCTAACGAAGAAAAACTGAATCAGACACGCTATACTCAACCAGCTATTTTGACAACGTCAGTAGCCATTTATCGTCTCTTAGTAGAAAATGGTATCACTCCTGATATTGTTGCCGGTCTCTCTTTGGGGGAATATTCTGCCCTGGTTGCGGCTGGAGCTCTTTCGTTTGAAGATGCAGTAGCTTTGGTTGCGAAACGAGGTGAATTCATGGAAACGGCAGCTCCCGCTGGAAGTGGGAAAATGGTTGCTGTTATGAATACAGACCCAAGTTTGATCGAGGAGATTTGTCAACAAGCATCCGAAAAGGGTGTAGTAACACCAGCTAACTACAATACGCCAGCACAAATTGTGATTGGTGGTGAGGTTGCGGCTGTGGACTATGCTGTGGAACTATTGCAGGAAGCAGGTGCCAAACGCTTGATCCCTTTGAATGTGTCAGGTCCATTCCACACAGCTTTACTTAAATCAGCTAGTCAAAAATTGGCGGCTGAACTAGAAAAAGTATCATTTAATGATTTTGATCTTCCTTTAGTTGGGAATACAGAAGCTACTATCATGAAGTCAGAAGATGTGAAAGCACTTTTGGCCCGTCAAGTAAAAGAACCGGTTCGTTTCTATGATTCAATTGCTACGATTCAAGAATTTGGTGTAGATGAGGTCATCGAAATTGGACCTGGAAAAGTCTTGTCAGGATTCTTGAAGAAAATTGATAAAACTCTTCCAACTCATAACGTCGAAGATCAGGCTAGTCTAGATGCACTTCTGAATGCTTAAAACGAGGTAAAGATGGAACTTAAAAATAAAAATGTTTTTGTAACAGGTTCAACACGCGGAATTGGATTGGCTGTGGCTCATAAATTTGCGAGTCTCGGTGCTAATGTTGTCCTAAATGGACGTTCTGAAATTTCTGAGGACTTGCTTGCGCAGTTTGCTGACTATGGTGTGACTGTTGTTGGTATTTCTGGGGATATTTCTAATGGCGAAGATGCGCAACGTATGGTAGCTGAAGCAATTGAAAAGCTTGGAAGTGTTGATGTTTTGGTCAATAACGCTGGCATCACAAACGACAAGTTGATGTTGAAAATGACTGAAGAAGATTTTGAACGGGTCTTGAAAATCAACTTGACAGGTGCCTTTAATATGACTCAAGCTGTCTTAAAACCGATGTCTAAAGCTCGTCAAGGGGCCATTATCAACATGTCCTCTGTTGTTGGTCTAATGGGGAATATCGGTCAAGCTAACTATGCGGCTTCAAAAGCTGGTTTGATTGGTTTCACTAAATCAGTAGCGCGTGAAGTTGCGGCTCGTGGCGTTCGTGTGAATGCCATTGCACCTGGTTTCATTGAATCAGATATGACTGATGCTATTCCAGAGAAAATGAAAGATGCCATGCTAGCTCAAGTGCCAATGAAACGAATTGGTCAAGCTGAAGAAGTGGCAGAAGTTGCGGCTTTCTTAGCAGGTCAAGAATATTTAACTGGTCAAACAATTGCCATTGATGGCGGAATGACTATGCAATAATGAATGCTCACTGATCGAAAATCACTTACTTAAATATCCATCCGACAAAAGGAGAATATATATGTCTACAAATCGTGTTGTTGTTACAGGTTATGGTGTAACCTCACCAATCGGAAATACACCAGAAGAATTTTGGAATAGCCTTCATGAAGGAAAAATTGGAATCAAGCCCATTACGAAATTTGATGCTTCTGAAATTCCAGTCTTTAATGCTGGTGAAATTCAAGATTTCCCATTCGATAAATATTTCGTGAAAAAAGATCAAAATCGTATGGATACTTACTCATTGTATGCAATCTATGCTGCGATGGAAGCTATTGAAAATTCAGGCTTGAACATGGAAGAAGAAGACCGCGATCGTGTAGGTGTGATTGTATCATCTGGTATCGGTGGTTTACAAGAATTGGAAGATCAAATTATCCGGATGCATGAACGTGGGATGAAGAGAATCCAACCAATGTTTATTCCAAAAGCTCTTTCAAACATGGGTGCTGGAAACATCGCACTTAAGATTGGGGCTCAAGGGGTATGTAAATCCGTGACAACAGCTTGTGCTTCTGCTAATGATGCAATTGGTGAAGCTTTCCGTGAGATTAAATTTGGTATGCATGATGTTGTTTTGGCAGGTGGTGCTGAAGCTTCGATTACTAAGATTGGTATCGGTGGTTTCAATGCTCTTACGGCCCTTTCAACAACGGAAGACCCAGAACGTTCCTCTATTCCATTTGACAAAGACCGCAATGGTTTTGTGATGGGTGAAGGTGCAGGGGTTCTTGTCATCGAAAGTTTGGAACATGCTCAAAAACGTGGTGCTAATATTTTGGCTGAAATTGTTGGTTACGGTTCAAACTGTGATGCTTACCATATGACAACACCAACACCAGATGGTTCAGGTGCGGCCAAAGCGATTAAATTAGCGATCAATGAAGCGGGTATCAAGCCTGAAGATGTCGATTATGTCAATGCGCATGGTACATCTACACCTGCCAATGAGAAAGGTGAAAGCGGAGCTATTGTTTCTGTACTTGGTAAAGAAGTTCCTGTATCATCTACTAAATCATTTACAGGACACTTGTTAGGTGCTGCTGGTGCAGTTGAAGCGATTGCTACTATCGAAGCGATTCGTCACAGCTTTGTACCAAAAACTGCTGGTACTAAAGAATTGTCTGACTATATCGAAGCAAACGTTGTTTATGGTGAAGGTCAAGAAGCGGATATTCAGTACGCTATCTCAAATACCTTTGGTTTTGGAGGACACAATGCTGTTCTGGCCTTTAAACGTTGGGAGGGTTAATTCATGAATATTTCTGAAATCAAAGATTTGTTGGCTCAATTTGATGCGTCAACTTTGCGTGAATTCTCATATAAAAATAATGGCGAAGAATTGAATTTGAGTAAAAACCAAACGAGTTCAGTTGCGGCTACACCGGTTGCTCCTGCAGTTGAAGTGGTAGCAGCCCCTCAAACTCCTGTAGTAGCCCCTGTTGTTGAAGCACCAGCAACTCCAGCTGTAGCGGCTGAACCAGTTGCTGCTCCAGCTCAGGCTGCAGAAGGTGATGTGGTTGAAAGTCCATTGGTTGGGGTGGCTTACTTGTCACCAGCTCCGGATAAACCAGCCTTTGTATCTGTAGGAGATAAGGTTACTAAGGGTCAAACACTCTTGATTATCGAAGCTATGAAAGTGATGAATGAAGTCCCAGCACCAAAAGATGGGGTAGTCACTGAAATTTTGGTAACGAATGAAGAAATGGTTGAATTTGGAAAAGGATTGGTTCGAATCAAATGACAATTGATATTAATGCTATTCGTGAGGCTTTGCCGCATCGTTACCCAATGCTTTTGGTGGATCGCGTTTTAGAAACAAGTGAAGATACGATTGTTGCCATTAAAAACGTGACAATTAATGAACCATTTTTTAATGGACATTTTCCACAATATCCTGTTATGCCAGGTGTTCTCATCATGGAAGCTTTGGCACAAACAGCAGGTGTACTAGAGTTGTCAAAACCTGAAAATAAAGGAAAATTAGTCTTTTATGCAGGGATGGACAAGGTGAAGTTTAAAAAACAAGTCGTTCCAGGAGATCAACTGGTGATGACAGCTACTTTTGTCAAACGTCGTGGAACAATTGCTGTTGTTGAAGCGAAAGCAGAAGTAGACGGTAAGCTTGCAGCTTCAGGAACGCTTACGTTTGCAATTGGAAATTAAGAAAGGCCTATCTATGTTTCGTAAGATCTTAATCGCCAATCGTGGTGAGATTGCAGTTCGTATTATTCGTGCGGCTCGTGAACTTGGCATCGAGACGGTTGCAGTGTATTCTACTGCTGATAAAGAAGCCTTGCATACCTTACTAGCGGATGAAGCAGTCTGTATTGGACCTGCTAAATCAACAGAGTCTTATTTGAATATGAGTGCTGTCTTGTCTGCAGCTGTTCTAACAGGAGCAGAAGCTATCCATCCTGGTTTTGGATTTTTAAGTGAAAACTCAAAATTTGCGACCATGTGTGAGGAAGTGGGCATTAAATTTATTGGTCCTTCTGCTAAAGTCATGGATTTGATGGGGGATAAGATTAATGCTCGTAAACAGATGATCAAAGCAGGAGTGCCTGTTATTCCTGGATCAGATGGTGAAGTGTATACTGCTGAAGAAGCCCTCGAGATTGCAGAACGTATTGGTTACCCTGTTATGTTGAAAGCATCTGCAGGAGGCGGTGGTAAGGGAATTCGGAAGGTTGAAAAACCAGAAGATTTGGTTGCTGCTTTTGAATCTGCTTCCTCAGAAGCTCAAGCTGCTTTTGGGAATGGTGCCATGTATATGGAACGGGTGATTTATCCGGCACGCCACATTGAAGTACAGATTTTAGCGGATCAGCATGGACATGTCATTCACTTAGGTGAACGCGATTGTTCTCTTCAACGAAATAACCAAAAAGTTCTAGAAGAATCCCCTTCGATTGCTATTGGAAAAACTCTTCGTAATCAAATTGGTTCTGCTGCTGTTCGTGCAGCTGAATCAGTTGGGTACGAGAATGCTGGAACGATTGAATTCTTGTATGATGAAGGCAAGGGTGAGTTCTACTTTATGGAAATGAATACCCGTGTGCAAGTAGAGCATCCTGTCACGGAATTTGTAACAGGAGTTGATATCGTTAAGGAACAGATTAAAATCGCAGCTGGCCAAGAATTATCCGTTACTCAAGAGGATATTGTCATTAAAGGCCATGCGATTGAATGCCGGATCAATGCGGAAAATCCTTCCTTTAACTTTGCACCAAGCCCAGGTAAGATCACTAATCTCTATCTTCCAAGTGGTGGGGTTGGCTTGCGTGTGGATTCTGCTGTGTATCCTGGTTATACGATTCCACCATACTATGATAGTATGATTGCCAAGATCATTGTCCATGGTGAAAATCGCTTTGATGCACTGATGAAAATGCAGCGTGCTCTTTATGAGTTGGAAATCGATGGTGTCACAACCAATAGCAGTTTCCAGTTGGATTTGATTTCAGATTCACATGTGATCGCTGGTGATTATGACACTGCATTTTTGATGGAACAATTCCTTCCAAATTATAATAAGGAATGATGAAAAAGCCTGGACTTGTGAGGGAAGTATGAACATCATCTTCACAGTTTCAGGCTTTTATAGTAATGCTGCAGATACTGTAGTATATTATAAGGAGTAAGTAATGGCATTATTTTCTAAAAAAGATAAATATATTCGGATCAATCCGAATAGGTCAGCCTGGAAGGAGCCTCAGCCAAAACCTGAAGTTCCTGATGAACTATTTTCACAATGCCCAGGTTGTAAACATACCATTTACCAAAAGGATTTAGGTAGTGAACGGGTATGCCCAAACTGTGGCTATACCTTCCGTATTTCTGCTAAAGAACGCTTGGCGCTGACAGTGGATCCAGCTAGCTTTGAAGAAATGTTTATAGGAATCGAAACGACAGATCCTTTGAATTTCCCAAATTATAAGAAAAAACTAGCAGCAGTGAGGGAAATGACAGGACTGGATGAAGCTGTCCTGACTGGAACTGCCTTGATTAAAGGGCAAAAAGTTGCGCTTGGGATCATGGATTCCAACTTTATCATGGCTTCAATGGGTTCTGTAGTAGGTGAAAAAATTACTCGTTTATTTGAATTTGCGACAAAAGAAAAATTGCCAGTTGTTCTATTTACCGCTTCTGGTGGTGCTCGGATGCAAGAAGGAATCGTGAGTTTGATGCAAATGGCGAAAATTTCTGCGGCTGTTCAACGCCATTCCAAAGAAAAATTATTCTATTTGACGGTATTGACAGATCCGACAACTGGTGGGGTGACAGCCTCATTTGCTATGGAAGGTGATATTATCATGGCAGAGAGTCAAGCCTTGGTCGGGTTTGCTGGTCGACGCGTGATCGAATCAACTGTGCGTGAAAAATTGCCTGATGATTTCCAAAAAGCAGAATTTCTACAAGAACATGGATTTGTAGACTTGATCGTGGAGAGAAGTCAAATCCGAGCGACAGTTGGACAATTATTAGCCCTTCATGGAGGTAAACATGAGTAAAATAACACAGATTATTAAAGAGGCACGTGACCAAGGAAGATTGACTGCGCTTGATTTTGCTCAAGGAATTTTTGATGATTTTATCGAATTGCATGGAGATCGAAACTTCCGTGATGATGGTGCGGTGATTGGTGGGATTGGACGCTTAGGCGATCAAACGGTTACAGTCGTTGGAATCCAAAAAGGAAAAAATCTTCAGGATAATCTAAAACGTAATTTTGGGCAACCACATCCAGAAGGCTATCGAAAAGCTTTGCGTCTCATGAAGCAAGCGGAGAAATTTGGCCGTCCAGTTGTGACCTTTATCAATACAGCGGGTGCTTATCCCGGTGTTGGTGCTGAAGAACGAGGACAAGGGGAAGCCATTGCCCGCAACCTCATGGAAATGAGTGATCTAAAAGTTCCAATTATCGCGATTATCATCGGAGAAGGTGGCTCTGGTGGTGCCTTGGCTCTTGCTGTGGCAGATAAGGTCTGGATGCTTGAGAACTCCATCTATGCGGTCTTGAGTCCAGAAGGTTTTGCCTCTATTCTTTGGAAAGATGGAAGTCGTGCCATGGAAGCAGCAGAGTTGATGAAGATTACTTCTCACGAATTGTTAAATATGGAAATTGTCGATAAGGTGATTCCCGAGCATGGATTTTCAAATGGAGAACTACTGGCTCAAGTGAAGAAGGAATTACAGGAAGAGTTAAAGGTTTTACAAGCTTTACCTCTCGAAGAGCTTCTGGAGCAACGCTACCAACGTTTTCGTAAATATTAAAAAACTGAGCTTGCAATTTGCAAGACTCAGTTTTTTTAAACTTTATTTTGGTGCGATGACTTCTGCGCCACCCATGTATGGGCGAAGGACTTCTGGAATGGTCACAGAACCGTCTTCGTTTTGGTAGTTTTCAAGAATAGCAGCGACGGTACGTCCGACTGCCAATCCAGAACCGTTCAAAGTGTGAAGGAGTTTTACCTTGCCATCTGCTTCATCACGGTAGCGGATTTGCGCACGGCGAGCTTGGAAATCTTCTGTATTGGAACAGCTTGAGATTTCACGGTAGGTGTTTTGCGCTGGAATCCATACTTCCAAGTCATAAGTCTTGGCAGCTGAGAAGCCCATGTCTCCCGTTGAGAGAGCTACCACACGGTATGGAAGGTTGAGTTTTTGAAGGATATTTTCAGCATTGACAACCATTTTTTCCAATTCATCATATGATTCTTCTGGTTTGGCAAATTTCACCATTTCAACCTTATGGAATTGGTGCAAACGGATCAAGCCACGGGTATCACGACCGGCTGAACCAGCTTCTGAACGGAAAGATGGACTCATAGCGGTGAAGTAGATTGGAAGATCTTTCCCATCAAGAATTTCATCGCGATAGTAGTTTGTCAAAGGAACTTCAGCTGTTGGAATGAGGACATAATTGGTATCGCTAAGTTCAAAAGTATCTTCCTTGAATTTTGGATATTGACCAGTACCAAACATAGAATCATGGTTGACCATGTAAGGAGGGATGACTTCAGTGTAGCCTTCCTTGCCATGTTCATCCAACATGAAGTTGTAGATAGCGCGTTCTAAGCGAGCTCCAAGTCCTTTGTAGAAGAGGAAACGAGCACCAGTGACTTTAGCCCCGCGTTCCCAGTCAAGGATATCAAGGTCTTCTCCTAAATCCCAGTGAGCTTTTGGTTCGAATCCAAATTCGCGCGGTGTTCCCCAACGGCGAACCTCAACGTTGTCATCCTCATCCGCTCCAACAGGGACACTGTCAGCAGGGATGTTTGGAAGGGTAGTAGTGAATTCAGTTAATTTGGCATCGATTTCAGCCAATTCTGTATCCAATGCTTTGACTTCTGCAGAGAGGGTTTGCATGGCAGCAATCTTATCATCTGCATTTTCCTTGTTGCGTTTAGCTTGTGCGATTTCAGCAGATACAGTGTTACGCTCTGCTTTGAGATTTTCTACTTTGACTAAGATATCTCGACGTTTAGCATCGATTTCTTTCATTTCATTCAAAATAGCTGCATCTACGCCACGTGTTGCCAATTTTTTAGCAACAGCATCAAAGTCTGTACGAATTCGTTTAATATCTAACATAGCTTCTCCTTTAACAAAAAACACACCTGTTAGAGTGTTGGAGTGGCAGAGCCACGGTTCCATCCAACTTCACAGGTGTGCACTTGATTCGATATTGTATTTTAAAGAAACGGTAGAATTTCAATTAAGATTTCTATCTGCTCGCAGCAACCGCAGACTTTCTGAAAGAACCTCTTAACTTACTTATCCGTTTGCGTCTATTATACAAGAAAAGATCCTATTTTGCAAATAGATTTTTAATTTTAGCCGTGATGATTTGGATCAACGTAGGAAGTTTGACAATTTTATCATTTCCTAGATGTTCCCGAGCAATCTTTAAAATTTTTCCAGAGTCTTTTGAAGCAAAGAGAAATTTTGATTCTCTGGTATAGATTTCAAAATGGCGGCTAATTTTACGTCCGGATACATTGGCTCCGATTCGCTCGATTTCTTGCCAGGGAATTTGGATGTAGTCTTCTACATTTGCATCCGCATAAAATTCAAAAGCGGCATTCCCGACTAGGATTTTTCCAACCTTTCCCCCCACTCCAAGGTAAGAAACCCCTGTAGTATGGAATTCAACGGTTTTATTCAATGATTGAGCCATGAGATCCTCCTGTATTGCTGTTCACTCCATTATATCATAATAAAAAGAAGGCTGAAACCTTCTTTTTAGTTGATCTTTGCTTACATCAAGCCCGCAACGTGTGCTAATACACCGATTACAAAGAGAGCGATGATGATGGTGATTGGAGATACTTTTTTCTTCAACAACCACATACAAGCAAAAGTAAGAAGTAATCCCATCAAACCAGGAATCAATGAATCCAAGTTTTGTTGGAAAGTTGTAACTTTTTCAGGTGTTTGAGATAGACCTGAGCCAACTTGAGCGAAGGCTTCTTGGATACCCTTGTATCCTTCAGGAAGTTTATCCCAGTGGATATAAGCTTTGTCGTCTAATTTGACAGAAGAAACATTAAAGATGAATTTAATAGATACCCAACGTTCTACCAAGACAGCGAGGATGAACATCCCAAGGATAGAAGCCCCTTTAGTGATGTCTTGCAAGATCCCACCAGACATATCTTTGGTAATTTCAGAACCTGCTTTGTAACCAAGTTCTTGCGTGTACCACAAGAAGGCCATACGAATCGCATTCCATGCGATAAAGAAGATGAGTGGGCCAAGGATGTTACCAGATGCAGCAAGTGATGCACCAAGGGCACCAAGGATAGGACGTACTGTAAACCAGAAGACTGGATCTCCGATACCCGCCAAAGGACCCATCATACCAATTTTAACCCCTTGGATGGCAGCATCGTCAATAGCGGCACCGTTTGCTCTTTCTTCTTCAAGAGCAAGCGTTACCCCGATGATAGGAGCGGCAACGTATGGGTGAGTGTTAAAGAATTCCATGTGACGCTCAAGAGCAGCCGCTTGGTCTTCTTTCTTTGTGTAGAGTTTTTTGATAGCTGGGATCAATGAGTATGCCCAACCCAAGTTTTGCATCCGTTCATAGTTCCAAGAACCTTGCAAGAAGGTTGAACGCCACCAAACTTTTTGACGATCTGATTTAGATAATTGTAATTTTTCAGTCATGATAGTGTCACACCTTTCTTAATAGTCTTCGAGAATGTCGCCAATTGGATCGTTAGAAGTAGCGGCACCGCCACCTCCATTGCCACCTTTCTTAGAAAGAGTAAGGTAGATCAAGGCAAGGGCAACACCAATTGCTCCAAGAGCGATCAAAGTTAATTGGCTAACGGCTGCAAGAGCAAAACCGATGGCAAAGAATGGCCATACTTCACGGCTCGCCATCATGTTGATAACCATGGCATAACCAACGGCTACAACCATACCACCACCGATTTGCATTCCATCAGAGAGCCATTTTGGCATTTGTTCAAGAGCAGTTTTGACAGTTTCAGCAGGAATCATCAACAAGAGGGCTGCAGGAATGGCGATACGAAGACCTTGAAGAAGAAGGGCCACAAAGTGAGCGCGTTCTACACCTTTGATATCCCCTTTTCTAGCAGCAGCGTCGGCAGTGTGAACCAAACCAACGGAAAGGGTACGGACGATCATGGTCAAGAAAAGACCAGCAACTGCAAGTGGAATAGCGACACCTTGAGCGACAGCGATTCCTTTTGTACTGAAGTCTCCCCCAAGTACCATGATGATGGCAGCAGCGACAGATGCAAGGGCAGCATCGGGTGCAACTGCGGCACCAATGTTTGCCCAGCCAAGTGCAATAAATTGAAGTGAACCACCAAGCATAATGCCAGCAGTCAAATTACCTGTTACCAAACCGATTAAGGTACAAGCAACAAGGGGTTGGTGGAATTGGAATTGGTCAAGGATACCTTCAAGACCTGCTAAGAAGGCAACAACGACCACTAATACCATAGAAATAATAGACATGTTTAAAATCCTTTCGTAAGTAATCGATTATTGAACGTTAGCTTTGTTAATTAAGTCAAACAAATCTTTCTTAGAGTCATTTGGCACTTTACGGACGTCAAATTCTACTCCAAGATCACGCATTTTTTCAAATGTAGCCACATCATCTTTATCCATTGATAACACATTGTTCACCATGGTTTTACCAGTTGAGTGGGCCATTGAACCAACGTTCAAGGTTTTAATCGGAACACCACCTTCGATGGCGCGAAGAGCATCTTGAGGTGTTTCAAATAAGATCAAAGCATGGGTATTTCCAAAACGTGGATCTTTTGCAACGTCGATCAATTTTTGAATTGGGACAACGTTTGCTTTCACACCATTTGGTGCCGCTTGTTTGATCAATTCCTTACGGAGTTCATCTTTGGCAACAGAATCTGAAGCAACAATGATCCGATCGGCTTTTGAATCAGGTGTCCAAGCAGTTGCCACTTGTCCATGAAGAAGACGTGTATCTAAGCGGGCAAGGTTAATCTTGAGTTTTCCATCTCCGATAACTGTTCCTTCTGGAATAGCAGCTTGGGCTACAGGAGCAGCAGCGGCTGTACTAGCTTCTTCAACAGGATTCAATTCTTCTGGAAGGGCTTTGACACCGTCTTTTGCTTCCTTAATGATGTTTGCAGCGACTTTATCAACGCCGGCATTTGCATCCATCAAACGTTCTGTATAAGCTTGAATCAACATCGGAAGGTTTAATCCTGTAATGATCGCAAATTTACGATCTGGATTTTCTCCCATGACGCGACTTGCTTGGTTAAATGGAGAACCACTCCAAAGGTCAGCCAAAACCAAGACTTCATCTTCTGCATCAAATGCGGCAACAGCTGCATTGAATTTAGCATAGAGATCATCCGGGCCTTCACTTGGCATGAACGTAACCACTTGAACTTTCTCTTGATCCCCAAAGATCATCGAGCCGGATTGGTGGATTCCAGCTGCAAATTCACCGTGGCTAGCAATAATGATACCAATACTCATTATTGACATTCCTCCTTATAAAATTTGTTTGACTTTCAGTTTAAGAAAACTTTAAGCTACTTTATTATAAATCGTTTCCACACTTAAGTCAATTTTTCTATCAAAATCTCGATGTAAAAACATTGATTTACTATGTTAAATTATCGTTAGATAGAAAAAGAATGCTCTTGAATGAATTTTGTTTATTACTTGTTGATGCTTAAAAAATCAATAATAGAGATGTTTTATAGGATTTGGTTCTCAATGAAAAGATTCCGAGAATCAAACGATATTCTCGAAAACAAAAATAAATATATAACAAATTGTATATAAGAGTGATTGAGAACACTCAAAAAGACTAGCCCAGTTGGGCTAGTCCTGTAGGTTCAGTTGTTTAGTTTGTAAAGTCAAGTACCATACGTCCTTGAATGGTTCCGGCTTCCATTTCGTCAAAGACTTTGACAGCATCTTCCACTGGACGTTTTTGAACGACAGGGACTACCAAGCCTTCTGCCCCAAATTGGAAAGCTTCTTCCAAGTCTTTACGAGTTCCTACAAGAGAACCAATGACTTGGATACCATCTAATACCGTTTTCACAATGCTGAGGTCCATCATTTCAGAAGGAAGACCAACTGCGATCACGCGGCCACCTGCACGAACAGAATCTACTGCTTGGTTGAAAGCTACTTTAGAAACAGCTGTTACGACAGCAGAGTGAGCTCCACCATTTGTTTTTTCTTTGATCAATCCTGGGACATCTTCGACTTCACGACCATTAATGACAAAGTCTGCCCCAACTTCTTTAGCCAATTCGAGTTTATCATTGTTGATATCAACAGCGATGACATGAGCGTTGAAGACTTTCTTGGCATATTGAACAGCTAAGTTACCCAAGCCACCAGCTCCATAGATAACGATCCATTGGCCTGGTTCAGCTTTGGCTTCTTTGATAGCTTTGTAGGTTGTAACACCGGCACAGGTAATAGAAGAAGCTTGGGCTGGATCTAATCCCTCTGGTACTTTTACTGCGTAGTCTGCAGTTACGATACATTGTTCAGCCATTCCTCCATCAACAGAGTAACCTGCATTTTTAACAGTCCGACAAAGAGTCTCGCGACCAGTTGTACAGTATTCACAAGTTCCACATCCTTCGAAGAACCAAGCAACACTGACACGATCCCCAACTTTAAGGCTCTTGACATCTGGAGCAACTTCTTTCACAAGTCCGATTCCTTCGTGTCCAAGAACACGGCCTGGAACTTTACCGAAGTCTCCATGTGCGACGTGCAAGTCAGTGTGGCAGACACCACAGTATTCGATTTGAACAAGAGCTTCCCCTGTTTCAAGTGGTCGCATTTCTTTGTTCGCAACAATTTCAACACCAGTACCTTCTGGATTTACAACAACAGCTTTCATTTTGTTCCTCCTTAAGTGAACGAGAAGTGGTTTAGTATTATTGAAAGCGCTTCTTTAATAACTATGTTAATAATATCACAAACTAGATGACAAAGCAATGAAAAAAATGGAAAAATAGGGGGGTATTGATTAACCGATTAAGTATTTAGGGTAGAAAAAGACATGAGGGGATAACTCATGTCTGTTCCTATTATAAGAATAATTGAATTAATTGGCGCGCGACACCATCTTCGTTATTGGTGAAATCTGTGACGGAGTCTGCATAAGGGAGAAGGACGGAGCTAGCATTTTTCATGGCGTATCCATGACCAGCGAGAGCTAGCATCTCAGTATCATTGTGCTCGTCTCCAAAGGCAATCAAATCCTTCTGATCCATATTGAGTTTATCTAGAAGGTAGGTCAGAGCGGATGCTTTGGTTACATTTTTGGGATTGCATTCCAGAATATTTAAGGGACCACCCCAAGTATTGATTGACAGATTGTAGTCATAATGCCGATTCATTTCATCTGCCAGAGCATATTTGTCTTCCGCTTTCGTTTGAAAGAGGATACAGTTTGGGTCGCTCGTTACCCGCTCGGGATTGAATTGATTTTCTGGTTGGAAAGATTCAATACCGAATAATTTAGGGTCTGCAACGTGCTCATTTGGATCAGTAATAAAGAATTTATTGCGGTATTCGCCAGCTATAAAGTCCGCTTGGATGGTGTCTCGGTTAGCGACCATATCTAGCAGGTATTTTTTATCTAAAGTCAAACATTGTTCATCCGCCCATTTTTTCTCAGGTAGATGCGTAAGAGAACCATTAAAATTGATCATTGGAGTATCTAGCTCTAGTTGTTTGTAGTAGGTATGTGCCATACGGTAGGGGCGTCCTGTTGTAATAATGATTTTATGGCCAAGAGCACTAATTTTTTTAATCGTATCAATGGTAAAGTCGCTCAATTTGCTTTCGGAATTTAAGAGGGTGCCGTCTAAATCTAGAGCGATCATCTTTTTATGCATAATTCGGTTCCTTTCGAGAAGAATGAGACCATTATATCAGAAAAATCGGAAAAGCGCTCAAAAATCGAGAAGAGAAGTAGGATTTCTTGAAAGGCGAAAGATCTTTTGGTAAAATAGAAATAACGTTCGCAAATTGATTGGGAGCGAGAATGATGAAAAAGGAGTTTATTCTGAAATGGATAAGTTTTTTAAACTTTCAGAACATGGAACCACTGTTCGGACAGAGGTTCTTGCTGGTTTGACAACCTTTTTTGCGATGAGTTATATCCTCTTCGTAAACCCTCAAATGTTGTCACAAACAGGTATGCCAGCTCAAGGAGTCTTCCTTGCAACGATTATTGGATCCGTTGTCGGGACCTTGATGATGGCTTTTTATGCCAATTTACCTTATGCACAAGCACCTGGGATGGGCTTGAATGCCTTCTTTACCTTTACCGTTGTATTTGGTATGGGCTACTCATGGCAGGAAGCTTTGGGAATGGTCTTCATTTGTGGTGTGATTTCATTGATTATCACATTGACAAATGTTCGAAAGATGATCATTGAATCAATTCCGACCGCTCTTCGGTCTGCTATTTCAGCGGGGATCGGGATTTTCTTGGCTTATGTTGGGATTAAGAATGCAGGATTTTTGAAATTCACGATTGATCCTCATACCTATACAGTGGTCGGGGAAGGAGCAGATAAGGCGAATGCAACGATCTCAGCCAATGCATCTGCTGTTCCTGGATTGGTTGATTTTAACAATCCGGCTGTCCTCTTGGCTCTTGTTGGTCTTGCGATTACTATTTTCTTTGTTGTCAAAGGAATTAAGGGAGGGATTATCCTTTCTATCTTAGCAACGACTGTGCTTGGAATTCTCATCCATGTGGTTGATATCACTAAAATTGACTTTGCAAGTAACCATCTAGGAGCTGCCTTTAATGATTTAGGCACGATCTTTGGTCAAGCTTTGGGATCAAAAGGATTGGGTTCGTTGATTTCCAATACGTCTCGTTTGCCTGAGACCTTAATGGCAATTTTAGCCTTCTCCTTGACTGATATTTTTGATACAATTGGAACTTTAATCGGTACGGGTGAAAAAGTTGGGATTGTTGCGACAAATGGGGAAAACCATCAATCAGCGAAATTAGATAAGGCCCTCTATTCAGACCTTGTAGCGACTTCAGTCGGAGCTATTGCAGGAACTTCAAACGTAACGACGTATGTTGAATCTGCAGCTGGTATTGGAGCTGGTGGACGCACTGGTTTGACAGCCTTGGTTGTGGCAATCTGTTTTGCTATTTCAAGTCTCTTTAGTCCTTTGTTGGCGATTGTACCGACCGCTGCTACAGCTCCAATTTTGATTGTTGTTGGGATCATGATGTTGAGTGGATTGAAAAATATCCATTGGGAAGATATGTCAGAAGCAGTTCCTGCCTTCTTCACCTCTATCTTTATGGGCTTCAGCTACTCGATTACACAAGGGATCGCTGCTGGATTTATCACCTATAGCTTGGTGAAGGTGGTTAAAGGACAAGCCAAAGAAGTGCACAGCATGATTTGGATTTTAGATGTTCTCTTTATTTTAAACTACGTTAGCATGGCCTTGAATTAAGCATCAGGAAAGTGCCAAAAAGGAATGGGAGTTGTCTCCCATTCCTTTTTAGATGGATTGAGGGAATTAATGGGAGAGTTTCCTGTTTTCTTTGATTTCTTTTTCTCAAAAACAAACCGGAGTCGAACATTTTCTAAAAGAAAGAGCAGATTTTTAAAAAGTTTGGTATAATAGAGAAATGATTAGTCACAATGAAACGGAGCTGATCGCTCTAGGAAAACAGCTAGGAAAACTCATAGAAAAGCAAGACGTGATCATCTTATCAGGTGATCTAGGGGCAGGAAAAACGACCTTTACTAAAGGAATTGCAAAGGGGTTAGGGATTGATCAGATGATTAAAAGCCCGACTTATACCATTGTTCGTGAATACGAAGGTCGCTTGCCTTTATACCATTTGGATGTTTACCGGATTGGAAATGATCCAGATTCTATTGATTTAGATGATTTTCTATTTGGAGATGGGGCTACCATTATTGAATGGGGAGAGCTGATTGAGCCGAGTCTTTCGGATGCTTATCTAAAAATTTTTATCCGAAAATTGGAAGATGGGAGAGAGTTAGCTTTTGAAGCTCATGGAGCGCGTGCAGAAGCTTTACTAGCATCCTTTGAGCAGGTGGAAAAAACCGATGACTAAGGAAAAGGAAGTGACGTTAGAAATACGGCAAGCTGAAAGTGCAGACGCAGCTCTTGTCATTGATTTCTTAAATCAAGTTGGAAAAGAGTCGGACTACATGACGCTAGATGAAACTGGGATTGGCATGACTCTAGCAGACATGGAGCATTTTCTAATGGTGCAAGAGATGTCGGATAACCGGATTTGCCTCTTGCTATTTCTAGATCAGGAATTGGTAGCTTTGTTAAATATCACTGCGGCTTCTAAACGGTCCACTCAGCATATTGGTGATGTCTTTATTGTGGTTCAAAAAGCTTATTGGAATCAAGGGCTTGGACAGATCTTGCTGGAAGAAGGAATTGAGTGGGCACACTCGACCGGTATTCTTCGGAAACTAGTCTTGAATGTCCAAGTGCGCAATGAACGGGCGGTTCACCTGTATAAAAAGTTAGGTTTTGAGATCGAAGGTTGCCAAGCTCGTGGAGCTTGTTCAGCTGAAGGAGAATTTTTAGATGTTTACCTTATGGGGAAACTGATAGATTAGAGAGAGATTCTATATGGTTAAAAAAATTATTTTGATGTTTTTGAGCTTATTGACGGTAACAGTGATTGGGGTCGGAGCCTATGGCCTTACCATCCTTAATCAGACGACGGGGGCACTCAGTAAGACCTATAAGAGCTTTGGAAATGAGACCAATGTCATTGCAGAAAACAAGCCGATGACCATCCTTTTGATGGGGGTTGATACAGGTAGTGGTTCTAGGGAAGATCCTTGGGCTGGAAATAGTGATACCATGATTTTGGTGACTGTTAATCCTCAAACAAAAGAAACAACCATGACGAGCTTGGAAAGAGATATCCTAACCAATATTACTTCAGATGGTGAAACGGTCCAAGCAAAATTGAATTCGGCTTATGCTCAAGGTGGTGCCAAGTTAGCCATTAAGACCATTCAAGATCTTTTGAATATCCATATTGACCGCTATGTCATGATCAATATGAAGGGATTGGTTCAATTAGTGGATAAGGTTGGTGGGATCACGGTTAACAATCCATTTGACTTCGATATCTCGATTGAGGAAAATGAGCCAGAATATACGGCTAAAATCGCACCAGGACGTCAGGAAATTAATGGGGACCAAGCACTCGTTTACTCACGGATGCGCTACCAAGACCCGGAAGGAGACTATGGGCGTCAAAAACGCCAACGTGAAGTGATTAAAAAAATTGTTGAGAAAGTTTTAAGCCTCAATAGTTTGAGTCACTACAAAGGAATTATTGAGTCTGTTAGTGACAATATGCAAACCAACATTTCACTTGATAGCAACAGTCTTCTTCAATTACTCGGATATAAAGACGCCCTTTCAACGATTCATCAGTATCAGCTGAAAGGAGAAGATGCGACCTTGGCAGATGGTGGAAGTTATCAGATTGTCACTTCAAAACATCTCTTGAAAATTCAAAATATCATCCGCAAAGCTTTAGGAAAGAAAGAAATTAAAACACTGAAAACAAATGCTTACTTATTGGATGGAGACGAAGAGTTGAAGAATTCTTCTTCTCAAAATGATACTCCAGTAGCAACATCTGAGGAAGCACCTGTTTACCAAGAGTATAACCAACTACCAGTTGTACCATCAACCCAGGATACAGGTGTAGTGACACCTCAAAGTTCCGTTGCTCCTGTAACGCCAGTTGCCCCTGCAGCTACAGAGTCGAGCAGTGTGACACCTACGGTACCTTCAGAATAAGAAAAAAACGATTGAGTTTTCTCAATCGTTTTTACTTGGTTGCCAGATGTCTTGAATTTCTTTTAGAGAGGCTGTTGCTTGTTGACTAAATAGTTTGGTCTTGTATTGGAAATCCGTTACCAATTCTTGAAGATTGGTTTTTTGGTCTTGGATAATATCCAGATTGCGTTGGATTTTTGCTAGGTTATCTTGAATTCCCTTGACCAATTGGCTGGATTCAGTCACCTCTGTTTTAATTTCTTTGCGGTTTTTTACTAGGTGGTAGCTAATGCTAGCTCCTGTTGCAAACCAAAAGAGATTTTTGAGTTTCATATGGCCTCCTTTTTAACTGTTTTTGATGGTTTCTGCGAGAACTGCTAGTTGTTCAAAATTAGGCTCGTGTTCAGTAAAAGAAATGGCAAGCTCATCTTGATCGGAATAGCGAGGGATAATGTGGACATGTGTGTGAAATACGGTTTGTCCAGAAACCTCTTCCATGTTGCTGATGATATTCATTCCCTTAGCTTGGGTAGCAGCTTCTACTTTTTTAGCAACTATAGAAACACGTGCAAATAGTTGAGCTGTGGCGGTTTCGTCCATCTCTAAGAGGTTGCGAGCGTGTTTTTTTGGAACTACTAACGTATGACCTGGTGTAACCTGAGAGATGTCCAAAAATGCGAGGACTTCCTCGTCCTCATAGACTTTGGAGGAAGGAATGTCGCCAGCTATAATCTTACAAAAAATACAATCGTCAACCATAAATACACCTCATTTAGACTAAATTTTGTTATAATATAAGAACATTATACCAGAAATCGGAGAAAATATGTTAGAAATCAACAAGTTGACAGGGGGCTATGTCAATATCCCTGTCCTGAAAGAGGTGAGTTTTTCAGTTCCGGATGGCCAACTGATTGGTTTGATTGGACTAAATGGAGCTGGGAAGTCAACCACGATTAATGAAATTATTGGTCTCCTGCATCCTTATGCTGGGGAAGTACGGATTGACGGCTTGAGTCTTCCAGAAGCTCCAACTGACTATCGTAAAAAAATCGGCTATATTCCAGAAACTCCTAGCCTATATGAAGAATTAACCTTGAGAGAGCATATCGAGACCGTAGCTATGGCCTATGATTTAGACATGGATCAGGTCATGGTGCGCGTCCAGCCTTTGTTGGAACGATTTCGTTTGGCTGAAAAATTAGATTGGTTCCCGACCCAGTTTTCAAAAGGGATGAAGCAAAAGGTCATGATTATTTGTGCCTATGCAGTGGATCCAAGTCTTTATATTGTCGATGAACCCTTTTTGGGATTGGATCCTGTTGCGATTGCAGATTTGATTCAGTTATTGGCAGATGAGAAAGCAAAAGGAAAATCGATTTTGATGAGTACCCACGTTCTGGATTCGGCTGAAAAGATGTGTGATGGTTTTGTAATCCTCCATAAGGGGCAGATTCGAGCAAAAGGGACCTTAGATGAGTTGCGTTCAACTTTTGAGGATGAGAAAGCAAGTCTAAATGATATCTACATGACCTTGACAGAAGAGGAAACAGCATGAAAGAGTTGATGAAAAAACGGCAAGAAACGTTTCGAACTCAATGTGTAAAATATAGTCGCTATGTTCTCAATGATCATTTCGTCCTCTTTATGCTGATTTTCATAGGATTTTTGGCGGTTCAATACAGCCAATTCTTACAAGATCTCCCCAAAGATACAAGCCTGATCCGCTGGAGTCTCATGATTGGTTTGCTCCTCTTGGTTCCGATAGGCTCTATTGCGACCTACTTAGAGAAGCCCGATGCTTTATTCCTTTTGGTAAAGGAAGAGGAAGTGAAAAACTATATCAAAGGGCAGGTCAGGAAGTCTTTTGTATTTTGGCTTTTGATTCAAAGTGTTATCCTTCTATTATTTGTGCCTCTTCTTCTGGCAACGGGGCTGGGTAACCTTGCTATTGTAGCCTATATCCTTGTCTTAGGGGTGGCTAAAGGGGCTGTTTTTAGCTGGAAGGAAGCGCGTTTCTACCAGGATGGAAATTTGAATTGGACCTTGGCCATTGCTCGTGAGAATGCAAGGAAACAATTGATTCTTCGTTTCTTTGCCTTGTTTACAACGGTGAAAGGCATTACCAACAGTGTTAAAAGAAGAGCTTACTTGGATGGTTTCTTAGGGCTTCTTCCCAAAACACATGGGAATACTTGGCTTCACTTGTATATGCGCTCCTTCCTACGGAATGGAGATATTTTCTCTATGACCCTACGGCTCTTGGCTCTTTCCATTCTTGCCATGATCTTTATTCCTCAACCTCTCGTGGTGATTGCGCTTGTAGCCTTGCTCAATTACTTAATTATTTTTCAATTACTGGGGCTTTATAGTGCTTTTGATTACCAACCGTTGACCCTTCTTTTCCCGATGAAAAGGGGCAGTAAAAAGGCAGGGTTAAATAAAACGATTCAGCTGGTCATGGGGATGATAACGGTGATAGAAGGGGGAATTGGCCTGGTCTTTATATCAGATAAAGTCCTGTTACTAGGCTTATTAGCTTATACAGTTGCTTTAACCCTGCTCTATCTTCCATTTAAAATGGCGCGCTTGGTTGACGAAAGTCGTTAAAATTAGTAAAATAGATTGGAAACTTTTTACGGAGGAAAAGATGGACTCGAATGAAAAAGAGCTAAGCCTCACCCCAATTCCTGGGAAGAGTGGGAAGGCCTACATGGGGACCTACCCAGATGGTGGGCGCGTTTTTGTAAAAATGAATACGACCCCAATCCTTGCGGGTCTAGCAAAAGAACAGATTGCTCCTCAATTGTTATGGAGTCGACGTTTGCCAGATGGAAATGTGATGAGTGCCCAAGAATGGTTGAATGGGGAGATTCTCACGCCAAATGGAATGTCAAAAAAACAAGTGGTCAATATTTTAACGAGATTGCACCGTTCTAGACCTTTGATGACCCAATTAAAGAAACTTGGGTATCCTGTGGAATCTCCTTTAGAGTTACTCAATTCTTGGAGTAACCGGTTGCCAATTGCCCTACGTCAGAACCACTACATCCAATCAGTCGTAAAGAATTTACGGAAGACAGTGCCAGCCTTTCGGGAGGATTATGCGACGATCGTCCATGGGGATGTCCGTCATAGTAACTGGATTGAGACAGAGAGCGGCTTGATTTATCTAGTCGATTGGGATTCCGTTCGTTTAACTGACAGGATGTTGGATGTGGCGCATATCTTGAGTCACTATATTCCAGATTCCAATTGGCGCGATTGGTTAGGTTATTATGGTTACAAGTACAACCAAAAGGTGTTTGATAAACTCTATTGGTTTGGTCAATACTCCTTCTTGTGGCAAATTGCTAAATACTATGAAAATAATGATTTAGAAAATGTCAATCGCGAGATCTATGCTCTGCGCAATTTCCGGTTGAAATATGGAAAGGAAATATGAGAGTTAGAAATCGTAAAGGAGCGACAGAATTACTAGAAGCCAATCCACAATATGTGGTCCTAAATCCAGAAGATGCTAAGGGAAAATGGCATGGGATTTTCGGAAATGACCACCCCATCCATATTGAAGTGGGAAGTGGAAAAGGAGCCTTTATTACTGGGATGGCTAAGGCCAATCCAGAGATCAACTACATCGGAATTGATATTCAAAAATCGGTCTTGAGCTATGCTTTAGATAAGGTCTTAGAAGCTGATGTTCCTAACATTAAATTGCTTTGGGTAGATGGGGATAGCTTGACCAACTATTTTGAAGATGGTGAAATTGATCAACTCTATCTGAATTTTTCAGATCCATGGCCAAAGAAACGTCATGAAAAACGTCGCTTGACTTACAAGACCTTCCTAGACACCTTTAAACAAATTCTTCCAGAACATGGGGAGATTCACTTTAAAACAGACAACCGAGGTTTGTTTGAATACAGTTTGGTGAGCTTTTCGCAATATGGAATGACTTTGAAGGGAGTCTGGTTGGACCTTCATGCTAGTGATTTCGAGGGGAATGTCATGACCGAATATGAGAAGAAGTTCTCAAGTAAAGGTCAGGTCATTTACCGTGTAGAAGCACAGTTTTAGCATATTCCTTGCAATCGTTGGGGAATCGTGCTATAATACACTAAATGAATAGAAAAGGAGAGGCGGGGAAATATCTTCGCCTCTTATCTATGAGGAGGTGGCAACCATCGCAACGATTGTTGACTTAGTAACAGAAGTGATTCAGCCAGCTATAAAGGAACCATTTGAATTGGTCGATGTTGAATATGGCAAAATGGGTGGTGACTACGTCTTAAGCATTTTCGTAGACAAACCAGAAGGAATCACACTGAATGATACAGCGGATTTGACAGAAATCATCAGTCCGCTATTGGATCAAATCAAACCAGACCCATTTCCAGAACAGTACTTTTTAGAAGTCACCAGTCCTGGCTTGGAGAGACCTTTGAAAACCAAGGAAGCACTCGAGGGAGCTGTTGGTAAGTACGTCAATATTAGCTTGTACAAGGCTGTTGAAAAGCAAAAGGTCTTTGAGGGGAACCTAATAGGTTTTGAAGAGGATGTTTTGACCATTGAGTATATGGATAAAACACGAAAGAAAACAGTGGATATTCCTTATAACCTTGTGTCCAAAGCAAGGTTGGCTGTAAAATTGTAACAGAATGAAAGAAAGGATGCCTTTATAGAAGAGGCAAGAAAAACATGAGTAAAGAAATGCTAGAAGCCTTCCGCATTTTGGAAGAAGACAAAGGGATCAAAAAAGAAGATATCATCGAAGCAGTCACAGAATCATTGCGTTCAGCTTATCGCCGTCGTTATGGACAATCAGAAAGTGCAGCGATTGAATTCAATGAAAAAACTGGAGATTTCCGTGTTTATACGGTTCGTGAAGTAGTCGATGAGGTCTTTGATAGCCGTTTAGAAATCAGCTTGAAGGATGCCTTGGCCATTAGCTCTGCTTATGAGTTGGGTGACAAGATCAAGTTTGAAGAAGCACCAGCTGAATTTGGTCGCGTAGCAGCTCAATCTGCCAAACAAACCATCATGGAAAAAATGCGGAAGCAAACGCGCACCATCACCTATAACACTTATAAAGAGCATGAAAATGAAATCATGAGTGGAACGGTGGAGCGCTTTGATAATCGTTTTATCTATGTTAATCTTGGTTCGATCGAAGCACAATTGTCTAAGCAAGACCAAATCCCGGGTGAGGTATTCCAATCTCATGACCGGATCGAAGTTTTTGTCTACAAGGTAGAAGATAACCCACGTGGCGTCAATGTCTTTGTTAGTCGGAGCCACCCTGAAATGATCAAACGTTTGATGGAACAAGAAATTCCTGAAGTTTATGATGGTACTGTTGAGATTATGAGTGTCGCGCGCGAAGCTGGAGATCGTACAAAAGTTGCGGTTCGTAGCCATAATCCAAACGTAGACGCGATTGGGACGATCGTTGGTCGTGGTGGATCGAACATTAAAAAGATTACCAGCAAATTCCACCCAGCTCGATACGATCAAAAATTAGACCGAATGGTTCCGACAGAAGAAAATATCGATGTGATCGAGTGGGTTCCAGATCCAGCTGAATTTATCTACAATGCGATCGCTCCTGCAGAAGTGGACCAAGTTATTTTTGATGACGAAGATAGCAAACATGCTCTCGTTGTGGTACCAGATAATAAATTATCTCTTGCCATCGGTCGTCGTGGTCAAAACGTTCGTTTGGCTGCTCATTTGACCGGTTACCGCATCGACATCAAATCTGATAGTGAGTTCGAAGAAATGGAAGTAGCTCAAGAAACTTTTGAAGACCAAGTAGAAAGTAGTCAAGAGCAAGTCGATTAAGAGAGGAAGGGAAAATGGTAAAAACAAGAAAAATCCCTTTAAGAAAATCTGTCGTTTCAAATGAAATTATTGATAAGCGCGATTTGCTCCGCATTGTCAAAAATAAAGAAGGACAAGTCTTTATCGATCCAACTGGCAAAGCCAATGGTCGAGGTGCTTACATCAAGCTAGACAATGAAGAAGCGACACTTGCTAAGAAAAAGAAAGTTTTTAATCGTAGCTTTAATATGGAAGTGGAAGAAGCTTTCTATGATGAATTGATCGCTTATGTAGATCATAAGGTGAAGAGAAGAGAGTTAGGCCTTGAATAAGCAAAAGATAAGTAATTTGTTGGGCTTGGCGCAAAGAGCAGGAAAACTCATTTCTGGAGAAGAACTCGTGATCAAAGCAATCCAGGAAGAAAAAGCAAAATTAGTTTTTCTGGCAAATGATGCAGCTAGTAACCTGACAAAAAAGGTGACAGATAAGGGTCGCTATTATGAGGTTCAAGTATCTACCGTGTTTTCAACACTAGAATTAAGCACTGCAATCGGACGTGCCCGTAAGGTCGTCGCCGTTGTAGATGCTGGATTTTCAAAGAAAATGAGGTCTCTTATGGAATAGAAGAGGAGGACAGCAATTGTCTAAGAAAAGATTATACGAAATTGCCAAAGAATTGGGCAAGGAAAGTAAGGAAGTCGTCACTCGTGCGAAAGAATTAGGTTTTGACGTCAAGAGTCATGCATCTAGTGTCGATACTGATGTTGCTGAAAAGTTGATCAAGAGCTTTGCAGCGAAAAAGGAAACAGTCGAAAAGAAAGTAGCAGAAGTGGCTGCCAAGACAACGGCTGTCGCAGAGAAAAAAGAAGCAGCACCCGTCAAAAAAGAAGAGGCAACTGAGACAAAATCAGTAACACCAGCTGTTAAACCAAAGAGTCGTAACTTTAAAGCGGAACGAGAAGCACGTGCAAAAGAGCAAGCTGAACGCAGAAAACAACAAGATAACCGTCCAAAACGCGATCGCAAGGACAATCAGCGAAATGGTGACAATCGAAATCAACGACCACAAGAGCGAAATGAACAACGAAATCAAGGATCTGATCGTCGCAATAACCGACCAGATCAAAGACGTGGTGAACAACCCCAAGTGGCACCAAAAGTTGATTTCAAAGCGCGTGCAGCAGCACTGAAAGCTGAACAACATGCTGAGTACGCACGTGGAAGTGAAGATCGCTACAAACAACAAGCTGCAAAAGCAGAACAAGAACGTCAACAGCGCCGGAAACGGGTAGAAGCACCAGAAGTGAACGCACTTGTACAGGAGCCAGCTGTTGAGAACCATACAAAACCAGTTGTTGCCGCTACTCCAGCTCAAGTCGATACACGTCGGAAGAAACAAGCGCGACCAGATAAGAAACGCGATGATTTTGATCGTGAAGAAGATGGTCCAAGAAAACAACAAAGGAATCGAAATAGTCAAAATCAAGTGAGAAATCAGAAAAATAGTAACTGGAATAACAGTAAGAAGAATAAAAAAGGAAAGAACAACCGTAATGATGCTCCAAAACCAGTAACAGAGCGTAAATTCCATGAATTACCAAGTGAATTTGAGTATACGGATGGAATGACGGTTGCAGAAATCGCAAAACGGATCAAGCGTGAACCTGCTGAAATCGTCAAGAAACTCTTTATGATGGGAGTCATGGCGACTCAAAACCAATCGCTGGATGGAGATACGATTGAACTCTTGATGGTGGATTATGGAATTGAAGCCAAGAAAAAGGTTGAAGTGGACAATGCCGATATCGAACGCTTCTTCGTTGAAGATGGTTACTTGAATCCGGATGAGTTGGTAGAACGCCCACCAGTTGTCACCATCATGGGACACGTTGACCATGGTAAGACAACCCTTTTGGATACCCTTCGTAACTCCCGTGTGGCGACAGGTGAAGCTGGTGGGATCACTCAGCATATCGGTGCCTACCAAATCGTTGAAAATGGCAAGAAGATTACCTTCTTGGATACACCTGGACACGCGGCCTTTACTTCTATGCGGGCGCGTGGTGCCTCTGTTACTGATATTACCATTTTGGTCGTAGCGGCAGATGACGGGGTTATGCCTCAAACTATCGAAGCTATCAACCACTCAAAAGCTGCCAATGTTCCAATCATTGTGGCCATCAACAAGATTGATAAACCAGGTGCCAATCCAGAGCGTGTAATCGGTGAATTGGCTGAACACGGTGTGATGTCAACTGCCTGGGGTGGAGATTCTGAGTTTGTAGAAATCTCAGCCAAGTTCAACCAAAACATCGATGAGTTGTTGGAAACTGTCCTTCTTGTGGCCGAAATCCAAGAACTCAAGGCAGATCCAACTGTTCGTGCCATCGGTACCGTTATCGAAGCGCGTTTGGATAAAGGAAAAGGTGCGGTGGCAACCCTCCTTGTTCAACAAGGTACCTTGAATGTCCAAGACCCAATCGTTGTCGGAAATACCTTTGGACGTGTCCGTGCCATGACCAATGACCTTGGCCGTCGTGTGAAGGTAGCAGGACCATCTACTCCGGTTTCTATCACTGGTTTGAACGAAGCGCCAATGGCGGGTGACCACTTCGCAGTATATGAAGATGAGAAATCTGCGCGTGCGGCCGGTGAAGAACGTGCCAAACGTGCTCTGATGAAACAACGTCAAGCAACCAACCGCGTCAGCCTTGAAAACCTCTTTGATACCTTGAAGGCTGGGGAAGTGAAATCTGTTAATGTCATCATTAAAGCCGATGTCCAAGGTTCGGTTGAAGCCCTTGCTGCTTCCCTTCAAAAGATTGAAGTAGAAGGTGTGAAAGTGACCATCGTTCACTCAGCGGTTGGTGCCATCAACGAATCAGACGTGACCCTTGCAGAAGCTTCAAATGCCTTCATCATCGGATTTAACGTCCGTCCTACTCCACAAGCACGTCAACAAGCTGAAGCTGACGAGGTGGAAATCCGTCTTCACTCAATTATCTACAAAGTGATTGAAGAAATGGAAGATGCCATGAAGGGTATGTTGGATCCTGAGTTCGAAGAGAAAGTCATCGGGGAAGCAGTTATTCGCGAAACCTTTAAGGTCTCTAAGGTGGGTACCATCGGTGGATTTATGGTCCTCAGTGGTAAGGTTACACGTGATTCCAAAGTCCGTGTCATTCGTGACGGTGTCGTGATCTATGACGGAGCTCTTGCAAGCTTGAAACACTTCAAAGATGATGTCAAAGAGATCACAAATGGTCGTGAAGGTGGATTGATGATTGAAGGTTACAATGATATCAAGACAGATGATACCATCGAAGCCTACATCATGGAAGAAATTAAAAAATAAGCAAGCTGACTAGGAAAAAAGAGGGTTCTCCTCTGATTTCCTAGTTTTTAAACACAGAGCAGAAAGGAGTTCCTATGGCAAGTCATTTTCGGACAGACCGAGTAGGGATGGAAATCAAGCGTGAAGTAAATGAGATTTTACAAAAGAAAGTCCGTGACCCGCGTGTTCAAGGCGTCACCATTACGGATGTTCAAATGCTAGGTGATTTGTCTATGGCCAAAGTGTATTATTCAATTATGAGTGATTTGGCTTCAGACAATCAAAAGGCTCAGACAGGCCTTGAAAAAGCAACAGGAACCATCAAGCGTGAATTAGGTCGGAATTTGAAACTGTACAAGATTCCGGATCTTACTTTTGTCAAAGACGAGTCTATCGAATACGGTAACAAGATCGATGAGATGTTACGCAATTTGAACAAAGACTAGAGAGGTTGGAAATTTTCCACGCCCAGATTGAAAGACAAAGTCTTCTTAGAAACTTTCCTTAGGTGAGTACGGACGTCAGCGAACTTCTTCGAAGTTCCATGACTAATTATTGAGCCTAAGGTCTCAATAATTCCGAGTACCTGAAACTATTAAGTTTCAGGTACTTTTCTCACGACGAAAAGTTTCAGTAGATGATTGAATCACTCTAACGAGTAACATTTCTTTTTATAGAATTTATTAGATTTATAAAAAAGAATAGTTTGTCTACAGTCTCGGGTTGGAAATTTTCCACCCTCTTTTTTTGGCTCTTAAAACGAGGAAAATAAAACAGAAGGAAAAAACGGTTTCAAAAAATAATAGAAATTTACAGAAATCTCTTGTGTGATTGGAAATTATCCTTTACAATAGGAGAGGAGTTTTATTTCTGATCTCAAATTTGGAGGAATGAACATGTCGATTAACTGGCAGGAAATTGTATTTAACTTTTTGGGAGGGCTGGGGCTCTTTCTCTATAGTATTAAAACCATGGGAGAAGGCTTGCAACAGGCTGCAGGAGATCGACTTCGATACTATATTGATAAATATACGAGTAATCCCTTTCTAGGGGTTCTAGTAGGGATTGGGATGACTGCCTTGATTCAGTCGAGTTCAGGGGTTACAGTGATTACGGTCGGTCTGGTGAGTGCAGGACTTCTAACCCTCCGTCAAGCTATTGGTATTGTTATGGGGGCCAATATTGGAACGACTATTACCTCCTTTATCATTGGTTTTAAATTAGGAGACTACGCTCTTCCCATGCTCTTTATCGGAGCGGTTTGTCTCTTCTTTACCAAAAATCGTTTGGTTAATAATGTTGGACGAATCGTTTTTGGTGTCGGTGGTATCTTCTTTGCCCTCAACTTGATGAGTGGGGATATGGAACCTCTTAAAGATTTGCAAGTCTTTCGTGACTATATGGTGCAGTTAAGTAAAAGTCCTATCTTGGGTGTCTTTGTTGGATCAGGCTTAACACTTTTGATTCAGGCCTCTTCTGCAACCATTGGTATCTTGCAAAATCTCTATGCTAGTCATTTGATTGACCTGAAAGGAGCCCTCCCAGTTCTCTTTGGTGATAATATCGGAACGACCATTACAGCTATCATTGCTTCCTTGGGAGCTAATATTGCGGCCAAACGTGTGGCAGGTGCCCATGTAGCCTTTAATGTTATCGGAACCATTATCTGTCTTGTCTTCCTTGTTCCGTTTACCTCTTTGATTCAATGGTTTGAAACGACTCTTCATTTATCCCCAGAAATGACCATAGCCTTTGCTCACGGAACCTTTAATATAACCAATACCATCATCCAGTTCCCATTCATTGGAGCTTTGGCATACTTTGTAACCAAACTGATTCCTGGTGAGGATGAGGTTGTCAAATATGAGCCGCTCTACTTGGATGAAAACTTGATCACTCAAGCGCCTTCGATTGCTCTAGGAAATGCGAAAAAAGAGTTGCTTCATTTAGGTGGATATGCAGACAAAGCTTTTAATCTCTCTTATGATTATATTGTTCATCAAAATGAAAAAACAGCTGAAAAGGGACATAAGACAGAAGAAGCCATTAATACCATTGATGAGGATTTAACTCGCTACTTGATTCGTTTGTCGAGTGAAGCCTTGAGTCCGAGAGAAAGTGAAGTTCTCACCAATATCTTAGATTCCTCACGGGATTTGGAGCGGATTGGAGATCACGCGGAAGCCTTGATCAATCTGACTGATTATTTAATTCGTAAGAAAGTCGTCTTTTCAGAAGCGGCCTTGGCTGAATTGGAAGATATTTACAACCAAACTCATGAGTTTGTAGAGGATGCCTTAAAAGCTGTTGAGAACAATGATGTGAGTCTTGCAAACCAACTAGTAGCACGTCACGAGGCAATTGAAAAGTTGGAGAAAAGACTACGGAAAACTCATATACGTCGTTTGAACCAAGGCGAATGTACGCCGCAAGCAGGAGTGAACTTTATTGATATCATTTCTCACTATACACGTGTCGCGGACCATGCCCTGAATCTAGCTGAAAAAGTACAAATAGAGCAAATTTAATGAACGTCAAACAGAGTAAGTAGGAAGCTTGCTCTGTTTTTATTGGATTCTATCCAAAAATAGGTCTATACCATTTACAAATGAAACTGAAAGCGTTATAATATGTATGAATAAAAAAGGAACGTTTGTTTCTACAATGGAAAGGACGATTTTATGTCTACATATATTAAAGCAGATCAATTTTATTACCCACATGGGGTTCGCCGCGGAGGCTATTTGGAGCTTGTTGATGGCAAGTTTGGAAAACATGTGGAAAGCTTACCAGAAGGTGCGAATGTACTGGATTATTCTGGTTACAGCATTGCGCCAGGTCTCGTAGATACCCATATTCACGGTTTTGGTGGGGTAGATGTGATGGATAACAATATCGAAGGCACTCTCCATACCATGAGTGAAGGTCTCTTGAGTACAGGGGTTACGAGCTTTTTGCCTACGACCTTGACTTCCTCTTACGAACAACTTTTGGCAGTAACTGAAAATATCGGTGCACGATACAAAGAAGCAACAGGAGCCAAGATTCGCGGGATTTATTTTGAAGGCCCTTATTTTACAGAAAAATACAAGGGAGCTCAAAACCCAGCTTATATGAAGGATCCAAGTATGGAAGAATTCCGGGCTTGGCAAAAAGCTGCCAATGGTCTGTTGAATAAGATTGCCCTTGCTCCTGAGCGTGAAGGGGTGGAAGACTTTGTTCGGACCATTACAGGAGAAGGAGTGACAGTCGCCCTTGGACACTCCAATGCAACTTTTGAAGAAGCTAAAAAAGCGGTAGATGCAGGTGCGAGTGTCTGGGTGCATGCCTACAATGGTATGCGTGGTTTGACGCACCGTGAACTCGGTATGGTTGGTGCCATGTATGAGTTGCCTCATACTACAGCAGAGTTGATCTGTGATGGCCATCACGTTGATCCTCTAGCGTGTGATATCCTGATGAAACAAAAAGGGAAAGAAAATGTTGCCTTGATAACTGACTGTATGACAGCCGGGGGCTTAGAAGATGGGGACTACATGCTTGGGGAATTCCCAGTTGTGGTTGCTGAAGGGACGGCTCGCTTGAAATCAACTGGTAATCTAGCTGGCTCAATCTTGAAATTGAAAGATGGATTAAAAAATGTTGTAGAGTGGGGAATTGCTAACCCTCACGAAGCAGTGATGATGGCCAGCCTCAATCCGGCAAAATCAGTCCATATTGATGATGTTTGTGGTCAAATCCGTGAAGGATATGATGCGGACTTCATCGTACTTGACCAAAATTTGGATCTGGTTGCGACCTATCTTGATGGAGTCAAACGTTACCAAGCTGCCAACTAGATTCAAAAATTAAAGAACGAACAATTCCTCTCTAGGTCATACCTAGAGAGGTTTTTGTGAGGTATTCATGGGAGTTAAACATTCTGGATGGTCTTTTTGTTTACCAATGGTAGTACAATTTTGTGAATGCTGCCTTTTCATGCTATAATGGGAATTGAAATGTGAGGTAGCTTATGAAGGCGATTGATATACGTTTTTTATTGATGGGAATTTTTTTCTTGCTCTATGGGATTGTTAGAAAAAATATCTTTATTGTGATTGTTGGTGGGGCATTTTTACTCTATAGTTTTTATAGCAAGAAGATGGAGCCAACCAAGAAGAATATTTTTAAGCCAGAGCTCAAGCTTCGAGGGCCTAAGAAACCGAAATCGAAGAAAGGAAAGAAAAAATGAATCATTATCGTTTAAATAATGGGGTGGAGATTCCTGTATTGGGATTTGGAACTTGGAAAGCAGCGGATGGAGAAGAAGCCTATCAAGCTGTTTTAGCTGCTTTAAAAGCAGGTTATCGCCATATCGATACAGCTGCGATTTATCAAAATGAAGAGAGTGTTGGTCGGGCCATCAAGGATAGTGGTCTTGCGCGCGAAGACCTGTTTATTACCAGCAAACTTTGGAATACTCATCACACCTATGAAGATGCTCAAGTTGCTTTGGACGAGTCTCTTGAGAAACTGGGCTTGGACTATGTCGATCTTTATTTGATTCATTGGCCAAATCCAAAGCCCCTTCGAGAAAATGATGCTTGGAAAGAACGGAATGCTGAGGTTTGGCGAGCAATGGAAGATATGCTAGCTGCTGGCAAGGTTCGAGCTATTGGTATTAGCAATTTTCTGCCTCATCATTTGGAAGCCCTCCTTGAAACAGCTCGGGTCATTCCGTCTGTGAACCAAATTCGTCTAGCACCTGGGGTTTACCAAAGCGAAGCCATTGCAGCGAGTCGCAAGCATGGCATTTTATTAGAGGCTTGGGGACCTTTTGGCCAAGGAGAATTGTTCCAAAATGAACAAGTAAAAGAAATGGCTACTAAATATGGAAAGACCGTTGCTCAACTAGCCCTGGCTTGGAGTTTGCAAGAAGGTTTCCTTCCATTGCCCAAATCGGTTACGCCTGAGCGGATTGCGAGTAATTTAAATTGCTTTGATTTTGAATTGACGGCAGATGATGTGGAACTCCTTCGTCATCTTCCGGTTGAAGCAGGTGCACCAGATCCAGACACCAAAGATTTTTAAAAGAGAATTTCTATTCATTAATGAAAACCGAGGACAGTTTCGTTCTCGGTTTTTTAAAATCCTTTGATAAAACAAAAGATATCAACTTCTTGAACTTTGGTCTTTATATTTCAGAAATCTTTACCCAGTAAAAAACCAAAAGCTGTAAGTCGTCCATAAGCAAAACAAAATAGTTTGTTAGCCTAAAATCCGTATGAAACGATTGTCTCATGCGGATTTTAATTTACAAGTCATTAAAAATTTGCTATAATACTAGTCAAGAAAGAAGGGCTTACGGCGTTTTTCTAGCGAGCTTGGGATAGTGAGAGCCAAGTAGAGCAAAGTAAGCAAGTGGCGCTTTCTCTCAGCAAAAAGCTGAGTAAAGTAAGATAAAATGAAGTAATAAATTAGGGTGGAACCGCGTTTTTGACGCCCCTAGGTCAAAGTACTTAGGAGCGAAGACACGGTTCTTTTTGTATCCTGAGTCACAAGAAACTTTATGAAAAAGGAGTAAAACATGTCTAAAAAACTAACCTTCCAAGAAATTATTTTGACTTTACAACAATACTGGAATGACCAGGGTTGTATGCTCATGCAGGCTTATGATAATGAAAAAGGTGCGGGAACCATGAGTCCATATACCTTCCTTCGTGCCATTGGTCCTGAGCCATGGAATGCGGCTTATGTAGAACCATCACGTCGTCCAGCGGATGGACGTTACGGGGAAAACCCAAACCGTCTTTACCAACACCACCAATTCCAAGTGGTGATGAAACCATCACCATCAAACATCCAAGAGCTCTACCTTGAATCATTGGAAAAATTGGGGATCAATCCTTTGGAACACGATATTCGTTTCGTTGAAGATAACTGGGAAAACCCATCAACTGGTTCAGCTGGTCTTGGTTGGGAAGTTTGGCTTGATGGTATGGAAATCACTCAGTTCACCTACTTCCAACAAGTTGGTGGATTGGCAACTGGCCCAGTAACTTCTGAGGTCACTTACGGATTGGAACGTTTGGCTTCTTACATCCAAGAAGTTGATTCTGTTTACGACATCGAGTGGGCTCCAGGCGTTAAATACGGAGAAATCTTCCTTCAACCAGAATATGAACACTCAAAATACAGCTTTGAAGTTTCTGACCAAGATATGCTTCTTGAAAACTTCGAAAAATTTGAAAAAGAAGCAGGACGTGCTTTGGAATTGGGCCTTGTTCACCCAGCCTATGACTACGTTTTGAAATGTTCGCATACCTTCAACTTGCTTGATGCTCGTGGTGCTGTATCCGTTACAGAACGTGCCGGTTACATTGCCCGTATCCGTAACTTGGCCCGTGTCGTAGCCAAAACCTTCGTCGCAGAACGTAAAAAACTTGGTTACCCACTTCTCGACGAAGCCACACGCGCCAAACTCCTAGCAGAAGAGGAAGAATAACGAGAGTGTATTAGATGGGATTGGCTGATCGAGCAATCCTACAGAACCAGTTGCCGCAGTGATAAAGGTATCGTTAGAGAAACTAACGATACCAGGCAAAATTGGAGACCTTAGGCTCCAATTTTAGCAATGAAACGACGAAGTCGGTTGCTTGCGTGCCAATCACATAAGGCAAACTGGAAAAAAAGATATTTTTCGGAGAAAAAACATGACAAAAAACTTATTAGTAGAACTTGGACTTGAAGAGTTGCCAGCCTACGTTGTCACACCAAGTGAAAAACAACTCGGTGAGAAAATGGCAGCCTTCTTGGATGACAACCGACTTTCATACGAAAGCATTCAAACCTTCTCAACACCACGCCGTTTGGCTATCCGTGTGATTGGTTTAGCAGATCAACAATCTGATTTGACCGAAGATTTTAAAGGACCTTCTAAGAAAATCGCCTTGGATGCAGATGGAAACTTCTCAAAAGCGGCTCAAGGATTCGTCCGTGGGAAAGGCTTGACGGTTGATGATATCGAATTCCGTGAAGTCAAGGGTGAAGAGTACGTTTATGTTACGAAGCACGAAGCTGGAAAACCAGCTAAAGAAGTCTTGGCTGGCCTTCCAGAGGTGCTTGCTTCATTGACCTTCCCTGTTAGCATGCACTGGGCTAACAACACCTTTGAATACATTCGCCCAGTTCACACCTTGATCGTTCTTTTGGGCGACGAAGCACTCGACCTTGATTTCTTGGATATTAAGTCGGGTCGTGTGAGTCGTGGGCACCGTTTCCTTGGACATGAAGTAGAAATTACCAATGCGGATTCGTATGAAGAAGACCTTCGCACGGTTTACGTGATTGCGGATAGCAAAGAACGTGAAAACATGATTCGTGAGCAAATTAAGGCTATCGAAGCAGAACAAGGTGTTCAAGTTCAAATCGAAGAAGGACTTTTGAACGAAGTCTTGAACTTGGTCGAATATCCAACTGCCTTTATGGGAAGTTTTGACACTAAATATTTGGATGTTCCAGAAGAAGTTTTGGTGACCTCAATGGAAACGCACCAACGTTACTTTGTTGTACGTGACCTTGATGGTAAGCTGAAACCAAACTTCATCTCCGTCCGTAATGGGAACGCTGAGCACTTGGAAAATGTTATCCGAGGAAATGAAAAAGTCTTGGTGGCACGTCTTGAAGATGGTGAATTTTTCTGGCGTGAAGACCAAAAACTTAAGATTGAAGACCTCGTTGCTAAATTGGCGAACGTGACCTTCCATGAAAAAATTGGTTCTCTTTCAGAACACATGGCGCGTGCGGGTGTTATTGCAGCGTCACTAGCTGAGCAAGCTGGTTTGACTGCAGAAGAAACGGCAGCCGTCGCTCGTGCAGCTGAAATCTACAAATTTGACCTCTTGACGGGTATGGTCGGTGAGTTTGATGAATTGCAAGGAATCATGGGTGAAAAATACGCCCTTCTCGCTGGTGAAGATGCTGCGGTTGCGAGAGCTATCCGTGAGCACTACCTTCCTGATTCAGCAGACGGAGCCCTTCCAGAGACTAAGGTTGGTGCCATTCTTGCCCTTGCAGATAAATTGGATACCCTTCTTTCCTTCTTCTCAGTTGGCTTGATTCCATCAGGTTCCAATGACCCTTATGCACTTCGTCGTGCAACACAAGGGATTGTTCGTATCTTGGATGCCTTTGGTTGGCACATCCCTATGGATGAGTTGATTGACAGCCTTTACGGACTTTCATTTGATAGCCTTTCCTATGACAATCAAGCAGAAGTGCTCAACTTCATCAAGGCGCGTGTGGACAAGATGATGGGACGCACACCAAAAGATATCAAAGACGCTGTTCTTGCTGGTTCAAACTTTGTCGTGGCTGATATGCTGGAAGCAGCTGAAGCTCTTTCAGAAGCTGCGAAGACCGATGGTTACAAGGCAGCTGTTGAATCCCTCTCACGTGCTTTCAACTTGGCAGAAAAAGCAGATGCTTCAGTAGCAGTCGACGCTAGTCTCTTTGAAAATGATCAAGAAAAAGCCCTTGCTAAAGCGATTGAAGAGCTTGAATTGACCGGTTCAGCTAGCGACAAATTGGCTCAACTCTTTGCTCTGAGCCCAGTCATTGATGCTTTCTTTGACAATACCATGGTGATGGCAGAAAATGAGGCTGTTAAAAACAACCGTTTGGCCCTTCTTGCAGGCCTTGTAGCGAAAGCTAATGCTGTTGCAGCCTTTAATCAATTGAACACAAAATAAGCACCTGATGACAGGTAGAAAGTAGGTTTTATTATGACACCTGAAAAAATTGCTCGGATCAATGAGCTTGCTAAAAAGAAAAAAACAGAAGGTTTGACGCCAGAAGAAGCAGTGGAGCAAGCAAAACTTCGTGAAGAATACATTGAAGGTTATCGTCGTTCAGTTCGTCACCACATTGAAGGGATCAAAATTGTGGATGAAGAAGGTAACGATGTAACACCTGAGAAACTACGCCAAGTGCAACGAGAAAAAGGTTTGCATGGCCGTAGTCTCGATGATCCTAATTCATAATCAAAAAAGTGCTGGAAGAGACTCCAGCACTCTTTTTAATCTATAAAATTCAGAATATTCTGGACTAGATTGACCAATTTTTAAAAACATGGTATAGTAGATTGTGTGAAAATTTGAAGTATACTTTTCTGAAAATGTACAGAAAAAGAATTGGAGTAATCATATGTCAAAAAAACATCATCCTGGTGAAGAAACCGAAAATGGGATGGTTCGTGGTCTGCAAAATCGGCATGTTCAGCTGATCGCTATTGCAGGAACCATCGGGACAGGACTCTTTCTTGGAGCCGGTCGTTCCCTTTCTTTGACAGGACCCTCTATTATTTTAGTCTATATGCTGACTGGCGCCTTCATGTACTTGATGATGCGGGCAATCGGAGAAATGCTCTATATGGATCCAGATCAACACACCTTTATCAACTTTATCACCAAGTATCTAGGAAAAGGTTGGGGTTATTTTTCAGGATGGTCCTATTGGGTCTCCTTGGTATTTTTGGGAATGGCAGAGATCACTGCTGTTTCCAACTATGTCCAGCTTTGGTTTCCAAATTGGCCAGCCTGGCAGATTCAAATTATCTTTTTAGCGCTTTTAAGTTGTGTAAACTTGATCGCTGTGAAGGTTTTTGGAGAGGTTGAATTCTGGTTTGGAATGATCAAGATTGTCACGATTTTAGCCCTGATCGTAACAGGGATCTTTATGGTGACGACGAACTTTGAAACACCAGCTGGACACGCTAGTTTAACCAATATTACTAGTGGTTTTCAAATGTTTCCAAATGGTTGGGTCAAGTTCGTCATGGCCTTCCAAATGGTCTTCTTTGCTTACCAAGCGATCGAGTTTGTTGGAATTACTACTTCTGAAACCGCTAATCCCCGCCAAGTATTGCCAAAAGCCATTAAAGAAATTCCAATCCGAATTGTAATCTTTTATGTAGGAGCATTGTTGGCGATTATGGCTATTTTCCCTTGGCAACAGCTTCCCGTCAATAAGTCACCGTTTGTAACGGTCTTTCAGATGGTAGGAATCAAGTGGGCAGCAGGATTGATTAATTTTGTCGTACTGACAGCTGCTGCATCTTCCTTGAATTCCACCCTCTATTCAACAGGGCGTCACTTGTACCAGATTGCAAAAGAAACACCAAACAGCAAAGTGATGAATCGTTTGAAACTGAATAGCTTATCTCGTATGGGGATTCCAAGTCGCGCGATTATTTTTTCTGCGATTGTAGTTGCTGTTTCTGCCTTTATCAATGTGTTGCCAGGTGTCTCAGATGCCTTTGCCTTGATTACGGCATCTTCTTCTGGTGTCTACATTGCTATTTACATTTTGACTATGCTTGCCCATCTTAAGTACCGTAAATCGAAAGAATTTATGCCAGATGGTTTTGTCATGCCAGCCTATAAAGTGTTGAATCCATTGACCATTGTTTTCTTCCTCTTTGTATTCGTTTGTCTCTTCTTGCAAGAATCAACATACATTGGAGCGATTGGAGCAACCATCTGGATCATTCTTTTTGGGATTTACAGCAATTGGAAACATAATAAATAAACAACAAAACTCACCAAACGGTGAGTTTTTATTATTTCAGAGCTAGTTTGCTTTTTTTAAGGAGTTTCTTGGAGTGAATAAAAGAAAAACAGAGGTAGAAGAAATTATTTTTCTTCCATCTCTGTTTTTTGTCCTTGAATGGCTTTTTTGAACCACCAAAGTGAGCCAACTAGGATCAGAGCAGCAAGCCAAAAAATCCAAGCCTCAATAGTGGTTAGAAAAAAATAGAGAGTGATAGCATCGACCAATAAAAGTGGGATGAGAATCTGTTTTCTTATTTTCATAAGAATATTGTATCATAAATCCTAGAGGAAACAAGTGAAATCAAGCCTTTCTAGGTATTTTGTAGGATCCGAAAAGGTCAGATAGGATTAGTTAGTGAATTTTCTTTCAGGAGTGCATCTTGGTCCCATTTGTGGTAAAATAGTAAAGATATGAGTAAAGAATTTCATCATGTAACGGTTTTGCTTCATGAAACGATCGATATGCTGGATGTTAAGCCAGATGGGATCTATGTAGACGCCACATTGGGTGGGGCAGGCCACAGCGAATATTTGTTAACAAAATTAAATGAATCGGGCCATCTTTATGCCTTTGACCAAGATCAGCATGCGATTGAGAATGCTAAGATCCGATTGGCACCTTTCATTGAGAAAGGCATGGTGACCTTCATTAAGGATAACTTTCGTCATTTGAAGGAACGTCTAAATGACTTAGGTGTGACTGAAATTGATGGGATCTGTTATGACCTAGGTGTGTCTAGTCCTCAGTTAGATGAACGGGAACGCGGATTTTCTTACAAGAAAGATGCGCCACTGGACATGCGGATGAATCAAGAAGCTTCCTTGACAGCCTATGAGGTCGTTAATAGCTACGATTACCATGATCTAGTCCGTATTTTTTTCAAATATGGAGAGGATAATTTTTCCAAGCAAATTGCGCGGAAAATTGAGCAAGCACGAGCAATTAAACCGATTGAAACAACGACTGAATTAGCAGAGATTATTAAATCTGCTAAACCAGCTAAGGAACTCAAGAAAAAGGGCCATCCTGCTAAACAGATTTTCCAAGCCATTCGTATCGAAGTCAATGATGAACTGGGAGCTGCAGATGAATCAATTCAGCAAGCCATGGATTTGTTGGCCATTGATGGTCGTATTTCTGTGATTACCTTTCATTCGTTAGAGGATCGATTGACCAAACAATTATTTAAAGAGGCTTCGACGGTTGAGGTTCCAAAGGGACTTCCCTTTATTCCGGATGATTTGAAACCAAAGATGGAGTTGGTCAACCGGAAACCTATTTTGCCAAGTGAAGAAGAGCTTGAGGAAAATAATCGATCCCATTCAGCAAAATTACGGGTTGCTCGAAAAATACACAAGTAAGAGGAATTGATATGGCAGCAAAAGATGAAAGAACAAGAACACAGGTACTGCAAGACCGCTTTCGCCGTTTCTCTAGAGTAGAAAAGGCATTTTATGGGTCGATTGTCCTAACAGCTGTTATTTTAGCCATTAGTATCGTCTTTATGCAGACACGGATTTTACAAGTTCAGAGTGAATTGACTGATTTGAATACGGAACTAGAAGCAAAAAAGACGGAATTGGCAGATGTTCGTCAAGAGGTCAATGAATTAACACGTTATGACCGCTTATCACAGTTGGCTAGCTCCCAAGGAATGAAGCTGCAAAAAGAAAATCGAAAAACAGTGAGTGCAAGTAGTGATGAATAAATTTAAAAAATTTTTAATCAGGTATTCGATAAAGAAACGTCGCTTGCCGGATCAGAATCGAAAACAAGTTGGGAAAAATCTCAGTGTACTGGCGATTTTCCTCTTTTTTCTCTTTCTGATTAATTTTGCAATGATTATTGGGACTGACAAAAAATTCGGTGTGACCTTATCGGATCAAGCAAAAAAAGTCCATGAGGAGACGGTTATTGTTCCTGCAAAACGTGGAACGATCTACGACCGAAATGGAGCAGTAATTGCTGAAGATGCTACGACCTATAACGTTTATGCTGTTATTGATAAAAAGTACAAATCAGCAACCGGAAAAATCCTCTATGTAGAAGAGAGCCAATTTAAAAAAGTAGCAGAAATCTTGAAGCAGTACTTAGGGATGGATGAGGATTACGTTATTCAACAGTTGTCGCAAAAGAAATTGAAACAGGTTTCTTTTGGGGCGAACGGAAACGGCATCACTTATAGTACTATGACAGCTATCCGTGATGCTATGGAAGCAGCGAAGATTGAAGGGGTTGCCTTTACAACTAGTCCAAATCGAAGCTATAAAAATGGAGTTTTTGCCTCTCAATTTATAGGGCAGGCCTCTCTTCAAGAAGATAAAGAGGGGAATAAAACCTTGAAGGGGCAATCAGGAATGGAGAAATCCCTCGATCGTATTCTCGCTGGTCAAAATGGAGTCATCACCTATGACAAAGACCGAAACGGCAATATCGTTCCTGGTTCAGATAAGGTTTCTGTCAAAACAGAAGATGGAAAAGATGTTTATACGACCATTTCGGCAGAATTGCAGACCTACCTTGAGACACGTATGGATGTTTTCCAAGAAAAAGTAAAAGGAAAGTATGTTAGTGCGACTCTTGTGAGTGCAAAAACAGGAGAAATCCTTGCGACAACGCAACGTCCTTCCTATAATGCGGATACCAAACAAGGGCTGGATCTGAAAAACTTGAAAACCTGGAATACCATCCTTTATCAAGATCAATATGAACCGGGTTCAACGATGAAGGTCATGTTATTAGCTTCGGCGATTGATCATGGAACCTTCCCAGCTTATAATGAGGTATACTACAGTAACGAACTACAAGTAAAAGATGCGACCATCCGTGACTGGGATGTCAATATGGGACTGGCTGAAGGTCGCTATATGAATATCGCGCAGGGCTTTGCTTACTCAAGTAACGTGGGGATGACCCGCTTAGAGCAAAAGATGGGAAATGCTGTCTGGATGGACTACCTAACCCGTTTTAAATTTGGTCTCCCTACCCGTTTTGGCATGGGCGATGAGAGTTTTGGAAGCCTTCCGGGTGATAACTATGTTACTCAAGCTATGTCTGCCTTTGGACAAGGGATTTCCGTCAGTCAAACCCAAATGTTACGGGCCTTTAGTGCTATCGCCAATGATGGGCAAATGTTGGAGCCGAAGTTTATTAGTGCCATTTACGATAAAAAATCAGACACAGCCCGCAAATCAAAAAAAGAAGTTGTTGGAAAACCAGTTTCAGGATCAGCTGCGCAACAGACTCGAAATTATATGATCACCGTCGGAACAGATCCAGAGTATGGAACCTTGTACAGTGATGGACCTATCATTCAGGTACCCGGTCAAAACGTTGCAGTGAAATCAGGGACTGCCCAAATGGCAACAGATCAAGGATACTTGCAAGGAGAAAATGATTATATCAACTCGGTTGTAGCGATGACACCTGCAGAAGACCCTGAATTCATCATGTATGTAACAGTCCAACAACCAGAAGTGAAATTCTCAGCCACTAGCTGGGAAGAACTGGTCAATCCTATTTTGGAAGATGCAGTTGCTTTAAAAGATGAATTGCACTTAACATCAGAGGCACCAACTTTGGATGATGTGACTAAAGAAACGACCTACAAAATCCCTTCAGTGGAAACTCTCTCTAAAGAGTTGAATCTGAAGCAAAATCTAAGCCCAGGTGCTTATTCAGAGGAATTGCGTCGCAATTTGGTGCAACCAATTGTCCTAGGAACCGGGAAAAATATCCGCAAAATGTCTGTGGATGTAGGCTCTAAAGTCAAAGCCAATCAACAAGTATTGTTATTGACAGAAGACTTTGATGCGGTTCCAGATATGTATGGTTGGACTAAGAAAAATGCAGACATCTTTGGAGAATGGACTGGAATTGAAATTACCTATAAAGGTAGTGGAAAGAAAGTAACCAAACAAAGTGTCAAAATGAACACCTCACTCAATAAAACCAAAAAGATTACGTTAACATTAGGAGACTAAGATGTATATTGCTACGATCCTTGTATCGTTTCTATTAACAGTGGCTGCTATTCCAGCCTTTATTCGATTTTACCATCGTGCTCATATTTCTGGGCAACAAATGCATGAAGATGTGAAACAACACAAAGCGAAAGCAGGCACTCCGACAATGGGTGGAGTGGTGTTTCTCATTACAGCAGTTCTAGTCAGTTTTGTCGTTACCGTATTGACTGGAAATTTCACGCGCCCTGTTCAACTTACTCTATTTATCTTGATTCTATATGGAATTGTTGGATTTTTGGATGACTTTTTAAAAGTTTTTCGTAAGATTAATGAAGGGCTCAATCCAAAGCAAAAACTAGCTCTTCAACTCGTTGGTGGAATCATCTTCTATATTTTTTCTGAACGCCACGGTGCAGGAAGCCTTTTGAATGTCTTTGGTTACGATCTTTACTTGGGCCATTTCTACATTCTCTTTGCTTTGTTTTGGTTGGTTGGTTTTTCAAATGCCGTCAATTTGACAGATGGGATTGATGGATTAGCCAGCATTTCCGTTGCCATTAGCTTGAGTGCCTATTCCTTTATTGCCTATATGCAAGGAAAATGGGATATTCTCTTTGTCACCTTAAGTATGATTGGGGCCTTGCTTGGATTCTTTGTCTTCAACCACAAGCCAGCTAAAATCTTTATGGGAGATGTCGGTAGCCTTGCTCTTGGAGGGATGCTTGCAGCCTTGTCAATGGCTCTGCATGTAGAGTGGACCCTGCTCCTGATTGGTCTTGTCTATGTCATTGAAACAGGTTCAGTGATGCTACAAGTGACCTATTTCAAATGGACCAAGAAACGCTACGGGGAAGGGCGACGGATTTTCAGAATGACTCCTTTCCACCATCATTTAGAACTGGGTGGACTTTCTGGAAATGGCCAAAACTGGTCAGAATGGAAAGTGGATGCCTTTATGTGGTCCATTGCCTTGCTAACAAGTGTCATCACTCTTGTTCTTCTCTACTTATAAAAAAGACGGTGGGATTGCCCATCGTTTTTTGCTGACTCAAAGAGACTTTGTTGGTTAGGAAAAATGACTCATAAGAGAGGCACGAAGTCAGCTTTTCTGATATAATAATAGAGATCATGAAAGGAACTGAGAAAATGAAATTTACAGAGTTTAATTTTAAGCCTTATATTCAAGAGGCACTGAAAGAAATCAATTTTAGAGAAGCAACCGAAGTACAGGAAAAACTAATTCCGATTGTCCTAGCTGGAAATGATTTGGTAGGAGAGTCAAAGACAGGTTCTGGGAAAACCCATACGTTCCTCTTGCCGATTTTTCAAACCTTAAATGAAGACAACGATCAGGTTGAAGCGGTGATTACGGCTCCTAGTCGGGAGTTAGCAACGCAAATTTACCAAGCTGCTCGTCAAATCGCTAGTCATTCTGACAAAGAGATTCGGATTGTAAATTATGTTGGAGGAACGGATAAAAACCGTCAGATTGAAAAACTGCAGGTCAAACAACCTCATATCGTGATTGGAACTCCAGGCCGGATCTATGATCTGGTTGCATCTGGTGATCTGGCTATTCATAAGGCTCATACTTTTGTGGTAGATGAGGCAGATATGACACTGGACATGGGATTCTTGTCTACCGTGGATAAGATTGCTTCAAGGCTTCCGCAACAACTGCAATTTTTAGTTTTTTCAGCCACCATTCCGCAAAAATTACAGCCTTTTTTGAAAAAATATCTCTCAAATCCAGTCATGGAACAAATTAAGACCAAGACGGTGATTTCAGATACCATCGATAACTGGCTGGTTTCCACCAAGGGTCGAGATAAAAATGAGCAAATTTACCAATTGACTAAAACCTTGCAACCTTATTTAGCCATGATTTTCGTCAATACAAAAACGAGAGCAGATGATCTTCATGCCTATTTAGTGGCTCAAGGATTGAAAGTGGCGAAGATTCACGGAGATATCCCACCACGTGAACGGAAACGGATCATGAATCAGGTTAAAAATCTTGATTTTGAGTATATTGTGGCCACAGATTTGGCAGCTCGTGGAATTGATATCGAAGGGGTGAGTCATGTTATCAACGATGCTATTCCACAAGATCTTTCCTTCTTTGTTCATCGTGTTGGCCGGACAGGACGCAATGGTCTACCAGGTGTCGCTATTACTCTTTATCAACCGAGTGATGATTCAGATATCCGTGAACTAGAAAAAATGGGAATTCGTTTCGTACCGAAAGTGTTGAAAAATGGGGTTATTGAAGATACTTATGATCGGGATAGACGGGCCAATCGTGAGAAAAAGCAAGAGAAACTTGACATCGAGATGATTGGTCTGGTGAAGAAGAAAAAGAAAAAAATAAAACCAGGCTACAAGAAAAAAATCAAATGGGCAATTGATGAAAAGCGGAGAAAAGCTAAGCGAGCTGAAAATCGTGCGCGTGGCCGGGCGGAACGAAAGGCCAAACGCCAAACTTTCTAACTCCTTCTTTCAAATATTCAGAAGAAAACATAGATTTTCTTTATGAACTCCATAAAGAAAATCTATTAGGAACTTATCTAAAATTATGATAGACTAAATTTGAGTAGTCTATCATTTTTCTATTTCTGTAGCAATTTTTGGAATTCCTATAGTGAATGTGATAGAATGTTTATGTTCGAGAAAGGAAGTAACAAAAATGTTTACAACTGATGTTTTAACGGCCAACTGGTATGCTGACTTTTTAAAACACGTTCCAGATAGCAAGCTGTTTAGTTTGAGAGCCGTATTGGATGCATTCCCGGCAGTCATTGGGAAATTGCCTGTGACGATTTTATTAGCCCTAGGAGGTGCATTTTTTGGGATTATTTTTGCCATGATTTTTGCTTTGGTCAAAATTAATCGTGTACGAATTCTTTACCCGATTCAAGCTGTTTTTGTCAGTTTTTTACGGGGGACTCCTTTGTTGGTTCAGTTGATGTTGACTTATTATGGGATTCCTCTTATTTTAAAAGCGATCAATCAGTCTTATGGAACAGCTTTTAATATTAATGCCATTCCAGCTGAGTTATTTGCAATTGTGGCTCTTGCCTTTAATGAGGCGGCTTATGCGAGTGAGACCATCCGGGCAGCCATTTTATCAGTGGATCCTGGTGAAATTGAGGCAGCACGTAGTCTTGGGATGACCAATCGTCAAGTTTATCGCCGGATTATTATTCCCAATGCAGCAGTCGTTGCAACTCCAACCTTAATCAATTCTCTCATTGGATTAACCAAGGGGACCTCGCTAGCCTTTAGTGCCAGTGTGGTTGAAATTTTTGCCCAAGCACGAATTATTGGGGGGAGCGATTTGAAGTACTTTGAACGCTTTATCACGGTATCGATTGTTTACTGGATTGTGAACATTCTCATTGAAATACTAGGCCGTCACATTGAACGTCGACTGGATATTGAGACTCCCGTAGCAATTGATTTACCAGATCAGGAGGTCCGGATCTAATGATTTATATTTCAGAATTATCAAAGACATTTTCAGGTCAAAAGGTTTTAAATAATCTAAGTTTGGAAATTCAAAAAGGGGAAGTCGTGGCCCTAATCGGGTCTTCGGGAGCTGGTAAATCAACCTTCTTACGCAGTTTAAACTATTTGGAAGCACCAGATAGCGGTAGAATTAAGATTGATGATTTCGAGGTTGATTTTGAGCACATTACCCAAGATCAAATCTTAACCTTAAGAAGAAAATTGGCCATGGTGTTCCAGCAGTTTAATTTGTTTGGTAGAAAAACAGCTCTTGAAAATGTGAAAGAAGGGCTCATTGTTGTGAAGGGCCTATCCGATCAAGAAGCAACGAAAATTGCTCGAGAAGAACTGGCAAAAGTCGGTTTATCGGATCGTGAAAATCACTATCCTCGTCACCTCTCAGGTGGACAAAAACAACGGGTGGCTTTGGCCCGTGCCTTGGCCATGAAACCAGAGGTTCTTTTGCTGGATGAACCGACTTCAGCCTTGGATCCAGAATTGGTTGGAGAAGTTGAAAAATCCATTGCCAATGCAGCAAAATCAGGACAAACCATGGTACTGGTCAGCCATGATATGTCTTTTGTAGCGCAAGTAGCAGATAAGGTCTTATTTTTGGATAAAGGACGGATTATTGAATCTGGAACACCAGAGGAAATCATGCAACATCCAAAAGAAGAACGGACAAAAGAATTCTTTGCTAGTTACAAACGGACCTATGTTTGATATAATAGAGGAGAGGTAAGACTCAGCTGGCGATGCTAGCTGGGTTTGTTTTCTTAAAATGTAAAAATATTTGGAGTCGTGATGTTAAATAAATTATTGTCCTTATATTTACAAAGTTTAGTGACGACAACGATTTTAGTTGGGATCGCTTCTTGTATTTGGATTGGCTACCGTGCCCTTAAGAAGAAAGATAGAACAGCCAAGCAACGACAAGCCCATTTGTATGATATCCTCTTAATTGATATCATGACGATTCCCATTTTAACCTTTGCGGTCATAGGGATTTTGTTTATCTTTCAAGCACGATAATTGCAAAAAGACCGTGTTAGAATTATAATGGTTACAACGAAACAGAGAGAGGTTGAGTATGTTTGATACAGTGATTATTGGAGCAGGTCCTGCAGGGATGACTGCTGCCCTTTATGCAGCACGAAGCAATTTAAAAGTCGCATTAATTGAGAGAGGAATTCCAGGCGGTCAAATGAACAATACGTCTGACATTGAAAACTATCCTGGCTATGCGAATATTAGTGGTCCAGACTTGGCTGAAAAAATGTTTGAGCCTTTAGAAAATCTTGGTGTGGAACATTTGTTTGGTCAGGTAGAGCGCATCGAAGACCTCGGAGCAACCAAAAAGATTGTTACAGATGATGGGGAATTTGAAGCTAAAACCGTGGTGATTGCAACAGGGTCTAACCACCGTTCATTGAATGTCCCTGGTGAAGAAGAGCTGAATAGTAGAGGGGTTTCCTACTGTGCTGTTTGTGATGGAGCTTTCTTTAGAGACGAGGATCTCTTAGTTGTTGGTGGTGGCGATTCTGCGGTAGAAGAAGCTGTCTTTTTGACTCAGTTTGCAAAAACAGTAACCATTGCCCATCGTCGTGATCAATTGCGTGCCCAAAAAGTTCTTCAAGATCGTGCCTTTGCCAATGATAAAATTCACTTTGCTTGGAATACGGTTGTTGAAGAAATTAAGGGTGAACAAAAAGTAACGTCTGTCCTTTTAAAAGATGTGAAGACAGGAGAGGTTAGAGAGCAAGCCTTCGGTGGTGTCTTTATCTATGTCGGTTTAGATCCTGTCAGTGATTTTGCGACAGAACTTGGTATTTTAGATGAAAATGGCTGGGTGATCACGGATGATCATATGAGAACCACAGTCCCAGGTATTTTTGCAGTTGGCGATGTTCGTCAAAAAGATTTGCGTCAAGTGACGACAGCCGTCGGAGACGGTGCGATTGCTGGTCAAGAAGTTTATAAATATATCACAGAAAACTTTTAATCCAAAAAAATCTGAGCTTCCTGTCTCAGATTTTTTTCATGCTTTCCTTTCAGTATTCAATAGGGCTGAAATGTGCTATAATGGTACTAATTTTATGGTAGGAATTCATAGAACAAATCAATAAAAAAGAGGTATACATATGTATCCAGATGACAGTTTAACCTTGCATACTGATTTATACCAAATCAACATGATGCAAGTCTATTTTGATCAAGGTATCCACAATAAACATGCCGTATTTGAAGTCTATTTTCGTCAACAGCCTTTTAAAAACGGCTACGCAGTATTTGCTGGCTTAGAGAGAATTGTGAAATACTTGGAAAACTTGAGTTTTTCTGAGAGCGATATTGCCTATTTAGAGTCACTCGGTTATCATGGGGACTTCTTGGAATATCTCCGTGATCTCAAGCTGGAACTGACAGTACGCTCGGCTCAAGAAGGAGACTTAGTCTTTGCGAACGAACCGATTGTGCAAGTAGAAGGCCCTCTAGCCCAGTGTCAATTGGTGGAAACAGCCCTTTTGAATATCGTCAACTTTCAAACCTTGATAGCCACAAAAGCTGCTCGTATTCGTTCAGTCATTGAAGATGAGCCTTTGATGGAATTTGGAACACGTCGTGCGCAAGAAATGGATGCTGCCATTTGGGGAACTCGTGCAGCAGTCATTGGAGGTGCCAATGGGACTAGTAATGTTCGTGCAGGAAAACTCTTTGGAATCCCGGTTTTAGGAACCCATGCCCATTCTCTTGTACAGGTATATGGAAATGATTACCAGGCCTTTAAGGCTTATGCGGAAACCCATAAAGATTGTGTCTTCCTCGTCGATACCTATGATACTCTTCGTATTGGGGTACCAGCAGCTATTCAGGTAGCGCGTGAAATGGGAGATAAGATCAATTTCCTAGGCGTCCGGATTGACTCAGGAGATATTGCCTATATTTCTAAAAAGGTTCGCCAGCAATTAGATGAGGCTGGGTTTACAAATGCTAAAATCTACGCTTCTAATGACTTGGATGAAAATACCATCCTCAACTTAAAAATGCAAAAAGCAAAAATTGATGTTTGGGGTGTAGGAACCAAGTTAATTACAGCTTACGATCAACCAGCGCTTGGAGCGGTATACAAAATTGTCTCTGTTGAAAACGAAGCAGGAGAGATGATCAATACCATCAAGCTTTCCAATAATGCAGAGAAAGTTTCTACTCCAGGTAAAAAGCAAGTCTGGCGGATTACCAGCCGTGAAAAAGGTAAATCAGAAGGGGACTACATCACTTATGATGGAGTAGATGTTTCACAACTGACTGAACTTAAAATGTTCCATCCGACTTATACCTACATCAATAAAACGGTCCGAAACTTTGAGGCTATTCCTCTTTTAGTGGATATTTTTAAAGAGGGTCAATTGGTTTATCAACTACCAACATTATCAGAAATTCAAGAATATGCTCGTAAAAATTACGATCAATTATGGGATGAATACAAGCGCGTCCTCAATCCACAGCATTACCCAGTTGACTTGGCCAAAGATATTTGGCAGGATAAGATGGATCTGATCGAGGAAATGCGTAACAAGGCCAATGGAGAAGGAGAAGCAAAATGAGTTTGCAAGAAGAGATTATCCAACAATTGGGTGTCAAGCCAAGCATTGATCCTCAGGAAGAGATTCACCGCTCGGTTGATTTCTTAAAAAGATATCTAAAAAAACATCCCTTCTTGAAAACATTTGTATTAGGGATCTCAGGAGGACAAGATTCAACTCTTGCTGGACGATTAGCTCAATTAGCCATGGAAGAAATGCGAGCTGAAACAGGAGATGCCTCCTATCAATTTATTGCTGTTCGTCTTCCTTATGGGGTACAGGCAGATGAAGCAGATGCACAAAAAGCATTGGCCTTTATCCAGCCGGATGTTAGTCTAGTTGTGAATATCAAGAAGTCTGCTGACGAAATGGTACGAGCAGTAGAAGCGACTGGAACAGAGGTTTCTGATTTTAACAAAGGCAATATTAAGGCTCGCAGTCGCATGATTGCTCAGTATGCTCTGGCTGGAGCACGTAGCGGAGCGGTGATTGGGACGGATCATGCTGCAGAAAATATTACTGGTTTCTTCACAAAATTTGGAGATGGTGGTGCAGATATTTTACCCCTATTCCGTTTGAATAAACGCCAAGGAAAACAATTGCTTAAGGCCTTAGGAGCCGATCCTGCTCTTTATGAGAAAATCCCAACAGCAGATTTGGAAGAAGAAAAACCAGGAATAGCAGATGAAGTAGCGCTGGGTGTCACCTATAATGAAATCGATGATTACCTAGAAGGCAAACAAGTGAGCCCAGAAGCTCAAGCCACTATTGAAAAGTGGTGGTACAAAGGCCAACACAAACGCCACTTGCCAATCACAGTATTTGATCATTTTTGGGAGTAAAAAGGTCCAGTGGACCTTTTTAGCCCGAGTCTTAAAATAGGAGAACGAGGTAGAAATCGGTAACTCGTAGAGTTCGATTTCGTAGTCTCCCCATACAATATTGTGAAAAGCATCAAAAAGAAGGGCGGTTTCATCCGTCCTTTTCTTCTAGATTAAAGTAACCAACTTGCAACGTTCAAGTTGCATGAAAAATGAAGAGAGACAATCTATGAATCATCTTGGAAGTCTTGTCATAGAGACAGAGCATTTATACTTGAGGCCTTTCGTTTTGGAGGATGCACCAGCGATGTTTGAAAATTGGGCTTCTGATCCTGAAACCCTGAACTATGTCACCTGGGATGCCCATGCATCTACTGAGAGAACCAGAGAATCGATCAAAAGATGGATCGAACAGTATCTTAAACCAGATACTTATAAATGGGCGCTCTGTTTGAAAACATCACCGGAACAGGTAATTGGAGATATTAGTGTGGTTTCTCAAGACCAGGAAAGTCAATCATGCGAGCTAGGTTATATCCTTGGCAAGAAATTCTGGGGGCAGGGATTCATGACAGAAGCCGTCATAGCTGTTTTGGATTTCTTATTGAACAAAGTTGGATTTAAAGAAATCAAAGCCACTTATGTCAGTTTAAATCCTGGCTCAGGGAAAGTCATGGAAAAGGCAGGAATGCAGTATGTAGAAACCATCCCTCATGCCATTCAACGCAAAGGATATTGCGGAGATAAAATCATCTATTCTAAACAGAATCCCTCTCTATAGGGTGATTTTTACTTGAAGATTCTGCTCAAAGGATTATAATAGTAAATAACGAAAAAAGGAGATTGCTATGTCAGAATTAACGAAAGAATTTACAGACCAGCTCTATGCTAATTATGAAGCAAATGTGAAATATGCGGCTCTTGAAAATGCTGTTACCCACAATGGGATCCATGCATCGCTTGAAACGCGCAAGAGTGCAGTAGAAAATACACCAGTTTTTTCACTTGATTTGACCAAGGATAAGGTGACAAACCAAAAAGCATCTGGGCGTTGTTGGATGTTTGCGGCTTTAAATACCTTCCGTCACAAGATGATTTCAAGCTTCCAATTGGAGGATTTTGAATTGTCTCAAGCACATACTTTCTTTTGGGATAAGTATGAAAAATCAAACTGGTTTTTGGAGCAAGTGATTGCTACAGCAGACCAAGAATTGACCAGCCGTAAGGTGGCTTTTCTCCTACAAACCCCACAACAAGATGGCGGTCAATGGGATATGGTGGTATCCCTCTTTGAGAAATACGGAGTGGTTCCAAAATCAGTTTATCCAGAATCGATTTCTTCAAGCAATAGCCGGGAATTGAACACCTACCTCAATAAACTCTTGCGTCAAGATGCGCAAATCTTGCGTGATTTGATTCACTCAGGCGCAGATAGTGAGGCAGTTGCGAGCAAGAAACAAGCGTTGTTGCAAGAAATCTTTAACTTCTTGGCTATGTCTTTAGGATTGCCTCCGCGTGAATTTGACTTTTCATACCGTGATAAGGACAACCAATTCCATAGCGAAAGTGACTTAACTCCACAAAGCTTCTACAAAAAATATGTAGACCTTCAATTAGACGATTATGTCTCTATTATCAATGCCCCAACTACAGATAAGCCATATGGAAAATCATACACCGTTGAGATGTTGGGCAATGTTGTAGGTAGCCGTTCAGTTCGCTACCTAAATGTTCCAATGGATCGTTTGAAAGAATTAGCCATTGCTCAAATGAAAGCAGGAGAAACTGTCTGGTTTGGTTCAGATGTAGGTCAAGTCAGCAACCGCAAAGCAGGAATCCTGGCAACCGATGTCTACGACTTTGAAGCGGGTATGGATATTCATTTAACACAAGACAAAGCCGGTCGCTTGGACTATGCTGAAAGTCTAATGACACACGCTATGGTCTTGACAGGGGTTGATTTAGACGAAGCTGGTCAGTCTCGTAAATGGAAGGTTGAAAATTCATGGGGGGACAAGGTCGGTACAGATGGTTACTTTGTGGCTTCTGATGCATGGATGGATGAATATACCTACCAAATTGTAGTTCGTAAAGAATTCTTAACCTCAGACGAATTAGCAGCCTATGAAGCAGAACCAATTGTCCTAGCACCGTGGGATCCAATGGGAGCTTTAGCAAAATAATGATATAGAAAAGAGCCGAAAGGCTCTTTTCTTATATACTCAAAAATAAAAAAGCTGGAATGTCTAACTAAATAAATCAGATTTATTAGTGTTGTTTTTAAAACAAGAACAGAAGGTTCTGATGTTTCAATCATTGTTTTAAAAAAGCCGGGTGAAAAGCCCGACTTCTCCATTATATTATTCGTTATGATTGTTAGAGTCTTGTGAAGAAGACTCTGATGGTTTAGATGAATTTTCTTCGTTCGAAGAGTTAGATGAAGGTTCCTCATATGAATACTGATCTGTGGGATAACTCGGTTCATAGTAGTAGTTATTGTTGTTGTTGTTGTTCTTACCATTGTTTAAGTAGAGATAAGAACCACTTCGATAAAGCCCACTTGGTTGTGTCCAATCTGTATGCCCAGAATTATTGTTATTAGCCAGATAGAGCATCATTTGACGATAAACATCTGTTGCTACCTGAATTCCGTTGTCTAATACCGGAGTCAAGCGATTTGAATAACCCGTCCAGACGGCCATAGCATATTCAGGTGTGTATCCTACGAATAACTCATCCGGAGCTACGATACTTGAATAACTTGAATTTTTAGTTAGTTTACTTAACTCATTATCGGAGTAGTTTGACGTACCAGTCTTACCAGCTTGATAGACTCCTGAAATAGCTGCATTTGTACCAGTACCAGCCATGAGGACTGTCTTCATCATATCTGTCATCATGTAGGCAGTTGTTGCTTTCATCGCGCGGGTTCCTTCCGAATCAAAATCTTTAGTAGTTCCATCGCTAAAGATAACCCGACTGACATATTTCGGTTTGTAATAGGTACCACCATTCGCAAAAGCAGCATAGGCAGCAGCCATTTTTTCACTGCTAGCTCCGTATTTATTGCTTGAATCGCTAGTATTACTTGAGATAGCGTTAGCGTATACCATTTTTGGATAATCGATTCCCAGTCCATTTAGGAATTTCTTAGCCTTTTTAAGACCGACTTTTTCGAGAGCCTTCACTGCTGGAACGTTCCTAGATTGTTGGATTGCATAAGTCATGGTAATGCTACCGTAGTAGAAACGGTCCCAGTTGTAAACTGGTGTTGAGGAATGAGGGAAATTGTAAGGTGCATCTGTAATGGTTGCTGCAGTAGAAGTATATTCCTCATGTTCAAGAGCTGGTGCGTAATCTGTGATTGGCTTCATTGTAGAGCCCCAGTCACGGTTGGTCTCAACCGCTTGGTTAGTACCAAAGGAAACATTGCTAGATTGGTGACGAGATCCTAATTGTGCAATGACTTTCCCAGTATTGACATCGATAACTGTAGAAGCTACTTGCAATTCATCATCAGGATAGTTGACATATTCATCTGTATTGTAGATGTCCCACAATTTCTTTTGCGCTTCGGTGTCAACGTTTGTATAAACATCCATCCCAGTTGTCAACAAATTGTAGCCGGTCTCTTCTTCAATCTGCTTAATCACTTCTTTCAGGTAATTATCCATATATGGTGGATAACTACTTGAAGAACTAAGACTTTGAAGACCATCTGTAACAGGCGTATTGACCGCTGCTTCGTATTGTTTGTTAGAAATGGTCTTCATATCGAGCATTTCTTTTAATACTAAGTTTCGGCGTTGTTGCGCTGCTTCAGGATGGGAGTATGGATCGTATTGGTTTGGTGCTTGGGGCATCCCCGCAAGGAGTGCCAATTGAGGGAGCGAAAGATCTTTTAGATCTTTTCCGTAATAACTTTTCGCGGCTGTCTGCATTCCGTAATTCCCATTCGCCATAAATACTTTATTGACGTAATAGGTCAAGATTTCTTGTTTGGTTGCTTTCTTTTCTAGTTGAGTTGCTAACCAAGCTTCTTGGATCTTACGAGAGAGGGTACGGTCGGAGGCCGAAGTGGAGAAATAGGTTAACTTGATCAATTGTTGCGTCAAGGTTGACCCACCTTGACTTCCTCCACGCAAGTTGTGAAGGAAGGAACCGCCGATCCGAATGATGTCGACCCCACGGTGATTGAAGAAACGGTGGTCTTCAATCGCCACGATAGCATTGACCAAATCAGTAGGGATTTCATTTGCTGAGGCGTTGATTCGTTTCTCAGACCCCAAATCTGCGATCAAGTTATTTTGGTTGTCATAGATCTTACTAGATGTTGTTGCAACCAAATCCCTTTCAGATAAGGTTGGCGCTTTCATGGCATAGTAGCCAAATATCAGTCCACAAAGGACAAATAAAAGTAAGAAAAATGAAATGGCTGCGATGGCAACATATTTCAACCACTGAATGACTGTTTGTTTGTTCATTTAAATACCGCCTAGAAGTTTCTGTTCGATAATTTCAAGATAAGGAACACTCGGAAGTCGATTCTTATCTACTAGAAAACCGTGCTCCTGAATATAGGAGAGAGGCATAGATTTACTACCATGATCGATGTTGTAATAGTGAATTAATGCAGGAGCAGGAAGTAAGTAGGTTTCGCTTAACTTTGCAAAATGCAAGAGAACGAAACAGATACCGCCTTGATGGACAACCGCCTCCATATGATCGATCTGATGTTGATGAAAATTTTTCATCGGCATAGACTGCTTTTGCTGTGTTTCCTTAGCTTCAAAATCGATATAGCGTCCCTTGTATACTCCAGAATAGTCCGTCGTTGAGGCTTGCCTGAAATAGGCTTCAACAATCTTTGCCCGACTGCGACGTGGATAATCCACTTTCACGATTTGAATCGGTGTTGGTTTTTTATGGATGACTGCCAGACCTCGAGAAAGATAGTATTGATTGCTTTCATTGATCATTTTTTCAAATGTCATCCCACGATTCGCAAAGTCGACTGGATGTTTCCTTTGTGTAGAGACCAAGGTTTTTTGGGCTACTTTATGTGGATAGTTGACCATAGTTCTCCTTATTGGTACAATTACATCACTCTATTATATCATAAATTAGAATAATGAGGAAAAAATGAATACCATACTTGTTGCAGGTTATAAGAGTTTTGATGTGGGAGTCTTTTCCAATAAAGACCCTCGACTGACCATTATCAAAAAAGCCATTGAAAGAGATCTTCGTCGTTTATTTGAAGAAGGAGTGAAATGGCTAGTCTTTTCTGGTAATTTGGGATTTGAGGCTTGGGTATTAGAGGTCGCCTTTGCATTAAAAAAAGATTACGATTTTCAAATGGCGACGATCTTCCTATTTGAGAATGTTGGCGAAAATTGGAATGAAAGCAATCAGGAATTATTAGCACGCTTCAAACAGGTGGATTTCGTGAAATATGCCTATCCTCACTATAGCAATCCGGGTCAACTAAAAGAATACAATCAGTTTTTGATAGATAACGCGGATGGAGCTTATGTTTTTTATGATCCAGAAAATGAAACCAATTTAAAATATCTTTACAAAATGATGTTAGAAAAAGAACCATTTTATGTCAAACAATTAAGTTTTGATGATTTAAATGAACTTGCCGAAAATTTTTACGAAAACTAAGTGTTATACCTTGATTTTTCTTACCATTTTTTTATATAATTGTGATGATGAACTAGATTGGAGAGACTAATGGCAAGTATTATTTTTACTGCGAAAGATATTTTTGATCAAGATTTCAAACGAGAAGTTCGTGGTTATAACAAAGATGAAGTAAATGAATTTTTGGATGATGTTATAAAAGACTATGAAACCTATGCTGCTTTGGTGAAGGAATTGCGTGAAGAAAACGCTCGCCTTCGTGAAGAACTTGCCCAAAAAGCAGAAGAAACACCACAAACATCTCCGATTGCTAGTACAGCTACGCAAGAATTCCCACAAGTGACAACAGCTACGAACTTTGATATTCTCAAACGACTCAATCGTTTGGAAAAAGAAGTTTTTGGGAAACAGATCGTAGATCGCGATTATTAATCCTTTAGATCGTGCAATTTTTGGATAATCGCGTGAGAGGATGCTCTCATGAGGAAAGTCCATGCTAGCACAGGCTGTGATGCCTGTAGTGTTTGTGCTAGGTGAATCCATAAGCCTAGGGACTTGGTATTCAAGTTACGGCGAGTGAAGGAGCTAAGTCTGAAGATAGGCTCTAGTAGCTCTGAAAGTGCCACAGTGACGTAGTTTTTAGGGAAACCTAAAAAGTGGAACGCGGTAAACCCCTCAAGCTAGCAACCCAAACTTTGGTCGGGGCATGGAATGCGTGGAAACGAACATAGCATTCTGACTGGAAACAGTAGACAGATGATTATCGAAGGAAATGGTACCTAGTCATTTCTGGAACAAAACATGGCTTATAGAAAATTGCATATAGGTTGATGAGGTGGAGAGAGATCTCAACCTCCTTTTTTAAAGTGATAGGAATAAGATGAAAATACAATTTGAATTGATTGCAACGGCCGCTGCTGGTATAGAGGCTGTTGTTGGTCGAGAACTACGCGATCTTGGCTACGATTGCCAGGTTGAAAATGGACGGGTTCGATTTCAAGGAGACCGTCGAGCAATCATAGAGACCAATCTCTGGTTGCGCGCGGCTGATCGAGTGAAAATTGTGGTTGGGAGTTTTCCGGCCAAAACTTTTGAAGAACTCTTTCAAGGTGTCTTTGCTTTGGATTGGGAAAACTATTTGCCTTTGGGAGCACGTTTTCCTATTTCTAAGGCTAAATGTGTCAAATCAAAACTTCATAATGAACCTAGCGTTCAGGCCATTTCGAAAAAAGCAGTTGTTAAAAAGTTACAAAAACACTATGCCCGACCAGAAGGTGTTCCTCTAATGGAAAATGGGGCAGAGTTCAAGATCGAAGTATCGATCCTTAAAGACCAAGCAACCGTCCTGATTGACACTACTGGCAGTAGCCTTTTCAAACGTGGCTATCGGACCGAAAAAGGGGGAGCCCCTATTAAGGAAAATATGGCGGCAGCAATCCTTTTGCTGTCAAACTGGTATCCAGATAAGCCCTTGATTGACCCCACATGTGGTTCTGGTACGTTTTGTATTGAGGCAGCGATGATTGCTAGAAAGATGGCACCTGGTTTGCGTCGGACCTTTTCTTTTGAAGAATGGAACTGGATGGATGATCGCTTGATTCATGAAGTCCGTCAAGAAGCAAGCAGAAAAATCAATCGTGAGATCGAATTGGATATTATGGGAACCGATATCGATGCACGGATGGTTGAGATTGCCAAAGAAAATGCTCAGAAAGCGGGCGTTAGCAGTGACATTACTTTCAAACAAATGCGAGTTCAAGATCTTCATTCAGATAAAATCAATGGGGTAATTATCTCCAACCCTCCATATGGAGAACGCTTATCAGATGATGAAGGTGTGTCAAAATTGTATACTGAAATGGGGCAAGTATTTGCACCTCTCAAAACATGGAGTAAATTTATCCTAACCAGTGATGAAGGTTTTGAATCTAAATTCGGTAGTAAAGCAGATAAAAAACGAAAACTTTATAACGGAACCCTTAAAGTTGATCTCTACCAATATTTTGGGGAACGTGTAAAACGGCAGATAAAGGCATAGAAAGGATTTTTATGACAGAGAAGGATAGAAAGCCATTAGAGCAAGAAACAGAATCAATTTTAGATTTTAAAGATGCTAAAGAGATGACGATTGGGCAGGCCAATCGAAAGGCAGAAGAAATTGAAGCAGGTGTAACGGAAGGTGATAATGTCTTAGACAAATATATCAAACAACACCAAGCAGAAATAGAAGCAGAAAAATATGATACAAAGATTTTGGCCAAAGAAGAATTGGCTAAAGCTGAGGAGTTGGCTGCTTCAGAAACAGTTGCTGAAGCAGTGGAGGCGCCGGAAGTAACGGAAACGGTCTTGAAACAAAGACCTGAAATGGATGCTATCTCAACAGAATTACCAGCTAAGATTAAATTTGGACCCACACCAACCGAACCAATTGTAGAAGCAGAGGACCTTCCTGAGGAAACACCAAGCAATGCGGGTAAACGAATCAAAGCGGTTTTATACTCTACATTAGGTCTTGCGATTGTCGGTTCGGCCATTTTTGTAACCTATAACTGGATGCATAGTCGTGGAACATCTGGTGGTACAACAGTTGTATCATCTTCATCTAGCAAGTCATCTTCTACTTCTAAATCAAGCAGCAGTGAAACACAGGCTCAAAAACTTGAAGAGTTTACCAAAGCTTACGATGCCTTTTTTGTAGACGAATCGAAAAGTAGTCTTAAAAATGATAAATTCGGAGACTTGGAAAATCTGAAGAAACTGCTGGACAAATTGGAAGGAAGCAGTGATTATAATGCAGCTAGAACAAAATATGAAGACCTTGTGAAGCAAGTTTCTGCCATTCAAAAAGTGAATTCTCAATTTAGTTCTCCAGTCATCAAAGATGGAGTTCTTGATGCAAATGCCAAAGTAAAAAGTGATGCGACGTTTGCAGAAACAAAGACAGGTAATGACAAATTAGATAGCTTATTGAATGAGGCGGTTGCGCAAGGACGTTCACAACAAGTTGCGACACCGGCACCAGTGACAGGAACAGGTGGTACAGATACTTCTAATGCAACTCCAGCTCAAGCAGCAACGCCTACGGCCCCAGCTGTCAATGCTGTTACAGGTAGTGCAGGAACTGCAAGTCCAGGCTATTCAGGGTACGGTCTTCCGAGCGATGGTGTTCCACTTCAGAGAAACCTAAGCCGTGTTCCGTATAACCAAGTAGCTATCAATGATGTCAATAACCCAGCTTGGGTGTTTGGTGATGGTATTCTTGAAAAAGTATTGAACATTGCTCGTAAACGTGGACATATCACTGGCAATCAATACATTTTAGAGCGTGTCAATATCATTAATGGTAATGGCTATTACAACCTCTTCAAACCAGATGGAACCTATCTCTTTAGTATCAATGCCAAGACTGGTTATTTCGTAGGAAACGGAAAAGGTCATTCAGATGCTCTGGATTATTAATGCTTGATCAGACATCTCCTTTCCGGGAAAAATGACAATAAAAAAGAGAGTGGGACAGAAATCGGTAATTCGTTAGAATTCGATTTCGTCGTCCCACCTCCGCACAGTTGAGTAGGGCTGTAAAAGCTGATGAAATCAGCGTAGTAGAGCCCACTCAACCACTGCGTCTTGCTCGACAATCCAAAAATAATTGAGAGGCTAGGACTTTTGTCCCAGCCTCTTTTTCGTCTTAAACAAGATGACGTTCAAACGGATCGTCCGAAATTCCTTGATCTAGAATCAGGCGACACCATTCTTTGGCTGAGAAGAGGCTGTGATCCTTGTAATTTCCACAAGACTCAATGGTTGTGCCTGGAACATCCTCCCAAGTGCTGACAGATGCAATTTCTTCTAAAGAATCTTTGATTACTTTAGCAATTTCCGTACTCGAATGTTGTCCCCACATGATCATATGAAAACCGGTGCGACATCCAAATGGGGAACAATCAATCATACCATCGATGCGTTTGCGAATGAGCATCGCAAGAAGATGCTCGATCGTGTGAAGTCCTGCCGTTGGAATCGCATTTTCATTGGGCTGCACCAGACGAATATCAAAATTGGAGATGATGTCTCCTTTGGATCCAGTTTCCTCACCAATCAAGCGTACATAGGGAGCCTTCACAGCTGTGTGGTCCAATTCAAAACTTTCAACAATTACTTCTTTTGTCATACTCAAATCCTTCTTTGTTTTTCTTGATTATAGCATAAAAAGCAGATTCAACAAAGTGGAAATAGATGAATTTCTCACAGGTGTTCCATGAAAGAAACGTGGATAAAAGAATAAGGGTCAAGCAAAAATATAAAAGGTTTTTCCTGTTTTTTTAGATTGTTAATTTTAGTAATTTATGGTAAAATGTAAAAGAATTTTTAATTCAACTAATTAAATAGATTTGGGGTAAAAGCATGAATTTGTTTATTACAGGTGTTTTTGCCGCGGTCATTGGTTTAGTCATTGGATATGTGGGAACTGCTCTTAAAATGAAAGCTTCAAAAGAAGCAGCGGAACTCACCCTTTTGAATGCTGAACAAGAAGCAACGAATTTACGTGGACAGGCTGAACGTGAAGCCGATTTAATTTTAAAAGAGGCGAAGCATGAGTCAAGTTCACTTAAAAAAGAAGCACTTTTGGAGGCAAAGGAAGAAGCCAGAAAATATCGTGAAGAGGTCGATGCTGAGTTTAAGTCAGAACGACAAGAATTGAAGCAATTGGAAAACCGTTTGGCAGAACGTGCTAGCAATCTTGATCGCAAAGACGATATTTTAACAAGCAAAGAACAGTCTCTTGAACACAAAGAGCAAAGTCTTACAGATAGAACTAAACACATTGATACGCGTGAACAACAGCTGGAAGAGCTTGAACACAAGAAAGTAGAAGAACTGGAACGTGTCGCTGCTCTAAGTCAAGGAGAAGCGCGTGACATTATTTTGAATCAGACGGAAGAGCAACTTTCAAAAGAAATTGCATCGCGGATTCGTGAAGCAGAACTGGAAGTGAAAGAACGTTCTGATAAAATTGCAAAAGACATTCTCGTGCAAGCCATGCAGCGAATGGCTGGTGATTTTGTTGCTGAGCAAACAAACTCAACGGTTCATTTGCCAGATGATAGTATGAAAGGGCGCATCATCGGTCGTGAAGGGCGCAATATTCGTACCTTTGAGAGCTTGACAGGTGTCGATGTGATTATCGATGATACGCCAGAGGTGGTTACCTTGTCAGGGTTTGATCCGATTCGTCGTGAAATTGCCCGTATGACAATGGAGAGCCTTCTCAAAGATGGTCGCATCCATCCAGCCCGCATCGAAGAGCTGGTTGAGAAGAACCGTCAGGAAATTGACAATCGTATTCGTGAATACGGTGAGGCTGCTGCCTATGAAATCGGTGCACCAAACCTCCATCCAGATTTGATGAAAATCATGGGACGGTTGCAATTCCGTACTTCTTATGGTCAAAACGTTTTGCGTCACTCCATTGAAGTTGCCAAACTTTCTGGTATTATTGCTAGCGAGTTGGGTGAAAATGCTACTTTGGCACGACGTGCAGGATTCTTACATGATATCGGTAAAGCGATTGACCGTGAAGTGGAAGGAAGCCACGTCGAGATTGGGACAGAATTGGCACGGAAGTACAAGGAGCATCCAGTGGTTGTCAATACCATTGCTAGTCACCATGGTGACGTGGAACCAGAAAGTGTCATCGCAGTTATTGTCGCTGCAGCAGATGCCTTGAGTGCTGCTCGACCTGGAGCACGAAGTGAGTCACTTGAAAGCTACATCAAACGCTTGCAAGATCTTGAAGAAATTGCAAATAGTTTTGAAGGAGTTAAGACAAGTTTCGCCCTTCAAGCGGGTCGTGAAATCCGTATTATGGTTAGCCCTGAGGCAATCAAGGATGATAAAGTGACGATCTTGGCTCATGATATTCGTGAGAAGATCGAGTCCAATCTTGAATATCCTGGAAACATTAAGGTTACCGTTATTCGAGAATTGCGTGCAGTAGATTACGCAAAATAAACGAAAAGCTTGAGATCTAGCATCTCAAGCTTTTTGAATGAAAAAATCAGTTGAAAATTAGGCCGATTTTTGTTACACTAGATAGAAAGACATTGAAGGAGAAATCATGGCGGATCGTGGCTTATTAATCGTATTTTCTGGCCCTTCGGGGGTTGGAAAAGGAACGGTCAGACGAGAAATTTTTGAAAACTCGGAGAATCAGTTTCAGTATTCTGTATCGATGACGACGCGTTCACAACGTCCAGGTGAAGAGGATGGTGTCGACTATTTTTTCCGTACACGTGAAGAATTTGAAGATTTGATCCGTCAAGGGCAAATGTTGGAGTACGCTGAGTACGTTGGAAATTACTACGGGACTCCTTTAACCTATGTGAATGAAACCTTGGACAAAGGAATCGATGTATTCCTTGAAATTGAAGTTCAGGGTGCACTTCAAGTAAAGAAGAAAGTTCCAGATGCAGTTTTTATTTTCTTAACTCCGCCTGATTTGGATGAATTGCAGGATCGATTAGTGGGTCGCGGGACAGATAGTGCAGAAGTTATTGCGCAACGGATTGAAAAAGCAAAAGAAGAAATCGCCATGATGCGTGAATATGACTACGCCATTGTGAACGACGAGGTTCCTCTTGCTGCTGAGCGTGTCAAACGTGTGATCGAAGCAGAGCATTTCCGTGTAGACCGTGTCATTGGCCATTATCTGGATATGTTACCAAAAACACAAACTATTGTGAAGAGATAAATAATTAGAAATTAGGTATAGGAATATGATGTTAAAACCTTCTATTGATACATTGCTTGACAAAGTACCATCAAAATATTCATTGGTCATTCTTGAGGCAAAACGGGCCCACGAATTGGAAAGTGGTGCAGTACCAACTCAAGAATTCCAATCAGTTAAATCAACATTACAAGCGCTTGAAGAAATCGAGTCTGGAAACGTAGTTGTTCACCCGGATCCAGAAGCAAAACGTGAAGTGCTTCGTCGTCGGATTGAAGCAGAGCGGATTCGCAAAGAAGAAGAAGAGCGCAAAATTAAGGAACAAATTGCCAAAGAAAAAGAAGATGGTGAAAAAATTTAAGGTTGGGGCTTCTCAATCTTATTTTTTGCTATTTAAAGGGTTCCGTGATAAAGTAAAGCTCATATGATAGAGGCTGGAGGTGAAAAAGTGATAGCAAAAGTCATCGTAGATGTCCCATTGATGCAGACAGATAAACCCTATTCTTATCAGATTCCATTAGAATTTGAGGATATGGTGGAGGCAGGTATGCGAGTTCATGTCCCCTTTGGTAAAGGGAATCGCCTCATTCAAGGGATTGTGGTAGATGTTTTAGAAGAGGCAGACACAAGCGAGGAATTAAAAGCGATTGTGGAGGTCTTGGATTACACTCCGGTCTTAAATCAAGAGCAGTTCTGGTTGGCAGATCAATTACGAAAAAGTGTTTTTTCTTATAAGATCACGATTTTAAAAACCATGCTTCCTTCTCTCCTCAATTCGAGTTATGATAAGATTTTGTATCCTCAACCTTCTTTAGATCCAACTCTCAAAGTGAAACTTTTTGGTGAAAAAAATGAAGTTTCTTTTTCTTCTCTAGATGCGGCCGATCAAGCCCAAGTGATGCGGTTGGTCAGAAAAGGAGATTTGGTACTTGAATACAAGGCCAAGGATAGGAAACAAATTAAAACAGAAAAATGGTATCGCGTTAACCAGGAAGGATTAAAAGAACTTCAACCATCAGGAAGAGCTAAAAAAAGGCTAGCATTGAAAGAGCGCCTGTTACTAGAGCAAGGGGAGCAACCCTTAGCAGGATTGTATCAGGATTTTTCACGAGAAGTGGTAGCTTATTTTATCGAACAGGGTGTTTTAGAAATTACAGAACGAGAAGTGAATCGGGCGGCTGCATATTATGAAGGCAAAGAACAGACCCAGGCTCTGCTTTTAAATTCAGAGCAAGCAAAAGCTGTCGAAACAGTAGTTTCTCAAATTGGGAAAACATCAAAACCTTTTTTACTAGAAGGTGTGACTGGAAGTGGGAAAACAGAAGTTTATCTGCAGATTATTCAAGAAGTTCTAAATAAGGGGAAAACGGCTATTATGTTGGTTCCTGAGATTTCCCTGACGCCACAGATGACGGATCGTTTTATCTCGCGTTTTGGCCAGGAAGTAGCTATTCTGCACTCGGGCTTATCAAATGGTGAGAAGTATGATCAATGGCGAAAAGTTGAACGTGGGGAGGCCAAGGTAGTCGTTGGAGCGCGCTCAGCCATCTTTGCCCCTTTAAAAAACATCGGAGCCATCATCATTGATGAGGAGCATGAGGCTTCCTACAAACAAGATAGTAATCCACGCTACCACGCAAGGGAAGTCGCAGTCCTAAGGGCTCAGTACAATCAAGCAGTCTTGCTTCTTGGATCTGCTACACCAAGTTTAGAATCGCGGGCTCGTGCAACAAAAGGGGTTTATGAATTAATTCGTCTAACCCAGCGGGCCAATCCGGCAGCCAAAATTCCAGAAGTTAAAGTCGTTGATTTCCGTGATTATGTTGGCCAAAATGAAGCTGGTAACTTCACTCCGGTTCTAGTGGAAGCTATTGCTGATCGCTTGCAGAAAAAAGAGCAGGTTGTCTTGATGTTGAACCGCCGTGGTTATTCCAGTTTTGTCATGTGTCGCGAGTGTGGAACTGTAGATACTTGTCCCAATTGTGATATCTCACTGACCCTCCACATGGATACTAAAACTATGAACTGTCATTATTGTGGCTATAGCAAAGCAATTCCTCGACACTGTCCAAATTGCCAAAGTCCTTCCATTCGTTATTACGGGACAGGAACACAAAAAGCCTATTATGAATTACAAGAGATCTTTCCTGAAGCTAAAATTCTGCGCATGGATGTGGATACCACCCGAAAAAAAGGGAGCCACGCAGCGATATTAGATGCTTTCGGGAATGGAGAAGCGGATATTTTGTTAGGGACGCAAATGATTGCGAAGGGCTTGGATTTTCCAAATGTGACATTAGTGGGTGTCTTGAATGCGGATACTTCTTTAAATTTACCGGATTATCGATCCTCAGAGAGAACCTTTCAACTCTTGACTCAGGTGGCAGGAAGGGCCGGACGAGCAGAGAAAGAAGGAGAGGTTATCATTCAGAGTTACAACCCCAATCATTATGCGATTCGATTTGCCAAAGACCAAGATTATGAAGGCTTTTTTGCCTATGAAATGCAGATTCGCCGGCAGCTGGGCTATACGCCTTATTACTTCACAGTTGGGTTAACCCTATCCCATAAGAGTGAGGAAATTGTGATGGAGAAGTCACATCAGGTCATGGAAATTCTCCGATCAGGCTTATCTGATCAGGTCCAAATCTTAGGACCAACACCTAAACCAATTGCACGTACACATAATTTGTATCATTATCAAATCATTGTGAAATATCGTTTCGAAGAAGGCATGACTCAGGTCTTGAATCAAATCTTAGAATTTACGCAAGAAAGAGGCAACCAAGATCTCCGTGTCAGTATTGATAATGAACCTCAAAGTTTTATGTAAGGAAGAAAGAAATGACAAAATTAATATTTATGGGAACGCCTGATTTTTCAGCGACGGTTTTAAAGGGATTGTTAGCAGATTCGCGCTATGAAATTTTGGCAGTTGTGACGCAACCAGACCGCAAAGTAGGTCGCAAAAAAGAGATTCGAATGACCCCGGTGAAGCAGGTAGCTTTGGAACATCAACTACCAGTTCTTCAGCCGGAGAAGTTATCGGGTAGTCCAGAAATGGAAACTCTCTTATCACTAGATGCAGATGGAATTGTGACCGCTGCTTTTGGACAATTTTTACCGACAAAATTGTTGGAGAACTTCCAATTTGCGGTGAATGTCCACGCGTCTTTATTGCCTAAATATAGAGGTGGAGCTCCCATTCACTATGCCCTGATCAATGGTGATGAAGAAGCTGGGGTTACAATTATGGAAATGGTCAAGGAAATGGATGCCGGAGACATGATTGCAGCTCGTTCTCTCCCAATTTTAGATGAGGACAATGTGGGAACTTTGTTTGAAAAATTGGCTGTCCTTGGACGTGACTTACTCCTAGATACTTTGCCAGCTTACCTGGCAGGGGAGATCAAGCCAAGTCCACAAGATCCAAGTTTGGTCACATTTTCACCGAATATTTTACCGGAAGAAGAGGTTTTGGACTGGACCAAAACCAATCGCCAAGTCTTTAACCAGATCCGGGGGATGAATCCTTGGCCGGTTGCTCATACGTTATTAAATGGTCAGCGCTTTAAAGTTTATGAAGCAGAGCTATGCGAAGGAAATGGAAATCCAGGAGAAGTGATTGCTTTGACCAAAAAAGAGTTGGTGGTCGCTGCAGGAGAAGGCGCGCTGTCCCTCAAAGTTGTGCAGCCGGCAGGAAAACCAAAAATGTCCATCACAGACTTTTTGAATGGCGCTGGCCGTCAATTGAAAGAAGGAGATCACTTTGGAAGTTAAACAAATGAATGCGCGTGAACAGATCGTTCGAGTGCTAGAAGAGGTTTTTGAGCAGGGAGCTTATTCTAATATTGCCCTAAATCAAGCGTTAGAACACTCTCAACTTTCAGATAAAGATAGAAGCTTTGTTACGGAAGTTGTATACGGTACTGTAGCACGAAAGATAACACTCGAGTGGTATCTCGCCCACGTGATTGAAGACCGGACGAAATTAGATCCTTGGCTCTATTATCTTTTGATGATGAGTTTGTATCAACTTGTCTATTTAGACCGCATTCCCGATCATGCCATCGTCAATGAAGCTGTCCAGATAGCAAAATGTCGTAAAGAAGGCAGTGAGAAGTTTGTCAATGCTATTCTTAGAAAGCTCCTCCGCGAGGGGCTACCAGCTGTTGATACGATCAAGCGAAAGAACAAACGTTATTCGGTAGAGTATTCCCTACCTGTATGGTTGGTCAAAGCATTGATCGAAGAATACGGTGAAGAACGTGCTTGCGCTATTTTTAAGAGTCTCTATCAGCGTAATAAATCCAGTATTCGTGTGATTGATCTGGACGAAAAAGAAGAGTTAGCTCAGCTGCTCGAAGCAACCTCCTCTCTACTTTCTTCGTCCGCTCTCGTGAAAGAGCAGGGACATTTTGCAGGACACTCCTTGTTTAAAGAAGGGCGCATTACTATTCAAGACGAGTCCAGCCAATTGGTGGCACCGGCTTTGGATTTGCAAGGAGATGAGTGGGTTTTAGATGCCTGTGCGGCGCCAGGTGGAAAGACGACCCACCTGGCTTCTTATCTCACAACTGGGAAAGTCACAGCCTTGGATCTCTATGACCATAAGCTCAAATTGATTCAAGAAAATGCTAATCGGCTCCATGTTGCGGACAAAATTTTGACAAAGAAGCTAGATGCGACAAAAGTCTTTGAAACATTTGGACCTGATGCTTTCGATAAAATTTTGGTGGATGCGCCTTGTTCAGGGATTGGTTTGATACGGAGAAAGCCTGATATCAAGTACAATAAAGAGAGTGCAGATTTTGTATCTTTACAAGCCATTCAATTGGCCATTCTGGATAGTGTTTGTCAAAGTGTGCGTAAAGGTGGTATAATAGTGTACAGTACGTGTACAATTATGGGCAAAGAGAATTTTGAAGTGGTGGACCAATTTTTGAAAAAACATCCAAATTTCGAACAAGTCCCATTGGATCACGAAAGAAAAGATATTCTTAAAAATGATTGTATCCTTATTACACCCGAATTATATGGAAGCGACGGCTTCTTTATCAGTCGTTTTAAGAGAATTTCATAATATCAGGAGGAAACTGACAGTATGGATATGACGATCTTAACCGATGTAGGTCAAAGACGGACAAATAACCAAGACTATGCAAATCAATATAAAAACAAGGCAGGAAAATCTATGGTTTTCCTTGCTGATGGTATGGGAGGACACCGTGCCGGAAATATTGCTAGTGAAATGGCAGTCACAGATCTAGGTGCGGCCTGGGTTTCTTCTGAGATCGAGACGGTCAATCAAGTACGGGAATGGTTTGCAGAACATTTAGAAGCTGTGAATCGTCGGATTCATTTGGCTGGGCAAGATGATGAGCACAAAGGAATGGGAACGACACTAGAAGCCTTGGCTTTTGTAGAAGGACAAGTGATTTATGCCCACGTTGGGGATTCACGGATTGGCCTCATTCGTCAGGGCGAATACCAGCAGTTGACCAGTGACCATTCTCTTGTAAATGCTCTTTTGCGAGCTGGTCAAATTACAGAGGAAGAAGCTGCCCATCATCCTCAACGTAACATCATCACTCAGTCCATTGGTCAAAAAGATGAGTTGGAGCCGGATTATGGTTTGGTGACGGTTGAAGCAGATGATTATATTTTGATCAATAGTGACGGTTTAACCAATATGATTGGCCCGGATGAAATCAGAGATATTGTCTTGAGTGATGTTTCACTGGAAGAAAAAGCTCAAACCTTGATTCGTTTTGCCAATAATGCTGGAGGCTTGGATAATATCACTGTTGTACTGCTCCACTTTACTGAGGAGGACGCAGCATGATTCAAATCGGCAAAATTTTTGCCGGGCGATATAAAATCATCCAACAAATTGGACGCGGCGGGATGGCAGATGTTTATCTTGCGCGTGATTTGATTTTAGATGGGGAAGAAGTTGCAGTCAAGGTACTGCGTACGAATTACCAGACGGATCCCATTGCAGTTGCGCGTTTTCAGCGTGAAGCAAAGGCGATGGCAGAGCTGGACCATCCAAATATCGTTCGGATTACAGACATTGGCGAAGAAGAAGGACAACAATACCTTGCAATGGAATATGTTGCAGGTTTAGACTTGAAACGCTATATCAAAGAAAATGCTCCTTTATCAAATGAAGAAGCTGTTCGTTTGATGGGGCAGATCCTTCTAGCTATGCGTCTTGCCCATACGCGTGGCATTATCCATAGAGATTTAAAACCACAGAATGTCCTCTTGACACCAGATGGAACAGCAAAAGTTTCAGACTTTGGGATTGCAGTGGCCTTCGCAGAGACTAGCTTGACCCAGACCAACTCGATGTTGGGGTCGGTTCATTATTTGTCCCCTGAGCAGGCGCGTGGTTCAAAAGCTACGGTGCAAAGTGACATCTACGCTATGGGGATCATTTTCTATGAGATGTTGACAGGACACATTCCTTATGATGGAGATAGTGCAGTCACAATTGCTTTGCAGCATTTTCAAAAGCCACTCCCATCTATTCGTGAAGAAAATAAGAATGTTCCACAAGCTTTAGAAAATGTGGTGATCAAAGCGACAGCTAAAAAACTGACGGATCGCTATAAATCAGTGGCAGAGATGTATGTGGATCTTTCAAGTTGCTTGTCCTATGAGAGAAGAAATGAGAAAAAACTGGTTTTTGAAGACCAAGCGAAAGCTGATACAAAGACTCTTCCAAAAGTGAGTCCAACTCCAAAGACAGCTCCTGTTCCAATCTCTGAGGTACGCAGTGAAATCAGTTCAGTAGATCCTAATCGACCATTATCTGATCAGCAGACAATGACGCCAAGTAAAAAGCCAAGAAGACGCTTGCGAGCGAGATACAAGGTCTTGTTTGTTGCCATTGCCCTAGTTCTTACAGCCTTTACTTTCTTGTTGTATATGAGCCCAGCCAATAAAACCGTTCCAGATGTTTCCGGCAAAACCATTGCCGAAGCTAGAGCGGTTATTGAGGGACAAGACCTTCAAGTTGGTGAAGAGAAAGAAGAGTACAGTGATTCGGTGGCAGAAGGTTACGTCATTCGAACCAATCCAAATGCAGGGGCCCAAAAGAAAGAACAAAGTCGAATTGATTTGATTGTTTCAAAAGGGCCAAACAGCTTTGAAATGCCAAATTACGTGGGTGAAACACGGGCAACAGCAGAAGAAGATCTGAAAAATACTTATAAGGTATCAAGCAAAATGATCACGATTGAAGAAGTTGAGACCTTCGATTATGCTGCAGGGACAGTTCTTGAACAAACCCCAGCTTCAGGAGAGCAATATTCTCTGAATTCAAAAACCAAGATTGTTTTGAAAGTAGCGAAAGAAACGACTTCAATTGAAATGCCAAACTATGTTGGATCAACTTATGATTTTGCTAGAAGTAATTTGATTGAGATCTATGGTATTAAAGAAGCCAATATCGAATTAAGAAAAACGGAACATCTCCCTGATGGGGTATTTGTTTCTGCAGGTCAAATTGTCAGCCAAACTCCAGAAGTCTCGAGTACGGTGGATATTAACCGAACACGAATTGTTTTAACGGTATATGAGCCTAAAGTGACGGCTTCTTCAAGCACGAAAGCCTCTTCAAGTTCAGAGACATCTAGTTCGTCCTCTGCGGAACGATCCGATACAGAAAGTTCTAGCAGTAGTGAGCAATAGTGCAACAGGTGTGGGTTTAAAAATACAAAAAGACTCAGATGGATTTTCTGAGTCTTTTTGTATTTTTTATTGCTATGTCGTAATTTTTTTATTTCCCTGTTGAGGGAAAAACTTTAAGACCACTACAAGATACTATTTTTCTAAGTTTGAATAGATTGTGCGAACCCCTTCACAAACAAGGGGTTTCAAGATCGGTAAAATAAAATAGTCAATTAAACATAAGATGATTTGAAATTGAAAATAGATTGAATATCAAATTATTTGCCTTCGATTTAGGCCCATGCTATAATTTGCATGAAAGGAAATCAAAGAGTAAAAATGTCGTTTAGACCTGCTTTGATAGGAAATTGGTTAATGAATAGATTTTTTCTACTAGTTGAATAGGCCTTGAAACTAGTGGAGATAAATATCGTGAACTAAGATATAGGGAGGCAGAATGACTTTTGAAATATGTGCACATAGTTGATGTATCTTTCGCCTATACTTTCCCAATGGAGATTAGTTAAATGGACAGAAAATATAGAGTGGTTAGTCGAGCAATCCTAGCAACAGCTATGATTGTTCCGGCATTTATAGCAACAAAAGTAGCTGCAGAAAATCGAGGATGGAATACCTCCTCTTATCGTTCAAACTATTATAACTATGCTTACAATAACTGGAATGGTTATAATGGTTATAATCCATGGACCTATAGTTATGGCTATGGATATCCAAATTGGAACTATTATTATGGTTATAACTATGGTTATCCTAGCTGGAACAATTATTATGGCTATAACTATGGTTATCCTAGCTGGAATAATTATTATGGCTATAATGGTTGGAACTATGGCTATTCCTTAGAAAATGATGAAAACTACATTTATTGGAATGGCAATCATTATTATCGGATGAGTGATGGAACTTACCGGATCTACCGCAATGGTGAGTGGAAACCTCTAACTAATCGGAATAACTCTACTAATAACCTTGCCAATGACCCTCATTATTTGTATGAAAATGGCTACCATTATTATGTATTGGATAACGGGGATTATTACTATTATAAAAATGGTAAATGGGTATTTGTGAAGAATTCAACGGAAAATCCTTCTACTCCTGATCCAGTCCCAACACCGACTCCGGATCCAACTCCAACACCTGAAGAACCAAATCCAACCGATAAACCAGATCAACCTGATACACCATCAGATCCTTCTGATTTTGATAACATTGATAGTCTAGTATTCCCAGAAAATCCTCCATTTGTAGGAGCAGATGGAGAGTTTGATCCTTTCGCACCAACCCCAGAAAATCCAAGTGAACCGAAGCCAGAGGAACCGGTTCAACCTGAAGTCCCAGGAAATGATGGTTTGGTATCATCGGATCAGCCTAGTGAAAACCAAATTCCTCCATACGTTGAGACACCAGCAGAAGGATTAGAACATCTTCCATGGGCTCCGAATGGACGTGCGCCTAAAGTAGTCTACCCTCCTGGTAAACCTGGCTCAGTAGCCCTTCGTGGAGATAAGAACTACTACTTTGATGGTTCAAGTCACTATTACTATGTTCCATCTGATACAGAAGCAACTGGTTACTCTGCTTATTGGAAATGGAACGGAGACAAATGGAAACTTTATGGAATGACAGATCCGAAAGATCCTGAGATCGATCCAAAATTCCACGAAGATGCCAAAGATGATGAATATGCTTATAGCGATCGTGACTCAAGCGTGAAGCTCTACTCTACAAATCTTATAGAAACAGCTAAAGCAGGTCAAGCTCTTCCATTTAAGAATGTGGATGAATTTAAGGACTATGTCATTAAGAAAATGAATCCTAAATTTATTGACAATGCTGGCTGGGATGCCAAAGTAGAATGGGAAATCGAGGACCCAGAACTCTTTGAGCAATCTAAAGAAAACCCATGGGCTAAAGACTATGTTTTAATCGCTGACTTGAAGAGTGGAGTAGATGACAAGAACTACAAAGATGTTGAGTTTGGCTATGTGAAATTCGTTTATCGTGTAGAAGCGACAGACAATACAAACTATATCGAGTTAGATAAAGCGAAAGAAGCTTTTGCTAAGATTAACGAATTGCGAAAAGCACAAGGCTTAAAAGAATTGACTTGGTCAGATGATGTCTACAACTCACGTGCCTTACCAAAAGCCCATACTATTTCACGTCAGTACGATAGCACAGGTTTTGTAGCTCGTCGTGAAGACAATGCAACAACGGTTGCAACGAAATGGTATAACAGTGGATTGAGAGAATTAATGCTCGATCCAAATGCCACAGAAGGTGCAGTAGCAGCAGTCATCAATGGCGACGGTAACTATTACTGGGCATTCATGTATAAATAATGCCTCTATACAACCGTTATCGGAAAGAACTTATTTAATAACAATTCATTCCGATACCAAGGACACCCAAAGGATTTCTATCTTTTGGGTGTTTTTTTGCTCTTCGTATTATCCAACCACAGACGGAAGTCAAATGAGGAAAAATTTGATAAAATAGGAAAAGATGAGGTAGACTATGTGGAAAATACAAATTTTTATTTTCGTTGAAGCCGTTTTGTTAACATTAGCAGCGATCACCATTTTATCAATCGATTTTTCCAGATTTGTTGTCTTGATGGTTCTCTTTTTGCTCCTTTTGTATTACTATTTTGGCAAACAAAAAGCGAATTTTCTATTAATCGCGCTGAGTGTGCTCTTGTTTTTTATCGTGATGCTGAATCCTTTTGTGATTGCAGCCATTTTATTTGCGGTGGTTTATGGTTTATTAATTGCCTACCCTTATATGTATAAGGAAAATGAATCCGTTGTGTTTGATGTTGAAGAGGATACGAAAATTCGTCAGGAAAAAACTCGATGGATTGGTGATTTACAACATTTTTCAAAGCAAAGTCGAGGGTATCGAGATCTGAATGTGATCCGAGTTTTTGGAAATGACACCCTCCATTTAGAGGAGGTAGCCATTTGCAATTGGGACAATGTGGTGATCATCCGGAAAGGTTTTGGTAATACAAAAATTATCTTACCGATTGATTTAGAGTTGCATTTACAAATTAACACTCTGTATGGAGATCTGAAGTTTTTGGATCTTCCTGTCCGTAAAATGAGGAATGAAACCATAGATATTGAAACGGCACATTATCGGAGATCGCACCGTTCTATAAAAATTGTGTTAGTTGGTATTGTTGGGGATGTTGAGGTGATTCGCGCATGAAGAAATTAGACTATCTCCTATTGTACTTCTATTCCCTAATGGTGGTTGCGGTCATTTGTCATACCATTTTCCATTTTGTTGGTTTTCAGTGGGGCAAACTTCTCTCAGATATTTCCTTGCTTCAATCATTCCTATTTTTGGTTTTTAGTCTGACGCTTGCATTGACGGCTTTGGTTGTCTTAATTATCAAAATCACGCAATTTGTAACGGTCCATGCAGTACAACAAAAGGTAGAATCTATCCTGACTGCTTCACAGCGAAAAGAAATTGCCCCAAAAGAATTGAATCAACAGTTAGATTTATTGGACAGCAAATTGCTTCGACTAGAAGAAAATTTACAAAAAAGTGAAAATCGTGTGATGCGAAATGAGGAAGAAATTGTGGAAATCGAGCGTAAGAGAATTGCGCGTGATCTACATGACACGGTTAGTCAAGAATTGTTTGCAGCCAATATGATTTTATCTGGAGTGGCAGCCCAGGCCCTTGAGTTAGAGAAAAGTCAGATCCAGCAGCAACTCAATGGTGTGTCAGATATTCTAGGGACAGCCCAAAATGATTTGCGCGTCTTGCTACTACATCTTCGTCCTACAGAATTGGAAGGAAAAAGTTTGGTAGAAGGGATGGAGATGATTTTTAGAGAATTGAAGGAAAAGAGTAACCTAACAGTCGTCTTCAAACACAATGAAGTGAGCATTCCAAAAGATATGGAAGAACATCTATTTCGGATTGTCCAAGAGATTGTTAGCAATACCTTGAAACACGCTAGAGCTCAACAAATGGATGTCTTCTTGCATCAGGAAGGAAAACAACTTCATTTACGGATGGTAGATGATGGAATCGGCTTTGAGCAGGAAAAATTAGAACGATTGAGTTATGGGTTGAAAAATATTCAAGAACGTGTAGAGGACATGGCGGGAACCATTAAAATAAGAACGAGTCCTCAAAAGGGAGTGGCTGTGGATATTCGCGTTCCCCTCCTTGTAAAAGATAAAAATGAAAAGGAAACTGTATGAAAGTATTATTAGTAGACGACCATGAAATGGTCCGGTTGGGATTGAAAAGCTTTTTGTCCATGCAAACCGATATTGAGCAAGTCTTAGAGGCGAAAAATGGGCAAGAAGGGGTGGAGTTGGCGTTGAAAGAAAGACCAGACGTCATCATCATGGATATTGTGATGCCAGAGCTAAATGGAATCGATGCGACTCTAGCCATCCTAAAAGAGTGGCCGGAAGCTAAAATTGTCATTTTGACGTCTTATTTAGATAACGAAAAGATTTATCCTGTCTTAGATGCCGGTGCAAAAGGGTATATTTTAAAGACCTCGTCAGCAACTGAGATCTTACAGGCTGTCCGAAAGGTTGCAAAGGGAGAATTTGCGATTGAGACAGAAGTTAGTCGAAAAGTTGAGTCTCGAAAGAACCATGCTGAATTGCATGATGATTTGACAGCTAGAGAACGAGATATTCTGGCTTTATTGACGAAGGGATATGAAAATCAACGAATAGCAGATGAACTCTTTATTTCTTTAAAAACAGTGAAGACCCATGTCTCCAACATCTTATCCAAATTGGAAGTCAGTGATCGGACGCAAGCAGTCGTCTATGCCTTTCGACACCATCTGGTGAATCAAGAAGATTTTTAAAAGGAAACATGCTATAATAGAGCATGATCATAAGGGGGAGACAAGTGGACGCAAAATTACGCTATAAAGCCAAAAAAGTTAAAATCGTCTTTTTTGATATTGATGATACATTACGTGCAAAAGAAACTGGATTGATCCCAGAATCTGTCAAAGAAGTCTTTCATCAATTGAAAGAAAAAGGAATCCGGACAGGGATTGCAACCGGCAGAGGGATTTTTGGGGTTGTTCCTGAAATCATGGACTTAAAGCCTGATTTTCTAGTAACCTTAAACGGTGCCTATATAGAAGATACAAAAGGAACTGTGATCTACCAATCACCAATCAATGAAGCAATCGTTTCTTCTTTTGTAGATTGGGCCAAAGAATCCGAGATTGATTATGGGTTAGTGGCTAGTCATCAAGCAGCCCTGTCTAATCGGACACCCTTGATCAGTGATGCTATTGACATCATTTATCCCAACTTACCAGTAGATCCAGATCTGCATTTGAAAGAACCTATTTTCCAAATGTGGACCTTTGATGAACAGGATAGTGAGCTAGAGTTGCCCCCTTCTTTGCAAGAGAACTTGCGCCTAGTTTCATGGCATCCCCATTCGTCAGATGTTGTTCGCTTTGAAGCTTCAAAAGCTTCAGGAGTTTCTCATCTTGTAAATCATTTGGGCTTGAAGCCAGAGAATGTTTTAGTATTTGGGGATGGATTAAATGATCTAGAACTGTTTGATTATGCTGGAATTAGTATCGCAATGGGAAAATCTGCCCCAGAGTTACAAGAAAAAGCTGATTATATCACTAAGAATTTAGAAGAAGATGGCATATTCTATGCCTTAGAGGAGTTAAATATGGTTGAAAAAGAATTGACATTACCACAGTTAGAACTTGCTACGGTTGACGGTCCTGTCGCTGTGATCAAAACCAATCACGGTGAGATGAACATTCAATTGTTCCCGGATCAAGCGCCAAAAACAGTTGCAAACTTTGTAGCTCTTGCTAAGTCTGGCTATTATGATGGTGTCATTTTCCATCGGATTATTAAAGATTTTATGATCCAAGGGGGAGATCCAACAGGCACAGGTATGGGTGGTGAATCCATCTATGGGGAGAGCTTCGAAGACGAGTTTTCAAAAGAATTGTACAATATTCGCGGAGCCCTTTCAATGGCAAATGCTGGACCAAACACAAATGGCAGCCAATTCTTTATTGTACAAAATCAACATCTCCCATATTCGAAAAAGGAATTGGTCCGCGGTGGCTGGCCTGAAAAAATTGCAGAAATCTATACGACAGAAGGGGGAACTCCTCACCTAGATCAACGCCATACAGTATTTGGTCAATTGATGGATGAAGCTTCTTTTGCTGTGTTGGATGAGATCGCGGCTGTTGAGACAGGGATGATGGATAAGCCAGTAGAAGATGTCGTGATTGAAACCATCGAAATTGAGGACTAATATGAAAATTGGAGATAAGTTAGAAGGAACCATCACAGGAATTCAACCTTACGGCGCCTTTGTCGAACTAGAGTCGGGTGTGACGGGCTTGATTCATATCTCAGAGATTAGAAGTGGTTATGTAAGTAATATTCATGATATTCTTTCAATTGGAGAAAAAGTCTTTGTCCAAGTCATCGATGTTGATGAATATTCTAAGAAAGCTAGCCTCTCTCTGAGAACACTAGAAGAAACACCACAACGAAGTATTCGACACCATCGTTTTTCAAATGACCGCCACAAGAGTGGTTTTGCGCCCTTAGCTCAACAGATGCCGACCTGGGTCAAAGAAGGAAAGGTATTCTTTAGCAAACAAGAAAAAAAATAAAAAATTCGATAGGTTGATGAAACCTATCGAAGTTTTTTTGATATAGAGAATTATTCAAATTCGTAAAGGGTAGTAGAAAGGTAACGTTCTCCATTATCTGGTGCAAGAGCAAGAACTTTTTTACCGCTACCCAATTCTTTTGCGACTTCAATAGCAGCATAGATAGCAGCTGCGCTTGAGATACCGACTAAGAATCCTTCAGCTCCACCGATAGCGCGTGCAAGTTCGAAAGCTTCTTCTGAAGATACGCGACGAACACCATCATATGCGTTAGTGTCTAAAGTATTTGGGATAAAGCCTGCTGAAATCCCTTGGATTTTATGTGGTCCAGGTTTTTCGCCAGAAAGGACTGCAGATTCATTGGCCTCAACGGCATAGACTTTGATAGCAGGATTATTCTTTTTCAAAGTATGAGAAATACCAGAAACAGTACCACCAGTACCAACACCTGCGACAAAAGCATCTAAACCATCTTTTCCAAAGGCATCAACGATTTCTTGTCCTGTTGTTCTTTCATGTACCTCTGGGTTAGCAGGGTTTTCAAATTGAAGAGGAAGGAAGCCATTTCTTTCTGCAGCGATTGCTTCAGCTTTAGCGATAGCGCCTTTCATTCCTTCACTTCCAGGAGTCAAAACGAGTTCAGCTCCATAGGCTTGGATGATTTTACGACGTTCCACACTCATGGTTTCAGGCATGACAATCACAACTTTGTAGCCTTTAGCTGCGCCAACCCATGACAAGCCAATCCCTGTGTTCCCACTAGTTGCTTCGACAATGGTATCACCTGGTTTGATCAAGCCATCCGCTTCAGCTTTTTCAATCATGCTCAAAGCAATCCGGTCTTTAACAGATGATCCAGGATTGAAAGCTTCGAGTTTGACATAGACATCTGCAGCTCCTTCAGGAACAAGACGGTTCAATTTGACAATCGGAGTGTTCCCAATCAGTTCTGTAATATTTTCATAAATAGCCATAATATACCTCAGTTCTAGGTTTTCTTGATACTAACAAGTATAGTCCCTTGCGGGAAGAATGTAAAATATAGAAATTTTATGGGTGTGATAAAAAAAAACTATCGTTGCCGATAGTATTTTAATTATTTTTCTACAGAAAGCAGGGGTACTTCAACCTCACGAATTCCTTGGTCCTCAATAATGACTTTGCCATTGTAAAATTCGACTAAAGCTGCTGTGATAGAATTTGTGTTTTCTTTATCTACAAAAATAGTTGTCATCACCTGATCTGTAAACATCGGATCTTGTTCCGCCAATTGATGGTCTTTTAAGAAATTAGCAAATTCTTGGTATTGGGAATAAGAAAGTGTGATCCCAAGAACCACTTGCTCTTTGATTTCTACCAGTCCAATCTCTCGAACTGCTTGTGCAACACTTCCAGCATAAGCACGAATCAGACCGCCAGCACCTAATTTAATACCTCCGAAATAGCGGGTAACCACGACACAACTATTAGTGATGCGATGATTCTCCAAAACACCTAACATCGGTATCCCAGCTGTTCCACTAGGCTCTCCATCGTCACTGGTTCGTTTGATATTACTTTGTTCTCCAATGATGAAAGCAGAGCAGTTATGTGTAGCCTTATAGTGTTCTTTTTTGATGGCATTGATAAAATCTCTAGCTTCCTCTTCAGAGGAGACTCGCTTGACATGACAAATGAATTTTGACTTTTTGATTTCTTCTTGAACAGTACCGTTCTCTTTAAATGTAACATATTCCATATTCTTATTTTACAAAAAAAGAATGATTTTCTCCAACTTTTGCGAATTAATAAGTATGAAGATAGAAGATTCTTATGGAAGACTCTTAACGGAGAGTCAAATGACAAATGATCTAAAAGAAATTGCCCAAGAATTTCCAGCTATAGAAAAACAGAATGGAAGGTACCAATGCTTTCGATGTGGCAGTTTGATTGATCAAAAACTGTGGAAGTTGAGTGAAGAGGTACTGTATTGTAGAGCCTGTATCCAATTGGGAAGGATCCGGAGTGATCAAAAACTTTATGCTATTGGACAGCAAGACTTTGAAGGAAAAGAGGTGCTAAACTGGAAAGGGACCTTGACTTCCTATCAACAAGAGGTATCTGAAGGACTTATCCAAGCAGTTAAAGCAGGAAAACATGCCTTGGTACATGCTGTGACAGGAGCTGGAAAAACGGAAATGATGTACCAGGTTGTAGCAACAGCGATCAAGGCAGGAAAAGCAGTCTGTATTGCTACCCCAAGAATCGATGTCTGTATAGAATTGTACGGAAGGATGGAGGAAGATTTTTCCTGCTCCATCTCTTTGCTTCATGGAGAATCAGAGCCCTATTTTAGAACGCCTTTAGTGATCGCTACAACCCACCAATTGCTAAAGTTTTATCAGGCCTTTGATCTCCTTATTATAGATGAGGTAGATGCTTTTCCATATGTGGATAATCCAATCTTATATAAAGCAGCTCAGAATGCAATAAAAAAAGAGGGGAATACCCTATATTTGACAGCAACCTCTACAGATGAGTTAGATAAAAAGGTCAAGAAAAAAGAAATCATTCGTTATAGTCTCCCAAGAAGATTTCATGGGAACCCACTAGTGGTCCCTAAAATAAAATGGGTGCCGAAAATTAGAGAAAAAATAGAAAAAGGAAGAATCCCTTACGAACTATTGCAACTGATCAAGAAACAAAGACAGACTCACTACCCATTGTTAATCTTTGTATCTGAAATAGAATTAGGACAACAATTCACTGAGAACTTAAAAAAATACTTTCCCAAAGAAACAGTAGGTTTTGTATCCTCACAGACAACAGACCGTCTACGAATGGTAGAAGAGTTTAGAAACAGAGCCATAACCATGCTAGTCTCTACAACTATTTTAGAAAGAGGAGTGACCTTTCCGTTTGTAGATGTCTTTGTTTTAGAAAGTAATCATAAATTATTTACTAAAAGTACCCTCGTACAAATTTCAGGAAGGGTCGGTCGAAGTAAAGAAAGACCAACAGGTAAACTACTTTTCCTATCAGATGGCATAACACGAGAAATGAAGAAAGCGATCAAAGAAATAAAGGAAATGAATCAGGAGGCTGGATTTTGAAAGAATGTTTGCTTTGTACTAAAGAGTTGAAAACTGGTGAACATTTCACAGACCTTATTTTTATGAATCAACAAGAAGAATGGATTTGTAAAGAATGCAAAGAAGACTTCGAACAAATTGACGAAATCCATTGTCCTAGATGTTATAAAGATAAGGAGGAGAAAGTATGTAAAGATTGCGAATACTGGATACAAAAGGGGAATATGGTAGAACATGAAGCATTATATAGATATAATGCAGCAATGAAGGACTATTTCAAGCGATATAAATTTGAAGGAGATCGTTTATTAGGAATGGTATTTGCATGTGAAATCAAAAAAGCCTTGAAAAAATATAAAAGCTATACGATAATACCGACTCCAATCAGCCATGAAAAAAAGCAGGAGAGAGGATTTAATCAGGTTTCGACTATATTAGATTTTGCAGAAATAAAGTACAGCAGTCTCTTCCAAAAAGAAGACAGCTTAGCCCAATCAAAAAAAACAAGAGAAGAAAGATTAAAAACCTCTCAACACTTTCAATTAAAAGAAGAAGTTTCAAAAAAGCAGAAATATCTTATCTTTGATGATATCTACACAACGGGCAAAACAATCGAATTAATGAAGCGCCTACTAATTGAAAAAGGTGTGAAAGAAATAAAGACATTTTCAATCGCAAGGTAAAAAAAGATTTGCAAAAAGTTTATGAAAGCGTTATAATATACATATAAATAAAAACATAATGTTTAGAAAGTAGGTACTAATATGATTAAATATAGTATCCGTGGTGAAAACCTAGAAGTAACAGAAGCCATTCGCGACTATGTCGTTTCTAAACTCGAAAAGATTGAAAAATATTTTCAGGCAGATCAAGAGCTAGACGCTCGAGTAAACTTAAAAGTTTACCGTGAAAAGACCGCAAAAGTAGAAGTAACTATTCCGCTTGGATCTATTACACTGCGTGCAGAAGATGTCTCTCAAGATATGTACGGTTCAATTGATCTGGTTGTGGATAAAATTGAACGTCAAATTCGTAAGAATAAAACAAAAATCGAAAAGAAAAATCGTGTTAAATCTGGTGCAGGTAAATTGTTTACCGATGTAGTTGTAGAAGAAGCAACAACCACAGATAAAGTTGTTCGCTCAAAAACAATTGATCTAGAACCAATGGATATAGATGAAGCGATCCTTCAAATGGATCTATTAGCACACGATTTCTTCATTTATCGTGATGCAGAAGACAACACAACTAATGTTATCTACCGTAGAGAAGACGGAGATATCGGTCTATTGGAAGTAAAAGAATAGAGATCAAAAAGAGATTGAAAACATCAATTAAATTATAGAGGAATCAGGGGTATTGATGCTCCTGATTTTTTTATATAAACAAAAAACTTTCAAGAAAGTAAAAATTTTTGAAAAAAAGTGTTGACAGTAAGTGTAGGTCATGATATACTAATATAGTTGTCGCGCGAGAGCGACAAAGACCTTTGAAAACTGAACAAGACGAACCAATGTGCAGGGCGCTATAACTAAGGTTATAGTAACTGAACAATAAAGAAACAATAAATCTGTCAGTGACAGAATGAGTTTAAGACAAACAATTATTTTAATGAGAGTTTGATCCTGGCTCAGGATGAACGCTGGCGGCGTGCCTAATACATGCAAGTAGAACGCTGAAGGAGGAGCTTGCTCTTCTGGAAGAGTTGCGAACGGGTGAGTAACGCGTAGGTAACCTGCCTCTTAGCGGGGGATAACTATTGGAAACGATAGCTAATACCGCATAAAAGTCGACATTGCATGATGTTGACTTGAAAGGTGCAATTGCATCACTAAGAGATGGACCTGCGTTGTATTAGCTAGTTGGTGAGGTAACGGCTCACCAAGGCGACGATACATAGCCGACCTGAGAGGGTGATCGGCCACACTGGGACTGAGACACGGCCCAGACTCCTACGGGAGGCAGCAGTAGGGAATCTTCGGCAATGGGGGCAACCCTGACCGAGCAACGCCGCGTGAGTGAAGAAGGTTTTCGGATCGTAAAGCTCTGTTGTAAGAGAAGAACGAGTGTGAGAGTGGAAAGTTCACGCTGTGACGGTATCTTACCAGAAAGGGACGGCTAACTACGTGCCAGCAGCCGCGGTAATACGTAGGTCCCGAGCGTTATCCGGATTTATTGGGCGTAAAGCGAGCGCAGGCGGTTAGATAAGTCTGAAGTTAAAGGCTGTGGCTTAACCATAGTACGCTTTGGAAACTGTTTAACTTGAGTGCAGAAGGGGAGAGTGGAATTCCATGTGTAGCGGTGAAATGCGTAGATATATGGAGGAACACCGGTGGCGAAAGCGGCTCTCTGGTCTGTAACTGACGCTGAGGCTCGAAAGCGTGGGGAGCAAACAGGATTAGATACCCTGGTAGTCCACGCCGTAAACGATGAGTGCTAGGTGTTGGGTCCTTTCCGGGACTCAGTGCCGCAGCTAACGCATTAAGCACTCCGCCTGGGGAGTACGACCGCAAGGTTGAAACTCAAAGGAATTGACGGGGGCCCGCACAAGCGGTGGAGCATGTGGTTTAATTCGAAGCAACGCGAAGAACCTTACCAGGTCTTGACATCCCTCTGACCGCTCTAGAGATAGAGTTTTCCCTCGGGACAGAGGTGACAGGTGGTGCATGGTTGTCGTCAGCTCGTGTCGTGAGATGTTGGGTTAAGTCCCGCAACGAGCGCAACCCCTATTGTTAGTTGCCATCATTGAGTTGGGCACTCTAGCGAGACTGCCGGTAATAAACCGGAGGAAGGTGGGGATGACGTCAAATCATCATGCCCCTTATGACCTGGGCTACACACGTGCTACAATGGCTGGTACAACGAGTCGCGAGTCGGTGACGGCAAGCTAATCTCTTAAAGCCAGTCTCAGTTCGGATTGTAGGCTGCAACTCGCCTACATGAAGTCGGAATCGCTAGTAATCGCGGATCAGCACGCCGCGGTGAATACGTTCCCGGGCCTTGTACACACCGCCCGTCACACCACGAGAGTTTGTAACACCCGAAGTCGGTGAGGTAACCATTTGGAGCCAGCCGCCTAAGGTGGGATAGATGATTGGGGTGAAGTCGTAACAAGGTAGCCGTATCGGAAGGTGCGGCTGGATCACCTCCTTTCTAAGGAAAAGGAAACCTGTACGTTGGTCTTGTTTAGTTTTGAGAGGTCTTGTGGGGCCTTAGCTCAGCTGGGAGAGCGCCTGCTTTGCACGCAGGAGGTCAGCGGTTCGATCCCGCTAGGCTCCATTAACACTATAAGGGTGTTAAGATTGAACATTGAAAATTGAATATCTATATCAAATAGTAACAAGAAAATAAACCGAAACGCTGTAAATATTTAAAGAGTTTAGGTCGCAAGACCAAAAATAAGGTTAAGTTAATAAGGGCGCACGGTGGATGCCTTGGCACTAGAAGCCGAAGAAGGACGTGACAAACGACGAAATGCTTTGGGGAGCTGTAAGTAAGCGACGATCCAGAGATGTCCGAATGGGGGAACCCACTAGCTAATGGCTAGTACTCCTATCTGTTAAGGATAGGTAGAGGAAGACGCAGTGAACTGAAACATCTAAGTAGCTGCAGGAAGAGAAAGCAAAAGCGATTGCCTGAGTAGCGGCGAGCGAAACGGCAGGAGGGCAAACCGAAGAGTTTACTCTTCGGGGTTGTAGGACTGCAATGTGGACTTAAAGATTATAGAAGAATGACATGGGAAGGTCAGCCAAAGAGAGTAAGAGCCTCGTATTCGAAATAGTCTTTATACCTAGCAGTATCCTGAGTACGGCGGGACACGAGAAATCCCGTCGGAATCTGGGAGGACCATCTCCCAACCCTAAATACTCTCTAGTGACCGATAGTGAACCAGTACCGTGAGGGAAAGGTGAAAAGCACCCCGGGAGGGGAGTGAAATAGAACCTGAAACCGTGTGCCTACAACAAGTTCGAGCCCGTTAATGGGTGAGAGCGTGCCTTTTGTAGAATGAACCGGCGAGTTACGATATGATGCGAGGTTAAGTTGAAGAGACGGAGCCGTAGGGAAACCGAGTCTGAATAGGGCGCAATAGTATTATGTCGTAGACCCGAAACCATGTGACCTACCCATGAGCAGGTTGAAGGTGAGGTAAAACTCACTGGAGGACCGAACCAGGGCACGTTGAAAAGTGCTTGGATGACTTGTGGGTAGCGGAGAAATTCCAAACGAACTTGGAGATAGCTGGTTCTCTCCGAAATAGCTTTAGGGCTAGCGTCGACATTAAGATTCTTGGAGGTAGAGCACTGTTTGGGTGAGGGGTCCATCCCGGATTACCAATCTCAGATAAACTCCGAATGCCAATGAATTATGGTCGGCAGTCAGACTGCGAGTGCTAAGATCCGTAGTCGAAAGGGAAACAGCCCAGACCACCAGCTAAGGTCCCAAAATAATTGTTAAGTGGAAAAGGATGTGGGGTTGCACAGACAACTAGGATGTTAGCTTAGAAGCAGCTATTCATTCAAAGAGTGCGTAATAGCTCACTAGTCGAGTGACCCTGCGCCGAAAATGTACCGGGGCTAAAACAATTTACCGAAGCTGTGGATACCTTTATAGGTATGGTAGGAGAGCGTTCTATGTGTGGCGAAGGTGTACCGTGAGGAGCGCTGGAACGCATAGAAGTGAGAATGCCGGTATGAGTAGCGAAAGACAGGTGAGAATCCTGTCCACCGTAAGACTAAGGTTTCCAGGGGAAGGCTCGTCCGCCCTGGGTTAGTCGGGACCTAAGGAGAGACCGAAAGGTGTATCCGATGGACAACAGGTTGATATTCCTGTACTAGAGTATGTAGTGAAGGAGGGACGCAGTAGGCTAACTAAAGCGTGCGACTGGAAGTGCACGTCTAAGCAGTGAGGTGTGAATTGAGTTAAATGCTTAATTCTATAACATTGAGCTGTGATGGGGAGCGAAGTTTAGTAGCGAAGTTAGTGACGTCACACTGCCAAGAAAAGCTTCTAGCGTTAATCATACTCTACCCGTACCGCAAACCGACACAGGTAGTCGAGGCGAGTAGCCTCAGGTGAGCGAGAGAACTCTCGTTAAGGAACTCGGCAAAATGACCCCGTAACTTCGGGAGAAGGGGTGCTGGCTTTCAGTCAGCCGCAGTGAATAGGCCCAAGCAACTGTTTATCAAAAACACAGCTCTCTGCTAAATCGTAAGATGATGTATAGGGGGTGACGCCTGCCCGGTGCTGGAAGGTTAAGAGGAGTGCTTAGCGTAAGCGAAGGTATGAATTGAAGCCCCAGTAAACGGCGGCCGTAACTATAACGGTCCTAAGGTAGCGAAATTCCTTGTCGGGTAAGTTCCGACCCGCACGAAAGGCGTAATGATTTGGGCACTGTCTCAACGAGAGACTCGGTGAAATTTTAGTACCTGTGAAGATGCAGGTTACCCGCGACAGGACGGAAAGACCCCATGGAGCTTTACTGCAGTTTGATATTGAGTGTCTGTACCACATGTACAGGATAGGTAGGAGCCATTGATATCGGGACGCCAGTTTCGATGGAGGCGTTGTTGGGATACTACCCTTGTGTTATGGCCACTCTAACCCGGTAGGTTTATCATCTACGGAGACAGTGTCTGACGGGCAGTTTGACTGGGGCGGTCGCCTCCTAAAAGGTAACGGAGGCGCCCAAAGGTTCCCTCAGAATGGTTGGAAATCATTCGCAGAGTGTAAAGGTATAAGGGAGCTTGACTGCGAGAGCTACAACTCGAGCAGGGACGAAAGTCGGGCTTAGTGATCCGGTGGTTCCGTATGGAAGGGCCATCGCTCAACGGATAAAAGCTACCCTGGGGATAACAGGCTTATCTCCCCCAAGAGTTCACATCGACGGGGAGGTTTGGCACCTCGATGTCGGCTCGTCGCATCCTGGGGCTGTAGTCGGTCCCAAGGGTTGGGCTGTTCGCCCATTAAAGCGGCACGCGAGCTGGGTTCAGAACGTCGTGAGACAGTTCGGTCCCTATCCGTCGCGGGCGTAGGAAATTTGAGAGGATCTGCTCCTAGTACGAGAGGACCAGAGTGGACTTACCGCTGGTGTACCAGTTGTCTCGCCAGAGGCATCGCTGGGTAGCTATGTAGGGAAGGGATAAACGCTGAAAGCATCTAAGTGTGAAACCCACCTCAAGATGAGATTTCCCATGATTTTATATCAGTAAGAGCCCTGAGAGAAGATCAGGTAGATAGGTTAGGAGTGGAAGTTGTGTGAGCAATGGAGCGGACTAATACTAATAGCTCGAGGACTTATCCAAAGAGTCAGAAGATATTGACAACGAAAGGTTAACTTGTTAGAATATAGATGTTCAATTTTGAATGTTTAATCATTCAGAGTTAAGTGACGATAGCCTAGGAGATACACCTGTACCCATGCCGAACACAGCAGTTAAGCCCTAGAACGCCGGAAGTAGTTGGGGGTTGCCCCCTGTGAGATAAGGTAGTCGCTTAGCAAGAGATTGAGCCTAGTAGATACTAGGCTCATTTGGGAGTTTAGCTTAGTTGGAATGGAGAGGGAATCGAGATTCCAATCGGCGGAAAAGAGAAACGAAGTTTCTGACCGTTGGCTGAGTTAAACGACCATAAGGGAGTTTAGCTCAGCTGGGAGAGCATCTGCCTTACAAGCAGAGGGTCAGCGGTTCGATCCCGTTAACTCCCATAGGTCCCGTAGTGTAGCGGTTATCACGTCGCCCTGTCACGGCGAAGATCGCGGGTTCGATTCCCGTCGGGACCGTTAAGATAATGAAAATTATTTTAAGACTCGTTAGCTCAGTTGGTAGAGCAATTGACTTTTAATCAATGGGTCACTGGTTCGAGCCCAGTACGGGTCATATTTTGCGGGTTTGGCGGAATTGGCAGACGCACCAGATTTAGGATCTGGCGCTTTACGGCGTGGGGGTTCAAGTCCCTTAACCCGCATAATAGAATAATAATGAGCCGGCTTAGCTCAGTTGGTAGAGCATCTGATTTGTAATCAGAGGGTCGCGTGTTCAAGTCATGTAGCCGGCATTTTTTTATATAAAGAAAGCAATGCGAACGTAGTTCAGTGGTAGAACACCACCTTGCCAAGGTGGGGGTCGCGGGTTCGAATCCCGTCGTTCGCTTGAGGAGGCCGGGGTGGCGGAACTGGCAGACGCACAGGACTTAAAATCCTGCGATTGGTAACGATCGTACCGGTTCGATTCCGGTCCTCGGCATAGACAAAGGTTGAAAGAAGCACCCTTAGCTCAACTGGATAGAGTACCTGACTACGAATCAGGCGGTTAGAGGTTCGACTCCTCTAGGGTGCATGGTCGGAAGGCTATGTAATAATTGAATAGGAATGAGCACCCTTAGCTCAACTGGATAGAGTACCTGACTACGAATCAGGCGGTTAGAGGTTCGACTCCTCTAGGGTGCATAAAGCGGTAGCTTTAGATCGGGAAGTAGCTCAGCTTGGTAGAGTACTTGGTTTGGGACCAAGGTGTCGCAGGTTCGAATCCTGTCTTCCCGATAGTGTATCGAAAAAGTCTAATGGTTGTCATTAGACTTTTTTTTGTAGTTATTTTTTTATTAATTTAAAAGAAAAAAGAGCTTGCGCTCTTTCCAACTTTATTTATTTCGCAGTTCAACATAACGGTTATACCAAATTTTGATATATTCCTCAGAAAAGGGACCTTTGTTTTGGTTTATCCAATCTACTAGAACCTTAACATTTTCCTTTAAAATAAAGTCGATGTCATCTGAATAGTGCATTTTTTCTTTATGCTGCTCGTATTCTTCAACATCTAACAATTTTTTTTCACCATTGGTAAAGACCTTGACATCGAGATCATAGTCGATATATTTTAAGGCTTCTTGGTCAATGTGAAAAGGACTTGCTAGGTTACAGTAGTAAGACACACCATTGTCACGAATCATGGCGATGATGTTAAACCAATATTTTTTATGGAAATATACGATCGCTGGTTCACGTGTAATCCAACGTCTACCATCACTTTCAGTAACAAGTGTATGATCATTTACTCCAATAATTGCATTTTCGGTTATCTTTAATACCATTGTGTCACGCCATGTACGGTGTAAACTGCCATCATGTTTATAACTTTGAATTGTAATAAAGTCGCCTTCTTTAGGTAGTTTCATAACTTACCAACTTTCTACAATCTAAGTATATCCTCTATATTGTATCATATTTTTTCAAATTTTTTCTTATTTTTCTATTTAATTTTCAATTTGGTTTATGAATCTAAAAATTCTCTAATGGCTGATGTTATATCACTATAATCGTAGCCTTTTCTGGCCAGTGCTTGGGTTAAACGTTGTTTTAGGTCATAGCCTTCATATTTTTTACTGTATTTACGGTATTGTTTTTCTAACTCTTTTAGAATGAGCTCATTTGTTGTTTCTTCATCTGCTTCTAGTTCGAGATTTTGGGATGCTATCTTTGCTTGGTTGTAAGCAAAGCCTTTTGAAATGAGTGCTTGGATGATTTTCGTTTCAATAGCTTTTAACGGGTATTTTCCTTGGTATTTTTTTAGGAGTTTTATTGCGGTACGGTCGATCACTTCTGAGAAATCATAGTCTGCAAGAATTTCTTGAAGGATAGATTTTGGGATCCCTTTTTGTTGAATTTTTTGTTGTAATAAGGCAGGTCCCTTATCGCCGCTGAGAAGGTTGGCCTCTATCAGGGTTCTTGCATATTGACGATCATCTAACCACTTGTCTTCTTTTAGGTGTTGGACCACTTTATCAATCATGCTACGATCAATCTCATATTTTGTTAGGTAGTCTCGGACTTCTTTTGTTGTTCGGGCTTTAAAAGAAAGATGATAAAGGGCCAGGTTTTTACCATAGGAGTATTGTGCAAACTCTTGGATTTCTTTTAGTTCTTCTTCACTGATTTCTTTCTCTTTGGAAAGGAAATATTTGACGATGGTGTCTTCTGTAATATAAAGTTTTTGATCGTTGTCTAATTCAAGGAGGTAGAGTCTTTTTTTCTTTTCTAGTTTTGTAATTTTCATGTTTTTATTATACCGAAAAATGTGTTAAGATAGGGATATGAACGTTAAAGTAAAACAAAAAATTCCTTTGAAAATTAAACGAATGGGAATTAATGGAGAAGGGATTGGCTTTTATAAAAAAACACTTGTCTTTGTGCCAGGTGCTCTGAAGGGAGAAGATATCTTCTGCCAAATTACAAGTGTCAAGAAAAATTTTGCGGAAGCCAAACTCCTATCTGTGAATAAGGCCTCTAAGTTTCGTGTGACGCCCATGTGTGATATCTATGAGACCTGTGGTGGTTGCCAAATCATGCATTTGAAGTATGACAAGCAACTGGAGTTTAAGACAGATTTGTTGCAACAGGCCTTGAAGAAGTTCTCACCTGAAGGATTTGAACAGTATGATATTCGGCCGACAATTGGAATGCAGGAGCCGCTTTACTATCGGGCAAAATTGCAATTTCAAACAAGGAAATTCAAAGGTCAGGTGAAGGCGGGCCTCTATGCTCAAAATTCACATTATTTGGTGGAATTAAAGGATTGTTTGGTTCAAGATCCGGTTATTCAAGCTATCGCCAACGATCTAGCGGATTTACTGACCTATTATCAGATTCCGATTGCTGATGAACGTAAAGAACTGGGTGTTAGAACCATGATGATTCGACGGGCTCGGAAGTCTGGTCAGGTTCAGATCATTGTGGTTACCAGTCGTCAGATTAACCTAAATAATTTGGTGCAAGACTTGGTCACGAAACACCCTGAGATTGTCACAGTTGCTGTTAATAAAAATACGTCTCGATCCAGTGAAATTTATGGGGAACAAACGCAGATTATTTGGGGAGAAGAAGCCATTTTGGAAGGGGTTTTGGATTATGAATTCTCCCTTTCTCCTCGAGCCTTTTACCAGTTGAATCCGGAACAAACTGAAGTATTGTATAGTGAGGCTGTCAAGGCTCTAGATGTTTCTCCAGAGGATCATTTGATAGATGCCTATTGTGGGGTTGGAACGATTGGGTTTGCTTTTGCTAATAGAGTGAAAAGTGTTCGGGGGATGGATATTATTCCTGAAGCGATTGAAGATGCCAAATACAATGCTAAACGGATGGGATTTGAGAATACCCACTATGAGGCTGGTACAGCAGAGGAGATCATTCCTCGCTGGTACCAAGAAGGCTATCGAGCTAATGCTGTGATTGTGGATCCACCTCGTACGGGCTTGGGTACAAAATTAATCGAGACCTTGTTGCAGTATGCACCTGAAAAGATGGTCTATGTCTCTTGTAATGTCTCTACTTTGGCACGCGATCTAGTGGCTTTGACGAAGGTTTATTAGGTTGAATATATTCAATCAGTGGATATGTTCCCCCATACTGCACGCACAGAAGCAGTTGTGAAATTAGTGAAGAAGAGAAAATGAACAGAATGAGTGAAGGAAATAGGAAAATGGACAATGTTATTGATGTATCGATTCCAGTGGCTCAAGTCATTGATCAACATCCGGAAGTATTGGATTTGTTGGTGGAGTTGGGCTTTAAACCCTTAGCCAATCCGATCATGCGCAATACAGTTGGGCGCAAGGTTTCTTTGAAACAAGGATCAAAATTAGAAGGTACGCCTATGGAGAAGATTGTGCGAACGCTAGAGGCTAATGGCTATGAAGTAGTGGGGCTAGACCAATGAGTGATGAACGAATTCATGTCTTAAGAGATATCTTATTAGAGCTTCATCATGGAGCTTCCCCTGAATCGGTTCAGGAACGGTTTGATGCGACTTTTGCAGGGGTTTCTGCGATTGAGATCTCCCTTATGGAGCATGAACTGATGAACTCCGATGCAGGCATCACCTTTGAGGATGTCATGGAGCTGTGCGATGTCCATGCCAATCTCTTTAAGAATGCGGTTCAAGGGGTCGAAGTAGCAGATACCGACCACCCTGGTCATCCTGTTCAAATCTTTAAACAGGAGAATCTAGCCCTTCGTGCGGCTATGATGCGGGTACGCCGCTTGCTAGACAATTATGAGACGACTGAGGATCCTGAGATGATTCAGGAGATTCATAAGGGATTGTTACGTCAGCTGGGTTTGGTGGGTCAATTTGACCGGCATTACCGTCGTAAGGAAGAGTTGATGTTTCCGATTATGGAAAAATATGGGCATGATTCCCCACCAAAAGTGATGTGGGGAGTGGATGACCAGATTCGGGAACTCTTTGCGAAAGTTTTGGATGTGGCCAAGAAATTACCGGATTCTAGTATCTTAGAAGTCAAAGAGCTCTTTGAAGCCTTTGCGCAAGAATTTGAGGGCATGATCTTCAAGGAAGAGTCGATTCTCTTGATGATTTTGTTGGAGGCCTTTACCCAGGATGACTGGCTCTCCATTGCAGAAGAAAGTGATGCTTATGGTTATGCCATTATTCTCCCAAGTGAGAAATGGGTGCCGAAACGCGTGGACTTCAAGGAGGAAGCGTCTGAAGAGTCAGAAGGTTCAACTGAACCGCTTTCTTCTTCAAATGGAGACGAGCACCGTCAGGTCATTGAGACTCCTGAGGGACAGTTGACGATTACCTTCACGCCTAAGAAAAAAGAAGAGAATTTCGATCGCAACCAACCTCAACCGTTTGGTAATGGCTATTTGTCAGTGGAGCAAGCGAATTTGATCTTGAATCATCTGCCGATGGAGATCACCTTTGTCAATAAGGATGATATTTTCCAATATTACAATGATGCTGCGCCTTTTGAGGAAATGATTTTTAAGAGGACGCCATCACAGGTAGGACGTAATGTTGAGCTGTGTCACCCTCCGAAATACTTGGAGAAGGTCAAAGCCATCATGCAAGGGCTTCGTGAAGGGAAAAAAGACAAGTATGAAATGTGGTTCAAATCAGAATCGCGTGGGAAATTTGTCCATGTCACCTATGCAGCCGTGCGTGATGAAGCAGGGGATTTTCAAGGTGTCTTGGAATATGTTCAGGACATTCAACCTTATCGGGAGATCGATACGGATTTTTATAGAGGAATGGAGTAAAGATGAGTTACGAAACAGATTTTATGAAGGAGTTTGAGGAGTGGATCAAGACTCAAGTCATGATCAATGAAATGGCTCTCGAAGAAAGTAAGAAGGTTTTTGACGAAGACCAGGATGAGCGAGCTAAAATTGCTATGATTCGCTATGAAAGCCGTTTGGACGCTTATCAGTTCTTGCAAGGGAAGTTTGAAAATTTCCATGCTGGAAAAGGATTTCATGATTTACCAGATGGCCTCTTTGGTGAAAGAAAATATTAAAATGGCCTTATTGAAGGCGTTTTACTGGCTAGATTTACCTGAAAATTGAGCAATGACTTGATTTTTTAGGGGATTGTGATACAATAAAAAAGTTGAAATGACATCAACGGATTATTGAATGGAATTATGGTGATGAAACCTTGTTGCCTTAGGAATTGATCACTGAATTTAGGAGGAAAAATGGCAAAGAAGAACGTAAACCGTGCGAAACAATACAAACATCAAAATAGACATCTTTTGAAAAAAGCTGTCGCAACTGTAACTGCAGCTGTGAAAGAAGCACCTAAAAAGGTTGAGAAAGCTACAAAAGCAGTGGCGAAAGAAGTGAAACAAGCAGCTTCTTCAGTGGAAGAATTTGCTGCAAGTTTGGAAGGTGTGGCACTTGATCGTGCGCAAACATTCTATGATGAAGGTATTCGCTCTGTTGCGGACTTCGCAAACTGGACAGAAAAAGAGTTGTTGGCCCTTAAAGGAATCGGCCCAGCTACAATCAAGAAATTGAAAGAACTAGGCGTTAAATTTAAATAATCGCTTTTATGATTTCTTGCTATTTCCAGGAAAACTTGCTAAAATGAACCTATTAGAGGTGTTTTGAATCCCACATTTTACAGAAAGTGGCGGTGCTGAGAAGTCCACAAATGTGTCAGAACTAGTTGCTAATGGATGAAAATGAAATAAACAAAGTTGCGGGCATTGCCCGAAATTGGGTGGTACCGCGGATCAACACATTCGTCCCTGTCAGATTAATGACAGGGACGATTTTTCTTTTATCCCGCTAGCTGAAGGAGCTTGTCATGAAACAATCTTTTAACACCAGCAAACTCTACTACGGTTTTCCGATTTTCATCTTGGGGTATCAGGACCAGAACTTTGGGGACAATATCACGACTTGCAGTTCCTCTTATAGCTTGGGAGATTGGCTGGTCATCGGTGTTGGTAGTGAGGAAAATGCGGCTGACCAGATTAAGCATTATCAACAGTTCACTGTCAACATCCCTGATGAAAATCTCATGCTCCAGATGGAGCAGGCTGGTTTTATCAGCCATAGGGAGAAATTGAAACACTTGGGCCTTGACTATGAGATTTCTGAACGAACTCAGGCACCGATTTTAGAAGCTTGTCCAGTCGTTTTGGATTGTCAGGTGGATCGGATTATTGAGGAAGATGGCATCTGTCATATTTTTGCCAAGATTCTCGAGCGACTGGCTGATCCAGAGCTCTTAGATGACAAGGGGCATTTTAAAAATGACCGCTTTGCGCCAACTTACTTTATGGGGGACGGGCACCAGCGTGTTTATCGTTATCTAGATGACCGAGTCGATCCCATGGGGAGCTTTATGAAGAAAGCGAGGAAGAAGAATGACAAGAGCTGAGTTGCCAGATAAAATCGAAACGGATCGACTGGTCTTGCGAGTCCGAACAGTGGCGGATGTTGAAGATATCTTTGACTATGCTAGTCGTCCAGAAGTCTCTTACCCAGCAGGTTTTCCACCTGTCAAGACCTTGGAAGATGAGATTTATTACCTAGAACATATCCTTCCCGAGCGCAATGAAAAGGACAATCTCCCAGCTGGTTACGGCATAGTAGTTAAAGGGACCGATACAATCATTGGTTCTGTCGACTTCAACCATCGCCACGAAGATGATGTGCTGGAAATTGGCTATACCTTGCACCCAGACTATTGGGGCCGAGGTTATGTGCCAGAAGCAGCGCGAGCCTTGATTGACTTAGGCTTTAAAGAATTGGGGCTTCACAAGATAGAACTGGTCTGCTTTGGATACAACCTTCAAAGTCAACGAGTCGCGGAAAAGCTTGGCTTTACCCTCGAAGCTCGCATAAGAGACCGCAAAGATGCCCAAGGCAATCGCTGTGATGATTTGAGGTACGGCTTGCTGAAGAGTGAGTGGGAGACTCAAGATCAACACTAAAGAATAGAAATAACTAGAAAGGACACACACATGTCTAAAGAACTTTCACCTAAATACAATCCAGCCGAGGTTGAGGCTGGTCGTTACCAAAAATGGCTTGACGAAGATGTTTTCAAGCCTTCTGGCGATAAAAAGGCTAAGCCTTATTCCATCGTTATTCCACCACCAAACGTAACTGGGAAACTTCACCTTGGTCACGCTTGGGATACAACTTTGCAAGATATCATCATCCGTCAAAAACGTATGCAAGGTTTCGATACGCTTTGGCTTCCAGGGATGGACCACGCTGGGATTGCCACTCAAGCTAAAGTAGAAGCGCGTTTGGCTGAGGACGGCATCTCTCGTTATGACCTCGGTCGTGAGAAATTCCTCGATAAGGTTTGGGAATGGAAAGACGAATATGCGACGACTATCAAGGAACAATGGGGCAAGATGGGGCTCTCTGTAGACTACTCTCGTGAGCGTTTCACCCTTGATGAAGGGTTGTCAAAAGCCGTTCGTAAGGTCTTTGTAGAGCTTTATAAGAAGGGCTGGATCTACCGTGGTGAATTTATCATCAACTGGGATCCGAAAGCCCGTACTGCCCTTTCTGATATCGAGGTTATTCACAAGGATGTTGAAGGTGCCTTCTACCACATGAACTACATGTTGGAAGACGGTTCCCGTGCCCTCGAAGTAGCGACAACTCGTCCGGAGACTATGTTTGGGGATACTGCCGTAGCGGTTAACCCAAATGACGACCGTTATAAAGACTTGATTGGTAAAAATGTTATCTTGCCAATCTTGAACAAGCCAATCCCAATCGTAGGGGACGAACACGCAGACCCTGAATTTGGTACTGGTGTGGTGAAAATCACTCCTGCCCATGACCCTAACGACTTCTTGGTTGGTCAACGTCATAATCTTCCGCAAGTGAACGTCATGAACGATGATGGCACCATGAATGAATTGGCTGGCGAATTCAACGGTATGGATCGCTTTGAAGCTCGTAAGGCTGTTATCAAGAAGTTAGAAGAAATTGGTGCCCTTGTTAAGATTGAGAAGATGACCCACTCAGTTGGTCACTCAGAGCGTACAGGGGTTATGGTTGAGCCACGTTTGTCTACACAATGGTTTGTGAAGATGGATCAATTGGCGAAAAATGCCATTGCCAACCAAGACACAGATGATAAGGTTGAATTTTACCCACCTCGTTTCAACGATACCTTCCTTCAATGGATGGAAAATGTCCACGACTGGGTGATCTCTCGTCAGCTCTGGTGGGGTCACCAAATCCCAGCTTGGTACAATGCTGAGGGTGAAATGTACGTTGGCGAAGAAGCGCCAGAAGGTGACGGATGGAAACAAGACGAAGATGTCTTGGATACTTGGTTTAGTTCAGCCCTTTGGCCATTCTCAACTATGGGCTGGCCGGATGTCGACTCAGAAGACTTCAAACGTTACTTCCCAACTTCAACCTTGGTAACAGGTTACGATATCATCTTCTTCTGGGTGTCTCGTATGATCTTCCAATCATTGGAATTCACAGGTCGTCAGCCATTCCAAAATGTCCTTATCCACGGTCTCATTCGTGACGAGCAAGGACGCAAGATGTCGAAATCTCTTGGTAACGGTATCGACCCAATGGATGTTATCGAGAAATACGGTGCCGATGCCCTTCGTTGGTTCCTTTCAAACGGTTCCGCACCAGGTCAAGACGTGCGTTTCTCTTACGAGAAAATGGATGCGTCATGGAACTTCATTAACAAGATTTGGAACATCTCTCGTTACATCCTCATGAACAATGAAGGGTTGACCTTGGATGCGGCACGTGAAAATGTAGCCAAAGTGGCTGCTGGTCAAGCAGGTAACGTGACAGACCGCTGGATTCTCCACAACCTCAACGAAACGATCGGTAAGGTCACTGAAAACTTTGACAAGTTTGAATTCGGTGTGGCTGGTCACATCCTCTACAACTTCATCTGGGATGAGTTTGCGGACTGGTATGTTGAGTTGACTAAGGAAGTGCTTTATAGCGATAATGAGGCCGAAAAAGTCATCACTCGTTCTGTCCTTCTTTACACCTTGGATCAAATCTTGCGTCTCCTTCATCCAATCATGCCATTTGTGACTGAAGAAATCTATGGCCAAATCTCTGAAGGAACGATCGTGACTGCGGAATACCCAGTGGTTCGTCCAGAGTTTGAAAACGAAGAAGCAGCAGCCGGCGTTGAAGCTCTTAAAGATGTGATTCGCTCTGTTCGTAACTCACGTGCAGAAGTGAACGTAGCGCCAAGCAAATCAATCACTATCTTGATTAAGACAAGCGACAGCAAGCTCGATGCCTTCTTCAATGATAACGTCAACTACATCAAACGCTTCACAAACCCAGAACACCTGGAAATTGCAGCAGATGTAGAGGTACCTGATTTAGTTATGTCAAGCATCATCACAGGTGCAGAAATCTACTTGCCACTCGCTGACCTTCTCAATGTCGAAGAAGAATTGGCTCGTCTTGAAAAAGAATTAGCCAAATGGCAAAAAGAACTGGATATGGTCGGTAAGAAGCTCTCTAACGAACGCTTCGTAGCCAATGCCAAACCAGAAGTCGTCCAAAAAGAACGCGACAAACAAGCCGACTACCAAGCGAAGTACGATGCGACCGTAGCACGGATTGATGAGATGAAGAAGTTGGTGAAATAAATAAACCTTAAGCAGATTCTGATAAATTAGTCTAATATCAGAACTGCTTTTTTAGTTGATATATGTTATAATTACCGATGAAAACAATTATAACAGGAGTCAGATATGATAAAGATTTCCCGATTAAAAATTAGTAATTTTAGGTCATTTACCAATGAAGAGAATACAATTGACGACCTTGATGTTTTAAATATTTTTGCAGGTCGAAATAATGTTGGGAAAACGAATGTTTTAAGAGCTATTAATTTATTTTTTAATCCTAAGTCCTACAATCCAAGTATTGATAGAAATGCTATTAAGGAAATTACTAAAGGTGCTAGTAAAGATCCTGTTATTACCGTAGACTTTATTGATGATGAATTAGAAACTGGTAAAGAAAGTAAGTATCAAATTTATTGCAACCTTAATAAAGAAGAGTCGGAACTTTACAAGACGAATTCAAAACATGCAAAATTAAACTCGAGTAGCAAAATAAAAAAATATCTAAACGCCAAATTTAAATGTGTGTATCTAAGTACAACAGACCAAGACTTGTCTAGTCAGGCATTTTCTTTGTTAAACGATATGGTACTACAGTATTTTAAGAAAAAGCATAAAAAAATTAAACAAACTGTAGAAGAGTTTGAAAGACAGTATGATTTGTTACTAGGTACTTTTAAAGAACATATTAATGACATTGAATCAGATTTAGATAATGAGTTTAATTATTCAGAGAAAACCATATTGAAATAAAACCGAAATTAGTAATTGATGATCAAGCAAAAATTACAGAATTTCTCCTGAAAAATATTTCTTTGAAGTTAGATGATGATTACGCTCAGATTATTGATGCTAAAGGAGCAGGGGTACAAAGAACATCTGTCATTTTGTTAACATTCTTTTTACTAAATGAGATTTTTCAGACACATAATAAAATAATTCTATTAGATGAACCTGAGGCCTTTCTATACCCACTTTTAACAACAGGTTTAAAAGATTCTATTTTAGAACTAGTGAATAATGAAAACAATAAATCACAGTTATTCATAACTACTCATTCACGAGAATTTTTAAAAGAAGTGAATAATCCTATCTTTAGATTTTATAACATTCAGCAGAGTAAAAGGAAGCAATCATATCAACGAAGTAAGAATGATTTTGATATTGTGAAAAATTCTGTAGTTAGCAAGTTTACTAATGAAATTAAAAATCAAGTATTAAAAAATTATGGTTTATTAGATGAAGTAGATGACCACAGAGAAATTATAATATGTGAAGGAAAGACGGATAAAAATTATATTGAATATATTTTAGAGTCAAAACCATATCGACCGCAAATACGATATGAAAAATATAAGAACGATGAAAATGATTTAGATTTTAATTTTGTCGGAAGTGGAGCAGAATCAGTAGTATCAATTCTAGTGTATTTAGATAAAGTAAGTCAGGTACATAGAAAGATATTTATCTTGTTAGATGGTGATCCAGCAGGGGAGAAAGCAAAGAAAAAGATTAATAGCGAAAAAAGTAAATTTAGAAATTTTGAAATTGAAGTTTATAGTATTGATAGTGGTAAAGAAATTGAAGATATGGTATTTGATGAAAATTTACTGGTTGAAACATTAAAGAAGACTTCTGAAGATTTTTCTGCAAAACAGCAAGAATTTGTTAGGTTTTTATCTAGCAAACATGGACAGAAAAACCTTATGGATTTAACTAAAGAATTTATCTCGTATCACAGTATTAATTATCCAGAAGGAAAAATGAAATGTGACCTTTCTCAAAATATAGATAGAGAAAGAATGAATAAAAGTTGGCTTTTAGATAGACTTAATTCATTTTTTTATTCTGATGAGGTATTTTAGTGATGGGAACAACTCGATTAAAACCTATTTTAAAATGGGCAGGAGGGAAAAGACAGTTACTAGATGTAATCAGAGAGCATTTACCTACTGATATTACTGTTTATGTTGAACCTTTTTTAGGTGGAGGTGCCTTATTATTTGATCTACAGCCTAAGCGTGCGATTATTAATGATTACAATTCAGAATTAATGAATGTTTATAAAGTTGTTAAGGAAAATCCTCAGGCTCTCATTGATAATCTTTATAATCACAAAAATAATAATTCTAAAGATTATTTTTACAATATTCGAGAATTAGACAGGTTGGAATCTTTTAGTGAATTAACAGATGTAGAAAGAGCTTCTCGAATTATTTACTTAAACAAGACATGTTACAATGGCCTTTTTAGAGTAAATCAACTGGGTCAATTCAATACGCCCTATGGTAGACATAAGAATCCCCAGATAATAAATGAAGAAATGATTAACGGTATTTCTTATTACTTCAATACAGCTGATTTAAAAATGATGACGGGAGATTATAAGTTGGCACTAAAGCATCTAAGGAAAGGAAGTTTTGTATATTTTGATCCACCCTATTTACCACTTAATTCCTCTTCATTCACGGGATACACAGAATTAGGATTCCCAATTGAAAAACAAAAGGAGTTAAGAGATATTTGTATTAAGCTTCATAAAAGAGGGATTAGATTTCTAGTATCTAATTCATTTACTGACGAAATATTAGATTTATATAGTGATGATAGTATATTTAAAATAAAGCAAATTAATGTTCCTAGAAAAATTAATAGAAATGGATCTTGTAGAGTTCCAGCAAGTGAGTTAATTATTTATAATTACGATATTTAATGTGACTTCGTCATTTGAATTTTTTATTTTGCAATATATATTTTTAGTCTGATAAAAGTCAATATTTTTAGAAAGCAGGTTACTACATGACAAATTCTGTAAGTTCGAACCGCTCTGAGAAGTACAACATTGCAGCCTTCTTCTCAGGTGTTGGGGGAATTGAGTTGGGCTTTGAACAGACCAACGAGTTCAGAGTGGTGTATGCCAATGAATTTGATAAGTATGCGCGTCAGACTTATCGTTTAAATTATCCAAATACGTATTTGGATAGTCGTGATATTCATGCGGTACAGCCGGAAGAAATTCCTGCTGAGCGTGTGGATGTGATTATGGGAGGATTTCCTTGTCAGGCCTTTAGTATTGCGGGGTATCGCAAGGGGTTTGATGATGATCGTGGCGATCTTTTCTTCGAATTGCTTCGTATGATTGAGGGGCGCAAACCTCGCGCTATCTTCATCGAAAACGTCAAAAACATGGTCGGTCATGACCATGGGAATACCTTCAAAGTTATTCGTGAGGCCTTGACTGAGAATAACTACTTTATCAAGTGGAAGGTCCTCAACGGGAAAGACTATGGAAATATCCCACAAAACCGTGAACGGATCTACATTGTTGGTTTTGATACAAAAGAAGCCTATGACTTGTTTGAATTCCCAGAGGAAATAAAGCTGACAACGACTTTGAGTGATGTTATTGATTTTGGTGCCAAGCCAGATGAAGCCTACTATTATCGAGAAGGCAAGCAAAATTTCTATGCTGATCTCAAGGCCAATGTGACCAGTCAAGATACGGTCTACCAGTGGCGTCGTCAATACGTTCGTGAGAATAAAAGTGGCGTTGTTCCGACCTTAACGGCCAATATGGGAACAGGTGGGCACAATGTCCCTCTGATCTTAACGGATAGTGGGGAGATTCGTAAGTTAACACCGAAAGAAACCTTTAATGTACAAGGTTATCCAAAGACCTTTAAGTTGCCTGAAGGGGTTTCCAATGGTCAACTCTATAAACAAGCTGGAAATAGTGTGGTTGTCCCTGTGATTAAACGTATTGCAGAGCGGATTGCTTTTGCCCTTAATGAGAGCAATGGGGCGTCTCAACTGGATCGCTCCGGAAAATTCGCGATTATCTATACCAAGATGAATGGCCAGTTTGAAGGCCAGTCTTATGTGAAAGATTTTGTCTCCACTTATGAGGAAGCAGAGAAGAAGATTGCCTCTTATGAGGATGGTCTTGCCATTTTATCAGATGAAGATTATTTCAGATTGGTAAAAAAACGTGGCAATTTGGAGTTTTACAGCATTATTTAACGAATTATATAAGTAAGAGGACTGGTGAAAATCTAGTCTTCTTTTGATATACTTAAATAAGAAGTGAGGATGAATAGATGTGGGAACACTTAAAACAAGAACAAAAAGAGAAATATAAGACGCTCATTACCAATTTTGCTAGTCTGAGTGAAGCTTTTTCTCAAAAGGCAGAAGCCGAAGATTCTAATGATCGAGAAAACTACGTTGCTCCGATAGTCAATTCAAAATTCCAAGAGACTGTTTTTCAGAAGGCTTTTCATGCTGTTGGTGAGGATATTGCCAACACCTCTTATGATGCTTCGCTGGTCGTTGATGAGCAACATAAGTATTTAGTTGGGATTAAATCCTTTGGTTTGGATTCAGGGGATCAAAAAATTGCTCAATTCAAGAAAGATTCACAGTCTTGGAACGAGCTGTTGAGTGAAATTCGATTTCATGCTGATATTTCGCCGGACAAAGAAACAGCTGATAAAGAAAATAGAGCTCGCTATGAGAAAATGGCTAGGGAGATTGCGACCTTGCGAAATCAACGGATTGAATCATCTAAAGCTCTCATTAAGGGATTTCATTCTGATGCTAGTCATGTGGAAGCCGTCTATCATGTCTTGATGCCGACTTCGAAAGGACACAAGCCTCAGATCCATGTAGGAGAGACGACTTATCTGCCGGTTGACCTAGATAATCTCAAAATTCTAGGCTCAACGACTAAGAACAATCCGACAAATTTCCGTTTCACAGATGGTCATCATGACTACAAGTACACGGCCGCAGATAGTCAGCTCCATATGACCTTTAGGAATAAGGAGATTGTGGTTGATACTTGGGATGTGAATTATGTCGAAGATCCCTTTTATCTCTTTGAACACCTTCACTTATTGACCTCAGAAAAAAGTGATTCAGAGATTCTTGAGACGGTGTCGTGGGTGATCACAGACAAGCATGGAAATGTAGAAGAAAATTCTGGCTTTAATGCTTTTAATGGTGGATCAAAGTTGGCCAAAAAGGATCGCTTGCCACGGATTTTAAAGATTCAGGACAAATTTAAAGATAGCCTCGCTCCAGAAGAACTAGCTTTTGTGACCTTTTCTTTAGAAGAAATCCTCTTGAAAAAATGGTCTACCAAGGAAGAAAAAGCCCAGATGAAATCTATTCGCGAGGACTTGATTCGCTTTGTACACGAGACGGGGAATGAAAAACTAATCAAAGAAATTGAACAGCTGGTGTATCGTCCAGTCAGTGAAGTGTATATTCCTCTTCCAGACTCCAAACATTTTCATGAGGAGCGTCCAGACTTTTTTGGTAAAGATATTGGAAGGTTTGAGCCAGGTACAAGTAAACTTGTGCTCCCAAAAGAAGAACGGACCTTTAAGCTACGATTTCTATCATCAGGTGATGTGATTACTGCCTATATCAACCAAGAAGCTGGGAAGGCCATTCAATCAACTGATAAGCAAGAAATTCTTGGCAATTGGATTCTTCGTGGGGTCTTTCAACTAAAAGATAGAGAGATCTTAACGGGTAAGAAACTGTCTCAACTAGAAATCAATGGTATCCGTCTTTCCAAATTCAAAAACGGTGAAATCGGCATTGACTTCATCTGGATTGATGTGGACAATCCTCCTGCAGATGCGATTGGTTGGGTTGCGAAATAGAGAGTAAGAAACTATTCATAGGACTACAAAAACACCACCTCCTAGTCTTAGGGGTGGTGTTATGCTTTAGACCATTTTCCAGAAATAATCGATGATATAGGTCAGACCATAGGTGTAGATGACGAGGGTGATGGGTTTGCAGAGGATGATGATAGTCATGTAGCGTTTGAAGGTCATATTGGTCAGACCTGCCAGCATACAGATGAAGTCGGCAGGACTAACTGGCCAGATCATCATGAAGATAAAGAAGCGATCGAACCGCTTGCCTTCATTGAGCCAGCCAATGTACTTGTCATAGGTCTTCTGACTGACCATGGATTGGACGAATTTAGGCCCGTACATTCTCGCAAGGTGGAAGATAATGGCACAGCCAATCACGATCCCGATGTAGTTGTAGATGGTCCCAATGATGTGGCCATAGATAAAGACACCAGCGACAGATGTCAGGGCGCCAGGAATAATAGGGACCACTGTCTGAAGGATCTGAAGAAAGATAAAGAGAGGTGGTCCAAAAATACCTGCTTGCAAAATAAAGGCAGACAGAGTTTCCTTGGATTGAAGGATGCCAGAAAAGTAGGCCCAGATGCAGAATGCAAGGGTTGCGAAGGCCCCAATGATGGATGACCAATTGATGATACGCTGGAGAAGAGGTGAGACCTCTTTTAAGCTTGTTTGTTTCATAAAAAATTCCGAATTCTTTTTCTTCTACTATACCATGTTTTTGGAACTTTGTAAGGATTTTGTCTATTTTTTGAGTAGTGAAAGCGACCTGATTGGAGTCTGTAGCTGTTTTAGTCGTGAAGCGGGTGCAAAATGGGCCTTTTTATGCTACAATGAAAGGAGTATAAAAAATGGAGAAAAACGTGTCAATCGAAAATTACAAACCAGATTTTGCGGTGGAAGCAGCCTATGATCTCACCGTTGCAGACTTGAAAAAACAGGGTATCAAGGCGGTCCTTGTGGATTTGGATAATACCTTGATTGCTTGGAATAATCCGGATGGAACTCCTGAGATGCGCCAGTGGTTGCATGACCTTCGTGATGGAGGGATTCGGGTTATCGTGGTGTCTAATAATAGTCCTAAACGGGTCAAGCGCGCTGTTGAGAAATTTGATATTGACTATGAAGCCTGGTCGCTTAAGCCCTTTACCTTTGGGATTGATCGTGCCCTCAAACGTTTCCGCTATGAGAAAAATGAAGTGGTAATGGTCGGGGATCAACTAATGACGGATATCCGAGCTGCCCATCGTGCAGGAATTCGTTCGATTTTGGTCAAGCCTTTGGTTGAGCATGACTCCATCAAGACCCAGATCAACCGGGCGCGTGAACGCCGTGTCATGAAGCAAATGGCCGAAAAATATGGTCCAATTGTATATAAAAAAGGAATTTGAGAATGGAAGAATTATTCTGTATTGGCTGTGGAGCCCCCATTCAGACAGAAAACAAAGAGGGGCTAGGCTATACTCCCCAATCAGCTCTTGAAAAGGGCTTGGAAACAGGAGAAGTTTATTGCCAACGCTGTTTTCGTCTCCGTCACTATAATGAAATCACAGATGTGCATCTGACAGATGATGATTTCCTAAAACTCCTTCACGAGGTAGGAGATAGTGATGCTCTCGTGGTCAATGTAGTGGATATTTTTGATTTTAATGGATCCGTTATCCCTGGCCTACCACGCTTTGTAGCAGGGAACGATGTCCTCTTGGTCGGAAACAAAAAAGACATCTTGCCCAAGTCTGTCAAGGACAGCAAAGTAACCCATTGGTTGATGGAGCGGGCCCACGAAGAAGGCATGCGTCCTGTCGATGTGGTCCTCACCTCTGCTCAAAACAAGAGTGCTATCAAGGACTTGATGGAAAAGATTGAACAGTACCGCAAGGGCCGCGATGTCTATGTGGTGGGTGTGACCAACGTTGGGAAATCGACCCTTATCAATGCAATCATCCAAGAAATCACTGGAGACAAGGATATCATCACGACCTCTCGCTTCCCAGGGACGACACTGGACAAGATCGAAATCCCACTGGACGATGGATCCTACATCTATGATACACCAGGGATTATCCATCGCCACCAGATGGCTCATTACTTGACGGCGAAAAACCTCAAGTATGTCAGCCCTAAAAAGGAAATCAAGCCCAAGACTTATCAGCTCAATCCAGAGCAAACCCTCTTCTTGGGTGGCTTGGGACGCTTTGACTTTATTAAGGGGGAAAAGCAAGGCTTCACTGCCTTCTTTGATAACGAACTCAAGCTTCATCGAACCAAGCTAGAAGGAGCGACCGCCTTTTATGACAAGCATGTTGGTGGCTTGCTAACTCCACCTAATAGCAAAGAAAAAGAAGAGTTCCCACCCTTGGTTTCTCATGAGTTTACCATTAAGGACAAGACAGACCTCGTCATCTCAGGCCTCGGCTGGATCCGCGTCAATGGAGAAGCCAAAGTAGCCGTCTGGGCACCAGAAGGCGTCGCCGTCGTTACCCGCAAAGCTATCATTTAAAAAAATAGGAAAAAATATATCTGAAGAGCGAACAAAGTGAGCTCATAAAGAGATCGTTATTGCCGTGGTGTAGTTGCCAATCGTGAGATTGGCAAGGGCAAAATGGAGACCAAGGCTCCATTTTGAGGTGAGGAAATCCATTTTTCAAAGATGAGATCTTTGAAAAATTAGTTCCGGCCGTCCCCACCACTTAAAATAACGATCAAAAAAAGGAAGTAAAAACATGACATTAACATCTAAACAACGGGCTTTCCTCAATAGCCAAGCCCACAGCCTCAAACCCATTATCCAAATCGGGAAGAATGGGCTCAATGACCAAATCAAAACCAGTGTGCGCCAAGCGCTAGATGCGCGCGAACTGATCAAGGTGACCCTTCTTCAAAATACGGATGAGAATATCCATGAAGTAGCAGAAATCTTGGAAGAGGAAATCGGTGTGGAGACGGTCCAAAAGATTGGTCGGATCCTCATCTTGTTCAAGCAATCGAGCAAAAAAGAAAATCGTAAAATTTCAGCGAAGGTAAAAGAAATTTAGGACATCGAGGAGAGCAAACCTATGGCAATTGAACTATTGACTCCCTTTACCAAGGTAGAGTTAGAGCCAGAGATCAAAGACAAGAAACGCAAACAAGTTGGTATTTTGGGTGGAAATTTCAATCCGGTCCACAATGCCCATTTGGTCGTTGCGGATCAAGTGCGCCAACAATTAGGGTTAGATAAGGTGCTCTTGATGCCTGAGTATGAGCCGCCGCATGTCGATGCCAAGGGGACGATTGCAGAGCATCATCGCCTTAAGATGCTGGAATTAGCCATTGAAGGCATTGAAGGTCTGGAAATCGAGACGATCGAGCTCGAACGAAAAGGGATTTCCTATACCTACGACACCATGCTCTTGCTCAATGAACGGGATCCAGACACCGATTATTACTTTATCATTGGTGCAGATATGGTGGATTATTTACCAAAATGGCACCGCATCGATGAATTGGTGGAGATTGTGCAATTTGTCGGGGTACAGCGACCACGCTATAAAGCAGGGACTTCTTATCCGGTGATCTGGGTGGATGTTCCTCTGATGGACATCTCCTCTAGTATGGTGCGTGATTTTGTGGCCAAAGGCCGGACGCCGAATTTTATGTTGCCAAAACCAGTCTTAGACTACATCAAGAAAGAAGGATTGTATCAATGACCTATGAAAACTATCTAGGCTTTTCTCGTGAGGTCTTGCTTGAAAAAATGCGTCAAATCCTGCCAGAAAAGCGACTCACTCACTGTTTAGGGGTTGAGAAGGCTGCGCGTGACTTGGCCAAACGCTATGGGGCTGACGAAGAGCAGGCTGGCCTAGCAGGTCTCTTACATGACTACGCCAAGAAATTATCAGATCAAGAATTTCTGGACTTGATTGATCGCTATGAGCTGGATCCAGCATTAAAAAACTGGGGCAACAATGTCTGGCATGGGATGGTCGGGATTTACAAGATCCAAGAAGACCTCGGACTGACAGATTCAGCCATTCTTCGCAGTATTGAGATTCACACCGTGGGGAGTGGACAAATGTCAACCTTAGACAAGATTGTCTATGTGGCAGATTACATTGAGCACAACCGGGCCTTCCCGGGAGTGGATCAAGCACGTGATATCGCCCAAGTCTCCTTGGATCGTGCCGTGGCCTATGAGACGGCTCGCACAGTCGAACACCTGGCCCACCAAGGATTGCCCATTTATCCCCAAACCCTTGAAACCTACAATGCCTTTGTGAAGTATTTGAAAGAGGAGCAATGAGTGAAAACAGCTTTAATCATTATTGATGTACAAAATATCCTCGTGGAAACAGGTTTTGAGACAGAAAAGCTCTTAGAGAAGATTGCTTATTTGCAAGATCAGGCTAGAAAAGAGCAGATTGAAATTATCTACATGCAGCATATTGAAACGCCAGAGGCTTTAACTTCAGAAGATTGGCAATTATCGCCCCTGTTGAAGAGGCAGGCAGATGAGAAGGTATTTCAGAAGCGATACAATAGCATATTTAAAGAGACAGGATTAAAAGAATACTTGGATCAACTAGGGATTGAACAACTGGTCCTGTGTGGTATGCAGACAGAATATTGTGTCGATACATCCGTCAAAGTGGGGTTTGAATACGGCTACAAGCTGGTCATTCCAGAAGGAGCTGTCACAACCTTTGATGGAGAGGATATTCCGGCAGAAACGCTTAATGAATTTTATGAAAATATTTGGGCAGAACGTTTTGCGGATGTCTTAGATTACAAATCAATTTTTTAAGGAAAGAGGATTACATGAAAGAAAAAGAACTACTTGAACTAGTTGTCAAAGCAGCAGATGAAAAGCGTGCGGAAGACATTGTCGCTTTGGATGTTCAAAGCTTGACTAGCGTGACAGACTACTTTGTCATCGCAAGCTCTATGAATAGCCGCCAGTTGGAAGCTATCGCTGAAAATATTCGCGAGAAGGTCGTTGAAGCTGGTGGCAATGCCAGCCACGTCGAAGGTGATTCAGCTGGAGGTTGGGTCCTTCTTGACTTAGGTAGTGTGGTGGTCCATGTCTTCTCAGAAGAAATGCGTGCCCACTATAACCTAGAAAAGCTATGGCATGAAGCAAGTGCTGTCGATCTTTCAGCGGCCCTAGCATAAGCAGGTGAACTCAGTTGGTAGCAACTGAGTTTTGTTGGTTAAATTGAAATTCTATGGAAAGAAAGGATGGGGCCTCGTGTTTGGTTAATTTGATAATTGAACACGAGCTAAAAGCTGTGAGAAAGAGAAAAATTTTCTCTTTGCTTTTAACGCTCTTTGTATCTTAGAAAGGATTTGAACCCGTCCTGTAATCCTCGGAAAATAGATAGCTCTCCTTGGAGCTTAGCTCCATCGTCGTGCTCCTAATTTTCGATCGGATTACGGGCGGACTTGGTATCATGAATATGGCGACTTATGAAACGTTTGCGGCGGTCTACGATGCGGTCATGGATGATAGTCTGTATGATTTGTGGACGGATTTTTCTCTCCGGCATCTCCCTAAAAGCAAGGACCGGAAAAAATTGCTAGAACTGGCTTGTGGGACAGGGATTCAGTCTGTTCGCTTTTCTCAAGCTGGGTTTGATGTGACAGGGTTAGACCTGAGTGCTGACATGCTGAAAATTGCTGAAAAAAGAGCTGCTTCAGCCAAGCAGAAGATTGATTTTATCGAGGGCAATATGCTGGACCTGTCGCAAGCAGGCACTTATGATTTCGTGACCTGCTATTCCGATTCTATCTGCTACATGCAGGACGAGGTGGAAGTAGGAGACGTCTTTAAAGAAGTTTATAATGCCCTCAATGAGGACGGAGTCTTTATCTTTGATGTCCATTCGACCTACCAGACGGATGAGGTATTCCCAGGCTACTCTTACCACGAAAATGCAGAAGACTTTGCCATGCTCTGGGATACCTATGAGGATGCAGCCCCTCACTCGATCGTCCATGAGCTGACCTTCTTTGTGCAAGAAGAAGATGGTTCCTTTAGTCGGCACGATGAAGTTCATGAGGAACGCACCTATGAAGTTTTAACCTATGACATTTTATTGGAGCAGGCTGGCTTTAAATCTTTTAAATTGTATGCAGATTTTGAAGATAAGGCGCCAACAAAGACCAGCAAACGTTGGTTCTTCGTAGCACAGAAGTAGGACAGCATGACAGTTACAGGAATTATTGCAGAATTTAATCCCTTTCATAATGGACACAAGTACCTGCTGGAACAGGCAGAGGGGCTGAAGATTGTGGCCATGTCCGGAAATTTTGTTCAACGTGGCGAGCCTGCCATTGTAGACAAGTGGACACGGGCGCAGATGGCTCTGGAAAATGGAGCGGATCTAGTGGTCGAGCTCCCCTTTCTCGTGGCTGTTCAGTCGGCTGATCATTTTGCCAAGGGAGCGTTAGAAATCTTATCCCGTCTGGGAATCGACCAATTGACCTTTGGGACAGAAGCGGTCTTAGATTACCAAGCGATTGCGACTGTTTATTCGGAGAAAGAAGCGGAAATGGAAGCTTTCCTGCGAAGTCTTCCAGAAGATTTATCCTATCCACAAAAGACCCAAAAAATGTGGGAAACCTTTGCTGGAGTGGAGTTCACAGGAGATACTCCCAATCATATCCTGGGATTGGCCTATGCCAAAGCTTGTGCTGGGAAGGGGATTGTGCTCAAGCCTATTCAACGCCAGGGAGCAGGCTACCATTCGGAAGAAAAAGAGGTAGTTTATGCTTCTGCCACTAGTCTACGCTTACACAAGGAAGATCAGGACTTTGTCGCTAGATTCATGCCTAATAGCCAACTCTTTCAGTCGGCTCCACAGGTATCTTGGGAGGATTATGACCAACTGCTCCGTTATCAAATCTTAACCCATCCAGATCTGTCACAGATTTTTCAAGTCAATGAAGAACTGGCCCATCGGATAAAGGATGCGGTTCGAAGTGCTAGCTCTGTGGAAGAGCTGGTGGAGAAAGTCGCAACCAAGCGCTATACCAAGGCACGTGTGCGCCGCATCTTGACCTACATCTTGGTAGGGGCGATGGATCAAGCTCTTCCCGATGCCATTCATGTCTTAGGATTTTCCGCAAAGGGACAAGCTCACCTCAAAGGCTTGAAAAAATCAGTAGAAATCGTGACTCGAATCGGTAAGGAACCTTGGGAAGACTTGACCCAGCAAGCCGATCAGGTGTATCAACTAGGCCATCCCCAATTGCCAGAGCAGATCTGGGGTCGGGTGCCAGTGAGAGTGGAAGAATAAATGGTTTTACCTACCCTCTCTGCCCACATTCACGTAAGGCAAGAAAGTGATGATGTGCGGAAACAGTGTTTATCTACTGTCTAAAAAATCTTTTTAGACAGTAGATTTTTTTACCAAATTTAGAAACTTTTTACGAATAATTAAGTGAAGAGGGAAAAACTTGTACAAGTTCCTGACAAGTTTTTCTTTTTCATGTATAATAAAAGAAAAGAGGTAGAATGAGGTATGGTCATGGAAGCAGTCGTTTATTCAACATTCCGCAATCATTTGAAGGATTATATGAAGAAGGTGAATGATGAGTTTGAGCCTTTGACGGTTGTAAATAAGAATCCAGACGAAGATATTGTGGTCATCTCTAAGAGCGAGTGGGATAGCCTACAGGAAACCCTGAGACTAGCTCAGAACAAGGAATTGTCAGATAAGGTCTTGCGGGGCATGGCAGAAGTCCGAGCTGGTCAGGTTCAACTCCATGAGATTGAGGGGTAACGGATGTTACTCAAGTTTACAGAAGATGCCTGGAAGGATTATTGTTACTGGCAAAGTCAGGACAAAAAGACATTGAAGCGAATCAATAGACTTATCAAAGAGATACAGAGGGATCCATTTGCTGGGATTGGTAAGCCTGAGCCCTTGAAATATGACTTTCAAGGAGCATGGTCAAGACGGATTGATGCAGAGAATCGCCTGATTTATATGCTAGATGAGTCAGGTGTCGCTTTCCTCTCTTTTAAAGATCATTATTAAGTCTTTAAAAGAGGATCTTTTTGATAGTTAGGATAGCTCTTTAAAGTTTCCAGCTCGAAGAAAATTCCTATAAAATCCCCTTTCTAAAAATAGAAAAATCTAGTCTAACTTTGATGATTTGTGATATAATGTTAAAGATTGAAAATAATTTGAAAAAATTTAAGGAGAATCCTCATGGGACGTAAATGGGCCAATATTGTTGCCAAGAAAACTGCCAAAGATGGTGCCAACTCAAAAGTGTATGCCAAATTTGGTGTGGAGATCTATGTAGCTGCTAAAAAGGGTGAACCAGATCCAGAACTAAATACTGCTTTGAGATTCGTTATTGACCGTGCGAAACAAGCGCAAGTGCCAAAACACGTTATTGATAAAGCGATCGATAAGGCAAAAGGAAACACTGACGAAACCTTTACAGAAGGACGTTACGAAGGGTTCGGACCAAATGGTTCGATGTTGATTGTTGATACTTTGACTTCAAACGTTAACCGTACAGCTGCCAATGTCCGTGCTGCTTTTGGTAAAAACGGTGGGAACATGGGAGCGTCCGGTTCTGTATCTTACCTCTTTGACAACAAGGGTGTTATCGTCTTTGCTGGTGATGATGCCGATGCAATCTTTGAACTTTTGCTTGAAGCAGATGTGGATGTAGATGATGTCGAAGCAGAAGAAGGAACGATCACCGTCTACACTGCTCCAACTGATCTTCACAAAGCAATCGTTGCTTTGCGTGAATCAGGTGTCGAAGAATTCCAAGTAACAGAATTGGAAATGATTCCTCAATCAGAAGTTGAGTTGTCAGGTGAAGATTTGGAAACATTTGAAAAACTTTACAGCGTTCTTGAAGATGACGAAGACGTACAAAAAATCTACACAAACGTAGATGGATTCTAATCACTCGTAAGGACTGTAGTGAATCCCATAAATCAAGAAAAAGGATAGCTTCTTAGATCAAGCTATCCTTTTTCTCTGTCTGATGAGGATCTATCTTTTGTAAGTGATGTCCTGTATAAGCGTAAATACGGGTCAGGGGTGATTGGGAGAGTGTGGAAACTTTAAAATAGAAATAATGGTCTCGATGATCCCGACTTTTGGTGTGGTGAAGACGAAAGTAATTTCGCTGGCCTGCTGCCATGGAGTGGAGAATATCATCTTCTAAAAAGACGAGCGGTGTAGAAGTAGCTGCCCACTTGTAAAACTCTATCTCAAATTGGTGGTAATTCTCCGAAAAATAATCAAATTGTAATTCGTGTTTAGTCTGAATAGGTTTCATAGGATGTTTCCTCAGATTCAATAAAAATGATAGAGTCTACGAGGAGACGGTGATAGTGGCCATCGCTTTTGAGAAGAACCTCAGAAGCAGATAAGGTGTGAATCGAAGCTGTGTAGGTTGCAAATTGATTCCCCTCTAGAGTTGTGATCGAAATCGTCGTTTGTTGTTGAAAGGCCTGCTCCAGGAGCTGGATCTGTTCAGCAAGTGGAAGAATTGTGAGCTGACTGCGGTCAATTTCTTTTGTATGCAGGGCAGTTGTGTGCTCGGATAAAAAGAAGCCAGCCCATTTGGCCATGCCACGATCTTGAAATTCGCGGGCGGATTGATAAGGGAGATAAGAACGGTCGATCATGTTAATCCATCTAAGCCTCCTGCGGAATGTCCGCCTGTTAGTTTACTGCGTGCAATGGCGCGTGAGTTTTTTAGTAATGAGGAGCCTTTCTGAAGAGAGGTAAAGCCAAATTGATCCCGAATGCGGTCAATGGTCTGCTGGAGTTTCTCCTCTTTTTCCAAGTCTACTGGGTCATCGAAGAGAGAAAGGAGTTGAAGAGACTCCTCGACAAGTTCTCCATAAAAAACACCAATCTGCCGAATGGCGCCTCCTTCGTACTTGGAGCGAAAGAGCCGCAGAACCGTATCGGATAAAACCTTGGTGGATTGGGTAGGCTCAATCTTTTGCTGGCAGTGAATGGACGGAAGCCCCTCGATTTTGGAGTAGGAGGCATGAATGGAGACCAGTTGGGTCTTCTTTTTTTTCCGTCGCAAGCGAATAGCCACCTGTTCAGCCATCTCCCGAAATACCAGTTCAATGTCGGTTTGTAGATGGTAGTCATAGGGCAAGATTTGAGAGTTACCAATACCTCGTGACTTCGGATGATAAGGCTTGTGGACATTGCTTTCATCAATGCCATGAGCATGGAACCACAGTTGAAGGCCCATGACTCCAAATTCTTTCTTTAAGAGATCGGGGTGAGTTTGAGCCAGTTCGGCAATAGACGTGATCCCGATCTTTTGCAATCGTTTTTCAGTGCGACGTCCAATGCCCCAAAAATCAGTAAGCTGGGGCAGTTTCCAGACCTTACTTTCTACATCTTCATAAGACCAATTGGAGCGCATATTTCGGCAATGCTTAGCTTCATTGTCCAAGGCTAGCTTGGCAAGAAGGGGATTGGCATTGCTGAGGCCGATGGTAGAGTAGATTCCAGTTTCCTGCCAGATCCTTTTTTGGATTCTGGCAGAAAGGAGATCCAGTTTTTCCTTTCGAGAGAGGGAGGGATCTGGAATAAAATAATTTAAGGAAGAAGTCAGATCGATAAAGCCTTCGTCAATCGAGTAAGGAAAAATATCATCTGGTGCCGCAAATTCCTGAAAGACCTTCTGAATTTCCATATTGACCTGAATATAGGCATTCATCCGAGGAGGTACAATCAGGGTCCTCTTGGCCCAGGATTCAATGGATGCAATAAAGGCTGGATCTGTGGGCAATCCTTGCTTTTTAGCGACGTAGCTATTAAATTTTCTGGTTTTGATGTCAAAAGGTAGGTCGTAGCTACGGCTGACATTTTTCTTGCCAAAGACTTGTTTGAAAACGGGAGAGCTCGCCAAAATCAGGCCAGCAGAATTGTCGCTTCGACTCATGACGCAAAGAGAAGTCGTCAAGGGATTGAGCCCTAGACGGACACATTCACAACTGGCATAAAAACTTTTCATATCCACAAAAGCAATATCAGAATGAGGCTCACGTGAATAATCAAATAGCATATTTAAACCTCAAGTGGGAGAAAATGCCCGACCACAATACCGACGATTTTGGGCTCGTCTTCATAGGGAGCAAATAAATCATCATAGTCAGGGTTGATGGATTCTAAGCGCAATCCTTCAGCTTCCCGATAGACTTTCTTGATGTAGGTTTTTCCATTCCAGATGAGGGCGTAGACAGCCCCATCATAGTCAAAGCCAGTCTGCTTCATGAGGGCAACAGAGCCGTTGGGATAGAGAGGTTCCATCGAATCACCTGATACCCAAGAAGCGAAATCGTGCTGGATCTCTTGGTCAAAATAGACGGTTTCATAGTCCGTTTCGTTGTCATAAAAGGTGTGTCCTAAACCGGCTGCTAGCTCAATTGAAAGAACCTTATAAGCTGTTAAGGAAACAACTTTTTGCTGCTGTTCCAATAACTGGCTGGCCAACTGGTCGACTTTCTTTTGATGAGGTGGGGTTAATAAAGGGTAGGTGTAGAGTGCGGAGTCTTTGTTAATAAAGTAGTCCTCTTTAACGGAGAGGCGCTTGGCCAACCTCCTGAGATTTTTTTCGTGTGGCTCCGCTAAGCCATTCTCCCAACTGGAGTAAGTCTTGCGAGAAATCTTGAGATCCTCGTAGACATCTGCTTGGGTCAAGCCTTTTTCCAGGCGTCTTTCTTTTAGTTTTTTTGCATCAAACATGTCAGTTCTCCTATGTAACGTTTTAAAAGTTACATATAGTTTATCAAAAATGAATCCTTTTTGCAAGAGAAAAATTCAGTTGAAAACGAATGAAAAGACTTGATTTTGATTGAAAAAAGAGTATAATCATTTCTAAAATGTCTATAAATGAGGAACTATATGAAAAAAAGTTTTATCCACCAACAAAAAGAAATTTCATTTGTTAAAACGACGTTTACGCAGTATTTAAAAGATAAATTGGACATCATTGAAGTCCAAGGACCGATTTTGAGCAAGGTCGGAGACGGGATGCAGGATAACCTTTCTGGGATTGAACATCCGGTATCTGTAAAGGTCCTTCAAATTCCTGATGAGACTTATGAAGTCGTGCATTCACTTGCAAAATGGAAACGCCATACCTTGGCACGTTTTGGTTTTGGCGAAGGAGAAGGTCTCTTTGTCCATATGAAGGCTCTTCGTCCAGATGAAGATTCGCTAGACGCTATCCACTCTGTTTATGTAGACCAATGGGACTGGGAAAAAGTCATCCCAAATGGTCAACGCAACATCGCCTACCTCAAAGAAACGGTTGAAAAAATCTACAAGGCGATTCGTTTAACAGAACTAGCAGTAGAAGCGCGCTATGATATTGAGTCAGTTCTTCCAAAACAAATTACCTTCGTTCACACAGAAGAGTTGGTGGAACGCTATCCAGATTTAACTCCAAAAGAGCGTGAAAATGCCATTGCCAAAGAATTCGGAGCTGTCTTCTTGATCGGGATTGGTGGAGAGCTTGCAGATGGCAAACCACACGATGGACGTGCACCTGACTACGATGACTGGACAACAGAGTCTGAAAATGGCTACAAGGGCTTGAATGGCGATATCCTCGTCTGGAATGACGTTCTAGGTTCAGCCTTTGAGCTGTCTTCAATGGGAATCCGTGTCGATGAAGATACGCTTCGCCGTCAAGTTGCGATTACAGGGGACGAGGATCGTCTCCAATTAGAGTGGCACAAAGCTTTGTTAAATGGTCTTTTCCCACTTACAATTGGTGGAGGGATCGGACAATCTCGTTTGGCGATGTTCTTGCTTCGTAAGAAACATATCGGTGAAGTCCAAACCAGTGTCTGGCCTCAATCTGTCCGTGATGAATATGAAAATATCCTATAAGGAAAGAAAGAGTCGAGCAGAGTGCTCGGCTCTTTTAATTGTCGCTTGACCATATCAAATTGCAATTTTCTGATTTTTTTTGGTATAATGGTCCCTATGAAAATAGTATCTGGAACCTATGGAGGACGTCCCCTCAAAACACTTGAAGGAAAAACAACCAGGCCGACTTCTGATAAGGTCAGAGGGGCCATGTTCAATATGATTGGTCCTTACTTTGATGGTGGAAGAGTGCTGGATCTCTATGCAGGAAGCGGTGGGCTCTCTATCGAAGCAGTTTCTCGAGGCATGTCAGAGGCCGTTCTAGTGGAAAGAGATCGTAGAGCGCAGGAGATTGTAGCAGCCAATATTGCCATGACCAAGGAAAAGGAACGGTTTCAACTGCTAAAAATGGAGGCCAAGCAGGCCTTAGGGCTTTTAACGGGCACCTTTGATTTGGTGTTCTTAGACCCTCCTTATGCCAAGGAAGAGATTGTTCGCGATATCGAAACCTTGTGCGAGCGACAACTCTTGTCAGAGGAGATCATGATTGTGTGCGAAACTGATAAACACGTAGAACTTCCTGAGGAAATCGGACAAGTGGGAATCTGGAAAGAAAAAATCTATGGAATTAGTAAGGTAACAGTATATGTCAGATAGAACTGGATTGTTTACAGGATCGTTTGATCCGATTACCATTGGGCATGTGCAATTGATCGAGCGAGCTAGTCGCTTGTTTGACTGTGTCTATGTCGGAATTTTTTATAATCCGGAAAAAGTCGGACTCTTTTCCATTGAGCAGCGCGTGCGCATGGTGAAAGGGGCCTTGGCTCATTTGGAAAATGTTGAAATTGTGACGTCGACTCAAGAGTTAGCTGTGACAGTGGCGCGCAATCTTGGGGTCATCACCTTGATCCGGGGCTTGCGCAATGCACAGGATCTAGTATACGAAGCCAATATGGATTATTTTAATCACCAGTTGGCGCCTGAATTGGAGACGGTTTATCTCTATACCCAGCCTCCTTACCAGGCCATTAGTTCAACACGTATTCGAGAGTTGCTGGCTTTTCAGCAGGATATCTCACCTTATGTCCCAAAGAGTGTAATGGAGGAAATCAAAGATGACACAAGCGAATAAACCAAGCTTGACCACTAAAAAGAAAAAGGGACGGTTGAAAGAATACCGATGGCCGATTGCAGGCGTTCTTTTCTTGCTCCTTTTGCTAGCTGCTTTTGTGATTCGCCTTCCCTATTATATTGAGATGCCAGGAACGGCAGAAGATATTCGATCCGTCATGACAGTAGATGGAAAAATGGATACCAAGTCAGGGTCTTATGACTTTGTAACCGTGGCAGTGAAAGAAGCGACTCCGGCTGATTTGATCTATGCTTGGGCGACACCTTTTACAGATATCTACTCTGCAAAGGATATGACAGGTGGTAGTTCGAGCCAAGAATTTACGCGGATTAACCAATTCTATATGGAAACCTCGCAAAATATGGCCATCTACCAAGGATTGAAGACAGCTGGGAAAGAAACCCAGATGGACTTTCTAGGTGTTTATGTCATGCAAGTGGCAGATGATTCGACCTTTAAGGGAATCTTGAACATTGCAGATACCGTCACAGGTGTGAATGGCAAGACCTTTAAGAGTTCCAAAGAATTGATTGACTATGTTGGTTCTCAAAAAATTGGCGATCCCGTTTCAGTGACCTATATTGAGGATGGACAAACCAAGACAGCAGATGGAAAGATCATCAAATTGTCCAACGGGAAAAACGGAATTGGGATTAGCTTGATCGACCGGACTGAAGCCAAAGGCGATGTTCCTGTCCAGTTTGCGACCCAAGGGATTGGTGGACCAAGTGCCGGTATGATGTTTAGCCTAGCCATCTACACCCAAGTGGCTGATCCAGATCTTCGTCAGGGACGCCATATTGCGGGGACAGGAACCATTAACCAAGATGGAACGGTTGGCGATATCGGTGGGATTGACAAGAAAGTCGTTGCAGCCGATAAAGAAGGAGCAGAAATTTTCTTTGCCCCTAATAATCCAGTTTCCAAAGAAGAAAAGAAAGCCAATCCCAAGGCCAAATCAAACTATGAAACAGCGAAAGAAGCCGCGAAACAAATTCATTCGAAGATGAAAATCGTTCCCGTCAAAACCCTTCAAGATGCTATTGATTATTTGAAAAAGAAGTAGAAGTATCTTGTTAGATCAGTCTCGTACTTGAAAGTACGAGGTAGAGTTGGCAGATAGGAAGATTCACCTTCTAATCAAATTCAAGTTTTTGCTTATCAATCTCTCTATTTTTAGAGGGATTTTTTCTTTATACTGGTATCAGAAAGAAAGGGAGGTAGTGAAATGATTCAAAGCAGTTTGTTTTCCATTTCAGTATTCTTAGCGGGAGTTCTATCCTTTTTCTCCCCATGTATTTTGCCACTGATGCCAGTCTATGTAGGGATTCTATTGGATTCTGAACGCGTGAAGACGGTTCGAATTTTTGGAAGAGATATTTCTTGGTATGGTCTGGTGAAGACGCTTTGTTTTATCGCAGGTCTATCAACTGTTTTCCTGATTCTAGGATATGGTGCAGGGGCCCTTGGCCAGGTGCTTTATGCTCCATGGTTTCGCTATCTGCTAGGAGGGATTGTGATCTTATTAGGGATTCACCAAATGGACGTAATCAATCTAAGACAACTCCAAAAGCAAAAGACCATCCAACTCAAAAAGAATCAGGAACGCAATGAATTCTTCAATGCTTTTCTGATAGGGGTCACCTTCAGTTTTGGTTGGACCCCTTGTGTCGGACCAGTTTTGAGCTCTGTTTTAGCCATTGCAGCTTCTGGAGGAGATGGTGCATTGCAAGGTGCTCTCCTGATGCTGGTCTATACATTAGGCTTGGCTCTTCCTTTCTTGCTTTTGGCCTTGGCTTCTAGCTGGGTTCTACAACATTTTGCTAAACTCAAGCCCCATATGGGAACCTTGAAAAAAATTGGTGGTGCCCTCATCATCTTGATGGGCATCTTGCTGATGCTAGGAAATCTTAATAGCCTCGCATCCCTGTTTCACTAATCTTGAATGATTAAAGGAGAAAAATCATGAAAAAAATTCTTGCACTTTCTATTGCTACACTTAGCATCGTCACTTTAGCAGCTTGTTCTGGACAGAAATCAGATTCAGACATGAAAAAAACGGACGATAGTAGTATGATGAAGAAGGACGATATGAAGAAGGATGACATGAAGAAGGATGACATGAAGGATTCGTCCATGTCCGATGATAAAATGAAAAAAGAAGACATGAAAGATTCATCTATGATGTCTGACAGCAGTTCTGAAATGAAGGACGACATGAAAAAAGATGAGATGAAATCTAGCGATTCAGAAATGAAAGATGAAAAGAGTGAATCATCTGATATGAAATCAGACAACTAATGAAAGAAGGGAGAGGTCATCTGAGGATGACTTTCTCCTTATTTAAAGAGGTAATAATGATGAAGAAATTAGCTTTAGTAGCTGCAGGATTCTTGTGTACTGGACTTTTGGGGGCTTGCTCTAATCAAGGAATGGGATCATCCAACAAAAGTGAGACTAAGCAGACATCCACAACGGGACCTTCAGAGCAAGCTGGAAAGAAGGTTCAAGAGTTTAACCTGCAAGGAGTAGACGGTAAGACCTACCGCTTATCCGATTACAAGGGAAAGAAAGTTTACCTCAAATTTTGGGCTTCCTGGTGCTCAATCTGTCTTTCAACATTAGGCGACACAAATGATTTAGCAAAGGCAGAGGAGGGTAAGGATTATGTGGTCTTATCCGTTGTAGCTCCAACCTTTAATGGTGAAAAATCGGAAGCAGATTTCAAAAACTGGTACCAGTCTTTGGATTACAAGGATTTCCCGGTCTTGCTAGATAGTAAAGGGGAACTGCTAAAAGAGTATGGGATTCGTTCATATCCATCGGCGCTCTTTATCAATAGTGATGGGACTTTAGCAAAGAGTCATATTGGCTATATGAATAAAGAGGATATCCTCAAGACCCTAGAGAACATGCAGTAAGGAGATAGACAATGGAAACAAAATGGAAAGTGTTTGCTATCCTTCTCGTTGGCTTACTATTCATTGGTTTCTTTTTCTTTAGTAAGGGATCAAACGGAATGGATCAATCAGAAACAAGCACTGAGATGATTAAAAAAGCATCGATGAGTCAGACTCCAGTAGCCAAAAAGGAAACAAATGAAAAGGTTGATCCAAAGGATCAGCGTGAAATTTATTTGGCTGGTGGTTGCTTCTGGGGCGTAGAGGAATATTTCTCCCGTGTTCCAGGTGTGATTGATGCTGTATCAGGCTATGCCAATGGAAAGGGAGAAACAACCAAGTATGAATTAGTCCCTCAAACAGGCCATGCTGAAACAGTTCATATCACTTACAATGTCAAGCAGGTATCTCTGAAAGAATTGCTCCTGCATTATTTCCGGATTATCGACCCAACGTCGAAGAATCGTCAAGGAAATGATCAAGGAACTCAATACCGAACAGGTGTCTATTATGTCTCCCAAGAAGACCTTCCAACTATTAACCAAGTCTTTGAAGAGGTAGCAAAAAAATACGACAAACCGTTAGCGGTGGAAAAAGAGCCACTGACTAATTTCATCAAGGCTGAGGACTACCACCAGGATTATCTAAAGAAACATCCGAATGGGTACTGCCATATCGATGTCAATCAGGCTTCTTATCCTGTTATTGATGCTAGTCGCTACTCTAAGCCAAGCGATGAGGAAATCAAAAAGAAGTTATCTCCTGAAGAGTATGCGGTGACACAAAAAAATGATACCGAACGGGCCTTCTCCAATCGTTACTGGGATCAGTTTGATGCCGGTATTTATGTAGATGTCGTGACCGGTGAGCCACTCTTTTCCTCTAAGGATAAATTTGATTCTGGTTGTGGTTGGCCAAGTTTCAGTCGTCCTATTAGTCCTGATGTGGCAATCTATAAGGAGGATAAGAGTTTCAATATGACGCGGACAGAAGTTCGGAGCCGTGTGGGAAATTCCCATCTGGGCCATGTTTTTACCGACGGTCCCAAGGAAAAAGGCGGCCTTCGCTATTGCATCAATAGTTTGTCTATTACCTTTATTCCCAAAGCAGAAATGAAAGAAAAGGGCTACGGTTATTTATTGGACTATGTCTGAGACATTTGGAACCACAATTTGCTATAATAAGTATAGCAAAGACAAGTAGGTAAAAGACATGTATGCGATCATGATTGTGGAAGATGAAGAGCTTATCCGGCAGGGTCTGACTTCCTTAGTAGATTATGAACAGTTTGGAATGACTGTCATCAACCAGGCAGAAAATGGCCGTGAGGCTTGGGAAAAGTTTAAAGAGCAACCAGCCGATATCCTTCTAACCGATATCAATATGCCACAAATGAATGGCCTGGATCTGGCCCATCTCGTCAAAGAGCAGTCTCCGTCTTGTCATATCATTTTTTTGACAGGTTATGATGACTTTGAGTTTGCGAGGAAAGCCATCAAGTTAGGTGCAGATGATTATTTGCTGAAGCCTTTTTCAAAAGATGATATTGAAGAGATGTTAGCAAAGGTGAAAGGAAAACTTGATCAAGAGCGTAAGAAAGCGCAAGTCGAAGATTTGGTCAGTCATGGTTATTCGACAGACTTGGAAGAAGCCATTCATGCTCGTTTAGCAGACTCTCAGTTAACTCTAAAGGATCTGGCCAATCAACTTGGTTTCAGTGCCTCTTATTTAAGCGTATTGATCAAGAAAAAATTGGGACTCCCCTTCCAAGACTACCTCATCCAGGAGCGAATGAAGAAGGCTCAACTCTTGCTTCTTACGACAGATCTAAAGATTTATGAGATCGCCGATCAGGTTGGTTTTGAAGATATGAACTATTTTTCTCAACGCTTTAAGCAGGTTGTTGGGGTGACACCAAGGCAGTACAAAAAAGGAGAGCATGAATGAAACGATATCCCTTGCTGATTCAGCTGGTCCTCTACTTTTTTCTCTTCATTCTCTTGCTGTTTGGTCTTATTGGTAGTCTTTACTATCAAACTAGTTCAGGGACGATCCGCCAGCAAACAGAGCGGACGACAAGAAATAGTATCGATCAAAGCAGTCAGTTCATCACCTCCTATCTAAAAAAATTAAAGCAGACTACCACGGTTCTTAGCAAAGAGCAGGCTGTTCGCCAATTTGCACAAGACAAGAGTGCGAATCAAGAAACGGTTCAACACCTGATGCGAACGATGATTGAAACGGATCCGGACCTAGTCTCAGCGGTCTTGGTGACCAAGGATGGACGTCTGGTAGCGACAGATTCCAAAATCAGCATGCAGACTTCCTCAGATATGATGAATGAAAGTTGGTATCAAGAGGCGATTAAGGAAAGAGCCATGCCGGTCTTGACGCCAGCTCGAAAGGAATCCTTGACCTCGGAAAAAGAAAAATGGGTGGTTTCTATTACCCAAGAAGTGGTCGATCAGACTGGCCAAAATCTCGGAGTAGTACGCTTGGATATTGGTTACGATAGTCTTCAGGCTTACTTGGATCACCTTCAACTAGGGAAACAAGGCTTTAGTTTTATCATTAATCAAAAGCATGAGTTTGTCTACCATCCCAAAAAAGCGGTTTATTCTTCCAGTCAAGAAATGCAGGCCATGCAGCCCTATATTGCTGTGAAAGATGGTTATGGCAAAGGAGAGAAGAATTTTATCTATCAGGTTCCGATTCCAGATAGCGATTGGACCTTGATTGGAGTGGCTTCACTTGAAGGACTTCAGATGCTACAGTCGCAGCTCCTATACTCTTTCATTGGCCTAGGATTACTAGCTTTGATCATGTGTTTAATAGGGATTGGCTTTGTTCTGCGTTTGTGGATCAAACCCTTACGAGACCTTCAAACCATCATTTTGAGGATTGGAGCAGGAGATGCCCACTTGAGGGCTGTAGCCAAAGGATCTCCAGAATTGGTGGACCTCGCTCAAGCTTTTAATGCCATGTTGGACCAAATCGATCACCTTATGCAACAGGTCAAGGAAGAGGAACAGAACGCACGGCGGTACGAGTTGCGGGCACTTTCGGCTCAGATTAATCCGCATTTCCTCTACAATACCTTGGATACGATTGTCTGGATGGCGGAGTTTAATGATAGTCGGCGCGTGGTCGACATCACTAAGTCTCTGGCTCAATATTTTCGACTGGCTCTTAACCAAGGCCAGGAACAAATCCTACTGAGAGATGAAATCGACCATGTCCGCCAGTATCTTTTCATTCAAAAACAACGTTATGGTGAAAAGCTCAACTATGAAATTCTAGAAGATGAACGGTTGGGCGACTATCAGCTTCCAAAATTAGTGCTTCAGCCTTTAGTGGAAAATGCGATTTACCATGGCATTAAAGAGATCGATCGGCCAGGTCTCATTCGAGTGACAACTGAAGTCAGTGGAGACTACGCCTGCGTATCGATTTTTGACAATGGACGAGGGTTTGACCGATCAGGATCAACAGACCAAACCCTTCTTCGTTTAGGAGGTGTTGGCTTGAAAAATGTGGACCAACGATTGCATCTTCAATTTGGCGAAGCCTATCATATGGAGATTGATTCTAAGGCAAATAGCTATACCAAAATTACTCTTTTTTTGCCACTTGCATCCGGCAATGAATATTCATAGAGGCTGGGACAAAAGTCCTAGCCTCTCAATTATTTTTGGATTGTCGAGCAAGACGCAGTGGTTGAGTGGGCTCTACTACGCTGATTTCATCAGCTTTTACAGCCCTACTCAACTGTGCGGAGGTGGGACGACGAAATCGAATTCTAACGAGTTACCGATTTCTATCCCACTCTCTTTTTGCTCTCAAAGGAATTTCAACTCTTTTCTAGTCAAATCTGACGCAAGTCATCAAATTTATGATAAAATAAAGTGTTACAGTAAATAGATTTTGATGAAGGAACACTATGCGAAAAGAGATTGACCCTGAATTATATAATTACAATAAATTTCCTGGACCTGTCTTTCATCAGGTAGGAGACCAAATCCGTTCAGAAAACCTCTCCTTTGAGCTCTTGAAAAATGAGAAGGAAGCTTTTGATGCGACTGTTTTTGGTCAGCGATTTTCTGAGATTTTAACCAAGTTTGATTACATTGTTGGTGATTGGAGCAATGAGCAGTTGCGCTTGCGTGGCTTCTATAAGGAAGAGCGCGATGTTGCAACGATGGATAAACTAAGTCGTTTAGACGATTATTTGTTAGAATATTGTAGCTATGGTTGTGCTTATTTTGTCCTTGAAAATAAGGAACCTCATCGTGCTTCTTTTGATAAGAAATCACCGGTCAAAAAAGCTCAATCAGAAGAAAGAGAGCCCAAGAAGCGTTCGCGCAATCGCAAACAAAAAGATCGTTTCCAAAAACGAGAACGCGACAAGGGACAACCAGCCAAAAACTCGAAAAAAACAAGACCGTCTGCTGAGACTAAAAAGACAACGAAGACAGACAACAAACGTCATTTTGTGATTCGACAAAAAGAGGAGTAAGAAAGAATGAAACCATCCATTTATAGTTTAACACGCCAAGATATGATTGATTGGGCGGAAGAAAACGGCGAAAAGAAATTCCGTGCAGCACAAATCTGGGAATGGCTCTATCGCAAACGCGTCCAGTCTTTCGAAGAAATGACCAACCTTTCTAAGGATTTGATTGCAAAGTTAAATGATCAATTTGTCGTCAACCCACTTAAGCAACGGATCGTGCAAGAGTCAGCAGATGGAACGGTCAAGTATCTTTTTGAATTGCCAGACGGCATGTTGATTGAAACCGTCTTGATGCGTCAGCACTATGGATTATCTGTCTGTGTAACGACTCAGGTCGGATGCAATATCGGTTGTACCTTCTGTGCTTCTGGTTTGATCAAAAAACAACGCGATTTGAACAATGGGGAAATCGTGTCTCAAATCATGTTGGTCCAAAAATACTTTGACGAACGTGGCCAAGATGAACGGGTCAGTCATATCGTTGTCATGGGGATCGGAGAACCATTTGACAACTATAACAATGTCTTGAAATTTATCCGGACGGTCAACGATGACAAGGGATTAGCGATTGGTGCTCGTCATATTACCGTGTCAACTTCTGGTTTGGCTCATAAAATTCGTGACTTTGCAAATGAAGGTGTGCAAGTCAATTTGGCAGTGTCTCTTCATGCTCCAAACAATGACTTGCGCTCTAGCATCATGAAGATCAACCGGGCCTTTCCAATTGAAAAATTGTTTGCGGCGATTGAATACTATATTGAGACTACGAACCGTCGGGTGACCTTTGAGTACATCATGCTCAATGAAGTCAATGACGGGGTCGAGCAAGCCTTAGAGTTGGCAGAATTGCTCAAGAATATCAAGAAATTGTCTTATGTTAACTTGATTCCTTACAATCCTGTCAGTGAGCATGACCAATATAGCCGGAGTCCCAAAGAACGGGTCATGGCCTTCTATGATACCTTGAAAAAACAAGGTGTTAACTGTGTAGTGCGTCAAGAGCACGGTACGGATATTGATGCAGCCTGTGGCCAATTGCGTTCAAATACCATGAAACGGGATCGGGAGAAAGCGATTGTTGAACATGCGCAACCTTAAACAAGGGCTGATCGATCATACAGAACTAACAAAAAGAGGAAGAAGGCTGTTACGGAGTGGCAGCTTCTTCTATTTTATCCTTTTGTGTCTGATGTGTTTTTTGCCCCAACAGCCAGAGCCGGGTATGGAAACACCGGGTATTCAACATTTCGGTCGCATCGTCGTCCTGCTGGTTCCTCTTAATTCGGTGATGAATCTTGGTCAGATCACCAGTGTCATCCAACTCATTAAGGTCATTCTCCAAAATATAGCCAATATCTTTTTGTTAAGCCCGCTGGTCTTTCAACTTCTCTGGCTATGGCCCTGGTTGAGGAGTCGCAAACGGGTCTTGTGCTTCGGTTTTGCCATGAGCTTGTGGATTGAATGTAGCCAAGTTCTGTTAGATCTCTTGTTTGATGCCAATCGTGTCTTTGAGCTAGATGATTTGTGGACCAATACCTTAGGCGCTTATCTAGCTTATTTAGGCTTTCAGTATTTCCGAGCACGATTGCTAGCAAAAAATGGTGAAATGTAAAATCCGAACATTTTAGTGTCTTTTTGAAATTTTTGTTGACAAAATCAGAAGCGGGAGCTATAATATCTTCAAGACATCAGAAAAGTAGAGATTTTTCTCACTTCCAGGGAGCTTGTGGTGATTGCGAACAAGCAGTGGTGAATCTTGAAATGGGCTGATGTGTTTATGATGATGAATTTGAAACAATAAAAATTCGGTGAGCACACCTTATCGTGCACCCTGTTGTTAGACAGGTCAGAGATGTAGGAGAAAGAATAGCTTCCTACAATTGAGGTGGCACCGCGGTATCGAATCGTCCTCACACAGATTTTTCTGTGTGAGGTTTTTTGTATCTCAAAGGAACCCAATGAGACTGCAGCTCAAAGGGCCCGCGAGAGAAAAAGATCATAAACAGGATTAAAGATATAGAAAAGAGGACACAATCATGACAGAAACAAAAGGCTATTTCGGACAATTTGGTGGATCTTTCGTACCAGAACCGATTCAAAACTTGCTCAATCAATTAGAGGAAACCTTTGAACAGTATAAAAATGATCCAGAATTTATTGCAGAATACAAACATTATTTGAAAGATTATTCTGGTCGGGAAACACCGCTCTACTTTGCGGAAAGTTTGACAGAACATTTAGGTGGGGCAAAAATTTATTTGAAGCGCGAAGACTTGAATCACCTAGGTTCGCATAAATTGAATAACGTTTTGGGGCAAATCCTCTTGGCCAAACGCATGGGCAAAACGCGTGTGATTGCTGAAACAGGGGCTGGTCAACACGGTGTAGCTACAGCAGCTGCGGCAGCTAAGTTCGGTATGGCCTGTGATGTTTACATGGGAGCAGAAGACGTTGAACGTCAACGTCTCAATGTCTTCCGCATGGAAATGATGGGGGCAACCGTCCATGCGGTTGAAACCGGGACTAAGACCTTGAAAGACGCCGTTGATGCTGCCTTTGGAGCATGGATGGCGGATCTGGATGCCTTTTACGTTTTGGGTTCTGCTGTTGGCCCTCACCCTTACCCAACCATTGTGCATGAATTCCAAAAAGTGATTAGTGAAGAATCTAAACGTCAAATCTTGGAAAAAGAAGGCCGTTTGCCGGATTATGTGATTGCCTGTGTCGGTGGTGGCTCTAATGCCATCGGTGCCTTTTCTGAGTATGTTGCAGAAGAGGAAGTCGGCTTGGTTGGGGTAGAAGCAGCTGGACATGGCTTGGACACCGATCAACACGCAGCGACCATGACCAAAGGGACTATCGGTGTGGTTGATGGGATGAAGACCTATGCAGTCTTTGGCGAAGATGGAAAAGTAGCGCCAGTGTACTCGATCTCTGCTGGTTTGGACTACCCAGGGGTTGGTCCAGAGCATGCTTTCTTTAAAGATTCTGGTCGTGTCAAATATGTAGCAGCGACAGATGATGAAGCAGTAGAAGCTCTTCTTCTTCTCAGTAAGACAGAAGGGATCCTCCCAGCCATTGAAAGCTCACACGCGATTGCAGAAGCGGTCAAACGTGCTCCACAATTGGATAAAGACAAGATCATTATCATCAACGTTTCCGGACGTGGGGATAAAGATGTGGCTGCCATCGCCGATTATCTAGAAGCGAAGGCTGCAAAATAAAAAGAATTTATCTGCAAAACATCGTATAAAGCAGTAAAGCGTGATAACTGAGAAAGAGACAGGGAACAAAGGGAATCCGGTCTCTTTCTTTTTTGAGAGCAAAGACGAGAATGCCTAAGATGGATGCGATCTGAATGAGAATGAGGATCTGGGTAGAAGAAAAGCTTAGCGAAAAGGTAGCTAGTAAGAGAAAATCTCCTGCTCCCATTCCGATAAAGAAAAAGTGAGCTCCGATCGCAAGGAGTAAAAAGACCAGCATGAGGAGATTACTACCGGATAAAAAGAGGACCAGGGCATGGAGACAGCACCAGATGAATAAAGGGTATTCCATAAAGCGAAGGTCATAGATGGCTAAAACGGCAGCTCCCAGTAGTGTTAGAAGTTGAGGCAGGGAAAGGTAACCATTGGCGCAGGCTAAAAAGAGCAGGCCACTCCAGACCTCAAAAAGGCAGTACCAAAATGGGTAGATCTGATGACAATAGCGACAGCGAAAGCGATGCAGGAGTTGCGAGAGGATAGGGATGAGGTCCCAAACTCCAAGGACGTGCTGGCATTGATCGCAATGACTGCGAGGAGTGAGAATGGATTGGTTTGGAAAACGATCGACTACTAGTCCCAAAAAAGAGGCGATGCAAGTACCGATGGTAAAAAAATAAAAGTTGATCATACTTATTTATTCGTAAAGCAATCGGAAAATTTCATCATTTGCTTGAAAATCTTGTAAAGCCTTTCTAAATTTGATACAATAATGAACATGAAAAACCTGTATGATGTTCAACAATTTTTAAAACGTTTTGGAATCATCATTTACGTAGGGAAGCGCCTCTATGACATCGAATTGATGAAAATTGAGCTTCAACGTCTTTATGATGCAGGCCTGATGGAGCGGCTCGATTATTTAGAAGCCGATACCGTTTTAAGAAGAGAGCACAAGCAAGAATTAGAATTTTTGAAAAAGAGTGAGGTAGAGTGATGGGAAATATCATTTTTTGGTTGGTTGTTTTAGGAGCATTTGGATGGATGGCGTTTAATTATTTCCGCATCCGTAAAGCTGCTAAATTTGTGGACAATGCTACTTTTGAAGAGCTGATTCGTAAAGGTCAGTTGATTGACTTGCGAGAGCCAGCTGAGTTTCATGCCAAGCATATTTTAGGAGCACGCAACATTCCTTCAACTCAGTTGAAATTGAGTCTTGCAGCCTTGCGCAAAGACAAACCAATTTTGCTCTATGAGAATAGCCGTAGTTCTCGAGTAACCAATGCGGCTCTCTATCTTAAGAAACAGGGCTACACAGACATTTATGTCTTGTCTTATGGTCTTGATTCTTGGAATGGGAAAGTGAAAAAAGATGCTTAATAAAAAGAGCTCTAACTGCACCAGCTGTGTAGTTAGAGCTTTTTTATCTCGTTTTTTCAAGGGACTCTTTGACCCATGTGAGCTCCACCTCATTCAAAGGTCGGCTTTCTCCAGGGGCTAACTGAGGATCCAAGGTGAAGGGACCAAAAGACAAGCGGTTTAAGGTCATTACTTTGACCCCTATGGCTAAAAACATTTTTTTCACTTGGTGGTATTTTCCTTCTGAGATCCGGATCTGGGCCTTGCTGTAGCTGAGGGTGCTTTCTAGAATGGTTAAGGAGGCGGGCTTGCAGATAGGACCGTCTGTGAATGAAATTCCATTCTGAAATTGCTCGATGTGGGCTGCATAGAGCGGACCATTGACTTCTACCTCATAGACCTTCTCCACATGGTATTGAGGATGGAGCAGTTGAAAGCCTAAGGGACCATTATCTGTGATGAGGAGCAGACCACTGGTGTCGCGATCGAGGCGACCAAGAGGATAGAGGTCTGGGTACTCTTGCTGGGGGTCCACTAGCTCGATCACCGTTGGATGGTGGGCGTCTCTTTTGGCGGTCACGGCCCCGATTGGTTTGTGGAGCATGTAGTAGTGGTGACGCGGTTCTTGAATGATCCGATCCCCTATTTGAATCTGTTGGAGTCCAGGGTCGATGTTTTGGGATAGCTTTTGAGCTGGTAGGTGATCGACCAAGATTTGCCTTCGAGCCAGAAGTTGTTTGATGTCTTTGCGAGAGTACTGATGGTCTGCCATCAATTGATCTAATCTCATGGGAGCCTCTTTTTCTGTAAGTCTTATCATTAGTGTATCATGAAAAGAAAAGGAAATCGAGTCGGAGAAAAGAAATGAAGATGAAAACATTTACAACTAGCTGAACTGTGTTTTTTAGATAGGACTGTGGTATAATTGTTCAGTTAGAAATATTATTTAAAATTTTATAGAGGAAATCATGACAAAATTAAGAGAAGATATTCGTAACGTTGCGATCATTGCCCACGTTGACCATGGTAAAACAACCTTGGTAGACGAATTGTTGAAACAATCGCACACCTTGGATGAACGTAAAGAATTGCAAGAACGTGCAATGGACTCAAACGATCTTGAAAAAGAACGTGGGATCACTATCCTTGCTAAAAATACAGCCGTTGCTTATAACGGAACTCGAATCAATATCATGGACACACCAGGACACGCGGACTTCGGTGGAGAAGTGGAACGGATCATGAAAATGGTCGATGGGGTTGTATTGGTCGTTGATGCCTATGAAGGAACCATGCCTCAGACGCGTTTCGTATTGAAAAAAGCCTTGGAACAAGATCTTGTTCCGATCGTTGTAGTCAACAAAATCGATAAACCATCTGCTCGTCCAGAAGAAGTTGTAGACGAAGTTCTTGAACTCTTCATCGAATTGGGTGCGGATGACGACCAATTGGAATTCCCAGTTGTTTATGCATCAGCGATCAACGGAACCTCTTCACTTTCAGATGATCCAGCTGATCAAGAGCACACAATGGCACCGATCTTTGATACCATCATTGATCACATCCCAGCCCCAGTTGATAACTCAGATGAGCCACTTCAATTCCAAGTATCCCTGCTTGATTACAACGACTTCGTTGGACGTATCGGTATCGGACGTGTCTTCCGTGGTACTGTAAAAGTTGGGGACCAAGTAACCCTTTCTAAATTGGATGGAACGACTAAGAACTTCCGTGTTACCAAACTCTTTGGTTTCTTTGGTTTGGAACGTCGTGAAATTCAAGAAGCTAAAGCGGGTGATTTGATCGCTATCTCTGGTATGGAAGATATCTTCGTTGGAGAAACGATCACACCGACAGACGCAGTTGAAGCTCTTCCAATCCTTCACATCGATGAACCAACGCTTCAAATGACCTTCTTGGTTAACAACTCACCATTTGCTGGTCGCGAAGGAAAATGGGTGACCTCTCGTAAAGTTGAAGAACGCTTGCAAGCGGAATTGCAAACAGACGTCTCTCTTCGTGTTGACCCGACTGACTCACCTGATAAATGGACAGTTTCAGGACGTGGGGAATTGCACTTGTCTATCTTGATCGAAACCATGCGTCGTGAAGGATACGAATTGCAAGTATCTCGTCCAGAAGTTATCATCAAGGAAATCGATGGTGTTAAATGTGAACCATTTGAGCGCGTGCAAATCGATACACCAGAAGAATACCAAGGATCTGTTATCCAAAGCCTTTCTGAACGTAAAGGTGAAATGTTGGATATGATTGCAACAGGAAATGGTCAAACTCGTTTGGTCTTCCTAGTTCCTGCTCGTGGTTTGATTGGCTACTCAACAGAGTTCTTGTCAATGACACGTGGTTACGGAATCATGAACCACACCTTTGACCAATACTTGCCAGTGATTCCAGGAGAAATCGGTGGACGTCACCGTGGTGCTCTTGTCTCAATCGATAACGGAAAAGCAACCACATACTCTATCATGTCTATCGAAGAACGTGGTACGATCTTTGTCAATCCAGGTACAGAAGTTTACGAAGGAATGATCATCGGGGAAAACTCTCGTGAGAACGACTTGACCGTAAACATTACGAAAGCCAAACAAATGACCAACGTTCGTTCAGCTACTAAGGACCAAACAGCGGTTATCAAGACTCCTCGTATCTTGACCTTGGAAGAATCTCTTGAGTTCTTGAACGACGATGAGTACATGGAAGTAACGCCTGAATCTATCCGTTTGCGGAAACAAATCTTGAACAAAGCAGAACGCGAAAAAGCAAATAAAAAGAAAAAATCAGCAGCTGCTGAATAATACGGAAAGAAAGGAGAAACAAAATGGTCTATTTTATCTTAGGAATTTTGATTCTCCTTTTTTACCTTTTTATGACACCAAAAAGCATTCGTGGCACGTTAGATAGTGTGGTATTGGTTATTTTGATCGTCTCGATTATCGTATTAACCTGTCTCGCTGTTTTTCAGATATTCCAATTACCATCTGAGTTTTTTGTCGGCGCCTTACTAGCCTTCGTTGGCTACCTGGCTTTGGTGGATATTTCAAGATTACCAACCGAGTTAAAAAAACGGAAATAGTAGAAGCTCAATATAAATCGTTAGAGTTATAAAAGGGAAATTCTTCTCTTTTGTAACTCTTTTTTCTTTGGTATGAGCCAAAAAGTACTTCAAACAATGAAAAAGGAGCACACCTTGATCGGTTTGCTAATTGATTGTGCTAAGGGTATAATAAAGGAAAGAAATAAGGAGGGAATAGAGATGAAATCAAAAATGATTCGAAATCTGTTTCTGATTCTTGGTGGGATTAGTGTTTTACTCTTAGGATCTTGTAGTTGGAACTCTATACCAAAAAAATCTTCTGACGAGTTTTCACAGTATGACTATGCTGTTAGCTTTTATTCCTATCGCCCAAAGGGCAAAAGGGATATCCTAACGAAGATTTTTTTCATTGACAAAAAAGGAGAACAAAAAGAATATTCTCTAAAAGGGTATAATGTTGGTACGCTTTTCCAAAAAGGAAATGAACTCTATGCCTACTCTTTTGGAACTAGACCTCATTTGGTGTTCAAGTCCCCTTCTACTTATTTCGTTTATCCAAGTCAAATTTTCTCTATGGGTTCGACTACCTATTCTGTTCGATTTGTTTCAAAGGGACAGAAAGGGCCGATTGAAGGATTATCTGTGGAGGATGGGAAGGTAGGTGTGTTGCGAAGTCGCATCCGCTACACCAACTCTAAAAACAAGCAGGTACTGTCACCAGAGGTTGATCTGAGCCTTGATAAAGGAATCGAAGTCAATTCAAAAATTTTTGTTACAGGATTTGATTTAGTTGGTGATGATATGCGTTTTCTCTACCTAGATGAGGAAAAGAACGAATTTGAGTTTATTGAGTTGCAGGATCCGTCTCAGTCTGATTTTCAGGAACTTTTATTGGTAGACGGGAAAGTGATAACCGTTGGGAATCCTAAATTTACTCGCTTTGATGATGAGGAGAAGCGAGAGGAAAAGAAAAATAAAATTAGCCTGACAAGTGTTGATCCAGAGACGTTAGAAGTAAGCGAAGAGACCTTTGAAGCTGAGAGAGTCCTCACTGCTTATCCTATTCATAATCACTTTCGCTTTGTGACATCAGATCATCGATTGCTAGAATATACAAGTGACTTAAAACTTGTTTCGGAAAAAGATTTATCCGGAACTGATTTTATCAAGCTTTTTAGTGATAAAGGTCTAAAAGTCCAAAAAGTTTGTTATACGGATGATAAGGTCGTAGTCTTAGCAACTCCAGCAAAAGCTTCCACTAAAGAAATGGGGACCATTGTCGAATTTGATGCTGCAACCTTAGAGGTGAAAAAACGGATTATGATTCCACTCTCTGAAAAAACAGAATGGGAGACGGATTCCGCTGATTTGCTTCTTATTGATCATCCCTAAAATTTTTTGCCAAGAAATATAGAAAAGAAAGACGGGCTAGAGTAGACGGAGCTTTAACTTTCATTTCTAATATAGACAACACCTACCGGTAAGTAATCACTTATTACTTTTCGGTGGGTGTTGTTTGACTCGGACTGTAGGAGTCGAAGCCAATAATAATGGTTTACGTTTTCTTTATTGATCTAGCCTTAGATGATTGAGGTTATCCTACCAATTCGCATGAATTGTCCTACTCATGGGATTATCTAGTTGCCTTTAACAATCATGGACGATGGGATGATACAAGAGCAAAGTTCTATGTATATATGATGCCTGAAAGCTCTTATATGCCTGCAATATCCTTTAACCTCAACTTTTCTTTTGATGAAAGATAGATTCTACAAGGGACACCTTTAAAAAAATCTAAGCAGAGTAGATTTGATGTTCTCTATCGTCTAGACAATATAGGAATGGGGTATAGTTGAGGATTGTCAGAAACTGAAACAAGCTATTTACAAGGCTTATCTCAAGGAATCTAATGAGTTTAGAGGAGTCTGTCTATACTTCATAAAAAACAAAAGAACCTTGTAACAAAGCAGAAATTAAACTAGGAATGCCTCTTAGATAGTTAGTGAAATAGATAGAGGTATAAGAATGAGAAATAACATCAGTTGAATGGATTTAATCGGATGTTGTTTCTTTTTCTGTCTTTGGGCTTTTTAATTTTGCTAAAAAAAGGTAAAATAGAGAGTGATAAAAATGGAGCGAAGAAATCATGAAATTTGTGAAACAATTTGAAAATAAAAAGGTTCTTGTGTTGGGTTTGGCTAAGTCCGGCGAGTCAGCTGCTCGTTTGTTGGATCGCTTAGGAGCGATTGTGACCGTCAATGATGGCAAACCTTTTGAAGAAAATCCAGCAGCACAAAGTTTACTGGAAGAAGGGATTAAAGTCGTGACAGGAGGTCACCCTCTGGAATTGTTGGATGAAGACTTTGCAGTCATGGTCAAAAATCCAGGGATCCCTTATTCTAACCCGATGGTCGAAAAAGCGCTTGAAAAAGGCATTCCAGTCCTTACTGAAGTAGAATTGGCCTATCTGATTTCGGATGCGCCAATTATTGGGATTACAGGATCAAACGGAAAAACGACGACGACAACCATGATCGGGGAAGTCTTGACGGCTGCCGGCCAAGGTGGTCTATTGTCTGGGAATATCGGTTTTCCAGCTAGCCAAGTTGCACAAACAGCGACCGAAAAGGAAGTCCTGGTCATGGAATTGTCTTCTTTCCAATTGATGGGAATTGAATCCTTCCATCCAGAGATTGCAGTGATTACCAACCTCATGCCAACCCATATCGACTATCATGGTTCTTTTGAAAATTATGTAGCTGCCAAATGGAATCTTCAAAAGAATATGACAGAAAAAGATGTCATTGTCTTGAACTTCAACCAAGACCTGGCCAAGGAACTGGCTACAAAAACCAAAGCAAGGGTCCTTCCATTTTCAACGGTCGAAAAGGTGGACGGTGCATATTTGGAAGATGGACTTCTCAAGTTTAAGGGAGAAGTTGTTATGCGTGCAGATGAACTGGGTGTTCCAGGTAGTCACAATGTAGAGAATGCCTTGGCAACGATTGCTGTTGCAAAAGTCCGTGGTGTGGAGAATGAGGTCATTAAAGAAACCTTGTCAGCCTTTGGAGGAGTGAAACACCGTCTTCAATATGTGGATGAAATTCAAGGTGTCAAATTCTACAATGACAGTAAGTCGACCAATATTTTGGCGACACAAAAAGCCCTTTCTGGTTTTGATAACAGCAAGGTGATCTTGATTGCAGGAGGGCTCGATCGTGGCAATGAATTTGATGAATTAGTGCCTCACATTACTGGCCTAAAGGAAATGGTGATTCTCGGGGAATCAGCTCCTCGAGTGAAACGCGCAGCCGATAAAGCAGGCGTCCCTTATGTCGATGCGGCAGATGTAGCAGATGCTACAAAGAAAGCCTTCGACTTGGCTAGCCCTGGCGATGTTGTACTACTAAGTCCTGCCAATGCTAGCTGGGATATGTATCCGAATTTTGAAGTGCGTGGGGATGAATTCCTTGCTACAGTAAAAGGGTTGAAATAAGATGAAAAAAATAATGTTTACTGGTGGGGGAACCGTGGGACATGTGACCCTTAATCTCCTCTTGATTCCAAAATTTATCGAAGATGGATGGGAAGTCCATTATATTGGGGACAAAAAAGGAATCGAATACCAAGAGATCAAAAAGTCTGGCTTAGACGTACGCTTCCATTCAATTGCAACAGGGAAATTGCGTCGCTATTTCTCTTTCCAAAATATGATGGATGTGTTCAAGGTGGCTTGGGGAACGCTCCAGTCCATTGCAATCCTGCTTCGTGTGCGCCCACAAGTTCTCTTCTCAAAAGGGGGATTTGTCTCGGTGCCACCAGTGATTGCGGCTAGACTCACGCGTGTACCTGTCTATATCCATGAGTCCGATCTTTCTATGGGATTGGCCAATAAAATTGCTTATAAATTCGCTACCAAGATGTACACAACTTTTGAGCAAGCACATGGTTTGACAAAGAGTGAGCATATCGGTGCGGTAACCAAGGTCACAGATCATATTCCGACAACTTCTGAAGAATTAGAAGAAAAAACAAAAGGTTTCCGAAAAGACTTGCCGACCCTTCTCTTTGTCGGAGGATCAGCCGGTGCGCGTGTCTTTAATGAATTTGTGACAGAGCACAAAGCAGAGCTCTTGCAGCACTACAATATCATCAATTTGACGGGTGATTCAACATTGAATCAGGCTGGGGGCGGCTTGTATCGAGTGGATTATGTAACCGATCAGTATTTACCCATGCTCCAGAAGGCTGATTTAGTGGTGACTAGAGGTGGAGCCAATACCTTATTTGAACTCTTAGCCATGAACAAACTCCACCTGATCGTACCGCTAGGAAAAGAAGCCAGCCGTGGCGATCAGATTGAAAATGCCCAATATTTTGTGGATAAAGGTTATGCAGAGCAATTGCAGGAAGATCAATTGACGCTCGAAACCTTCAATGAAACCATTCAAGAAATGTTGAAGCAAAGCCAAGTCTACCACCAAGCAATGGAAAAATCGACAGAACTCCTTTCACTAGACGATTTTTATGGCCTGCTTCAAAAAGATATCAGTAAGGGAAAAGATGACGGACGACAATAAAAAAACGCCAACGGATGACAAAATTACAGAATTGTCAGCCTGGCAAAAAAGAAACAAAGAATATTTAGAAAAAAAAGCGCTTGAAAAAGCGGAAGAAGCTGAAACAGAGGGAACTGAAAGCGAAGAAGCAAAAGAAGACGAAGACCTTTCAGAAAAAGAGACAGCTTCCGTCTCAGAGGAAGAATCTGACGAACGAAAAGAGTCTGAAGAAGAAGATGAATCTGAGGCCGAAGAGGATCCAGAAGCAGATGGAGAAAGTTCAGAAGGAGAAGAGGATGATCCGGCTGTAGAGGAGCTAGGTCCTTCAGAGGAGCAAGAGAAAAAACCTTCATTTTTTAAAGGCTTGAAGACGAAAAAACCAAAGAAGGAACCGACAGTGGCAAAACGCCACATCTATCGTGCCCTTCCGGTTATCGGAATCAGCTCGATTGTCGCCCTTCTCTCGATCTACTTTTTAAGCCCCTTATCCACACAGAAAGTCATTGAATTTTCAGGGAACAAGGCGGTTGACCAGCAACTCTTGTATGAAAAAAGTCGCATCAAAGAAGAAGATTATACTCTGACGACTTTCCTTCATAAATCGGTCTATGAACAAAATATGAAAACGGCTAGTCCATGGATCAAAGAGGTTCACATGCATTATCAATTCCCGGTGACCTTTAAAGTCAATATCGTGGAACACAAAGTGGTTGCCTATTATGTGACCGGAGAAGACCACTATCCAGTATTGGAAAATGGAGAAGTCGTTGAGACAGTAACTCCAACTTCGGAATTGCCGTCCTCCTATATTAGTTTAAAATTCTCAGATCGAGAATTAGTTAGACAATTTGTCCAAGAAATGAAGTCTATTTCTTCTTCCATTACGGATAAAATTGTTTCGGTTGATCTGACACCGAGCAAGGTCACCAAGGATCTGGTGACCATCACCATGAAAAACGATAATAAAATCTTGGTGCCTGTTTCCCAAATTACCCGCAAGCTTCCTTACTATAAGGCGATCAGTAAGCAATTAGACGATGCTTCGACTATCGATATGGAGGCTGGAGTTTTCAGCTATAGTGAACAATCCATCGCAGATGCCAAAGAGCAAGCTGAGAAAGAAAAGGCTGAAAGTACAGAAAATCAGAATGAACATTCTGAGGAAGCAAGCCAAGAACAGAATCAAGAACAGAATCCAGAAGGGGAGAATTCTTCTGGGAATGAGTAAAGCCCATAAATTATCTCAAATAATTGAAGAAAAAATGTCCATTTTAGGCTTCTTTGTGATATAATGAAGTTTGGATAGTTCCAACTTAAAGGGCTATAAATAGATGTAAAGTGAAAACAAATAAAGAGAGAGGACTGGTGTAATGGCTAGAGACGGCTTTTTTACAGGTTTAGATATCGGTACTAGTTCAATAAAAGTATTGGTGGCAGAACATGTCAATGGAGAAATGAATGTAATTGGAGTCAGCAATGCAAAAAGTGCTGGCGTCAAAGATGGAATTATAGTAGATATCGAAGCTGCTTCAAATGCAATTAAAAATGCAATCAGCCAAGCTGAAGAAAAAGCAGGGATTTCAATCAATCTAGTCAATGTTGGGTTGCCTGCAAACTTACTACAAATCGAAGCAACTCAAGGAATGATTCCAGTCACAAGTGATTCGAAAGAAATCACAGATGCAGATGTTGAAAATGTTGTCAAATCTGCACTCACAAAAAGTATGACACCGGATCGTGAAGTAATCACCTTCATTCCTGAAGAATTCACAGTAGATGGTTTCCAAGGAATCCGCGATCCACGCGGAATGATGGGGATCCGACTTGAAATGCGTGGCCTTCTTTATACAGGACCTCGTACAATCTTGCACAATTTGCGTAAAACCGTTGAACGTGCAGGCTTACAAGTTGAAAACATCATCATTTCACCGCTTGCGATGATCAAAACAGTCTTGAATGAAGGCGAACGTGAATTCGGAGCAACGGTGATCGATATGGGTGGTGGCCAAACAACGGTGGCATCTGTTCGCAGCCAAGAACTTCAATTTACAAATATCTATCAAGAAGGTGGCGATTATGTTACCAAAGATATTTCTAAAGTATTGAAAACTTCTCAAAAATTGGCTGAAGGCTTGAAGTTCAACTATGGTGAAGCCTATGTGCCATCTGCTGGAAACGAAGTCTTCCATGTGGAAGTCATCGGTGAAGTAGAGCCAGTTGAAGTGACTGAGAAGTACTTAGCTGAAATCATTTCAGCACGTATCAAACACATCTTTGAGCAAATCAAACAAGACCTTGAGAGAAGACATTTGTTGGATCTTCCTGGTGGTATTGTGATTATCGGTGGAGGTGCGATCCTTCCTGGTGTTGAAGAATTGGCTCAAGAAGTCTTTGGTGTAAATGTGAAATTGTTTGTTCCAAATCAAATTGGAATTCGCAATCCAGCTTTTGCCCATGTGATTAGCTTGTCTGAATATGCAGGCAATTTGACAGATGTGGATATTATTGCTCAAGCTGCGGTTCATGGAGACGAAGTCTTGCGTCAACAACCGATTCAATTTGATCGTCCAGTGCAACCACAAGTACAACCACAACCTGCTACTCCAGCACAACCGGTAGTACCTGCATACAATGCTGAGAAGATTGAATCTCCAGTGGATGCTCAAGAAATTCCAGCAGCAAGCAATGATAGCAAACAAGAACCAAAAACTACATTCACAGACCGAATGAAAAATTTGATCGGTAATATGTTTGATTAAGGAGTGTAAGTATTTATGACATTTTCATTTGACACAGCAGCGGCACAAGGTGCAGTAATTAAAGTAATCGGTGTCGGTGGCGGTGGCGGAAACGCCATCAATCGTATGATTGACGAAGGCGTTGCCGGTGTAGAATTCATCGCAGCTAATACAGATGTTCAAGCACTTTCAAGTGCAAAAGCTGAAACAGTTATCCAATTGGGTCCAAAATTGACTCGTGGATTGGGTGCTGGAGGTCAACCTGAAGTTGGTCGTAAGGCGGCTGAAGAAAGCGAAGAAGTATTAACAGAAGCTTTGCAAGGTGCAGATATGGTCTTCATCACTGCAGGGATGGGTGGAGGATCTGGTACAGGTGCTGCACCAGTCATTGCTCGTATTGCCAAAGCTGTAGGTGCTTTGACAGTAGCCGTTGTGACTCGTCCATTCGGGTTTGAAGGTTCAAAACGTGGCAACTTTGCTATTGAAGGGATCAACGAACTTCGCGAGCATGTAGATACCTTGTTGATTATTTCTAATAACAACTTGCTTGAAATTGTAGACAAGAAGACACCGCTTCTTGAAGCTTTGAGTGAAGCAGATAACGTTCTTCGTCAAGGTGTTCAAGGGATCACTGACTTGATCACAAGTCCTGGATTGATCAACCTTGACTTTGCAGATGTGAAGACCGTTATGGAAAACAAAGGAAATGCCCTCATGGGTATTGGTGTTGGTAGCGGTGAAGAACGCGTTATCGAAGCGGCTCGTAAAGCAATTTACTCTCCACTTCTTGAAACTACAATTGATGGTGCAGAAGACGTGATCGTCAACGTAACAGGTGGTTTGGATATGACATTGATCGAAGCTGAAGAAGCTTCAGAAATTGTGAACCAAGCTGCAGGTCACGGAGTGAACATCTGGTTGGGTACATCTATTGATGAATCTCTTAAAGATGAAATCCGCGTGACAGTTGTTGCAACTGGTGTCCGTCAAGACAAGGTAGAACGCGTTAGCGGAATTGCTTCCTCACAACGTCCTTATAAAACAGGACCACGTGAACAACGTCCACAAGCTGCACCATTTGACCGTGAATTTGATTTGAAACAAGATGTTGAATTGCCAACAACTCCAAGTCGTCCAGCGGTAGAACCAAACCGTGGCTCAGCCTTTGGTGATTGGGATATTCGTCGTGAGAATATCGTTCGCCAAACTGAACCAACATCAACACATCAAGTTGATCGTTACGTAGATTCATCTTCAGATGATGATGAATTGGAAACACCACCATTCTTCCGGAATCGTTAATCATGAATCTGGTAGAGAATGCTGATCTTGTTCGGCAACAAGTAGAAACAGCAAGAAACAAAGCTAACCGTCAAGATCAAGTTAATGTGATAGCTGTCACCAAGTATGTGGATGTTGCTACAACAGAAGCACTGGTGAAAACAGGTATCCAACATATCGGTGAAAATCGTGTCGATAAATTCCTAGAAAAGTATCAAGCTTTAAAAGAGTATGACCTCACTTGGCACTTGATTGGGAGCCTCCAACGGCGGAAAGTAAAAGACGTGATCAATCTCGTCGATTACTTTCATGCCTTGGATTCGGTGAAGCTGGCTCAAGAAATTCAAAAGCGAGCAGAACACCCAATCAAGTGTTTCCTCCAAGTGAACATTTCTGGTGAAGAAAGTAAGCATGGATTTGCACCCGATGAACTGGATGATGTTTTAGCGGAAATCGCACAGCTGGACAAAATTGAAATTGTTGGTTTAATGACGATGGCTCCTTTTGAGGCTAGTCAAGAAGAGTTGCAGGATATTTTTTCAAAAACTCACCAACTTCAGAAACAACTAGAAAAGAAACAATTAAAAAATATGCCTTTTTCAGAACTAAGTATGGGTATGAGTCGTGACTTTGAAGTAGCCATTGCGAACGGAGCGACTTATGTTAGAATTGGGACATCATTTTTTAAATAGGAAAGAACTATGTCATTAAAAGATAAATTTAACAACTTTATTGACTACTTCACAGAAGACGGTGAAGAAGTAGAAGTTCATGAGGCAAAAGCAGCTGGGGCGGAAACACAACCAGTTCCACAGCCACAGCCGACTCCTCAAGTGACTTCTCCACGTCCGCAGATTAGTCAAAGAGAACCAGTAAAACCAAAACCGACTCCTGTCGCACCTGTTACGAATCCAGTGTCTACAGCGGCAGTGAAGGAACCTGTTTCAACAACGAAAAATACATCTGAGAATATTACTCGCTTGCATGAACGTCAACGTGAATTGGCTGCTAATCGTGCGAATACAGATGAAAAGATTACCATTGATGTACGCTATCCCCGCAAATACGAGGAAGCGACTGAAATTGTTGATCTATTACTATCTAATGAGAGTATCTTGATTGACTTCCAATATATGACTGAAGTACAAGCACGTCGTTGTTTAGATTATTTGGATGGGGCTCGTTATGTTTTAGCAGGAAATCTTCGTCGTGTTGCTAGTACCATGTACTTGTTGACTCCAATTAATGTAGTCGTTAACATTGAAGATATCCGCCTTCCAAATGATGTGGAAGTGACAGAATTTGACTATGATATGAAACGTAATCGTTAAGATGGTTATCTTTCAATACTTATCAAATATCATTCAAATCTATTCCATTATTCTTGTCATCTATGCCTTACTATCTTGGTTCCCTGGGGCACCTCAGAGTACTCTTGGATAAATGGTTCACCGCCTAGTTGAACCATTTTTGAGCCTTTTTAGAAAGTTACCATTGCAATTTGGGGGCTTGGATTTTACAGTTCTAGTAGCACTTTTGGTCTTGAACTTGATGAATCAGTTATTAGCCCGCTTGTTCCTACTTTTGATTGGATAGAATACGATGGGACAGACAGAGATTTACCAACATTTCAATCGCGAAGATCACGAATTCATTGATCGCTGTATTGAATTGTCTGAAAGAGTGGTGGAACGCTATTCTGTTGAGGTGACGGGTTTTTTAAACCCTCATCAGGTCACTATTTTACGAAATGTCGCGGCAAGCTACCAGTTACAGGTCTTTGCTTCCAGTGATGAGCAGAAAATGGAGTATGCTAAGGTTATTGTTGCTTCAGATTATTACCAATTAGATCCAAGTGACTTTGATCTGGCCTTATTGGAAATGGTCTATGCTTCAAAATTTCATCACTTGACCCATTCCCAGGTACTGGGGACCATTGTTCACCAATTAGGTGTGGAGCGCAAGTCCTTTGGAGATATTCTGACGAGTGATGGAAAGATCCAAGTATTTGTTGAACAGCGTTTTGTTCACTATTTCATGGATCACATCCAGAAAATTTCTCGGGTACCTGTTAAGCTGAGGGAAGTTCCTCTATCTGAACAAATGATCGTAGAGGAAGAAAGCCAGCAGCGAGATATTCTCGTGTCGAGTTATCGGTTAGATAAGGTGATTGCTGGGACCTTCAAGCTTTCGCGCTCACAAGCTAGTCAGTTGATTAGTTCTGGTCTAGTGAAAGTTAACTATGCGACTACTTCCAATGTTAGCTATTCTGTAGGTCTGAATGATTTAGTCAGTGTCCGACGCTTTGGGCGTCTTAAAATTGTTTCTGAAAATGGTATTTCAAAGAGTGGAAAATATAAAGTAACTGTTGAAGTACTCTTAAGTAAAAAATGAGGAGGAGTTATGGCTCTTACTGCTTTAGAAATTAAAGATAAAACTTTTGGCGTTAAATTTAGAGGGTATGATGCGAACGAAGTAGAAGAATTTCTAGATATCGTTGTTCGCGATTATGAAGATCTTGTTCGTTTAAATCATGATCAAGAAGCAAAAATTCAAGCTCTTGAAGAACGCTTAAACTATTTTGATGAAATGAAAGATTCATTGAGTCAATCTGTTTTGATTGCACAAGATACTGCGGAACGTGTGAAACAAGCAGCTAACGAACGTTCTGAAAATATTGTTCGTCAAGCTGAACAAGATGCACAGCACTTAGTAGATGAAGCAAAACAAAAAGCAAATGAAATCCTTCGTCATGCAACGGATAATGCCAAGAAGGTTGCCGTTGAAACAGAGGAATTGAAGAACAAGACACGCGTCTTCCATCAACGTTTGAAATCAACCATCGAAAGCCAATTGAGTATTATCGATACACCTGAATGGGATGAAATTCTTCGTCCAACAGCTATGTACATTCAAACAAGTGATGAAGCTTTCCGTGAAATTGTGGAGAAAGCTTTGGGTGAATCAGTTCACCATCATCATGCAGAAGATGATAACATTGATTTGACTCGTCAATTCTCTCCAGCTGAAATCGAAGAATTGCAAAAACGAATCGAAGCTGCTAATTTAGAATTGGGTGCAACACAAGCGTTTGAAGGTTTGAATGAAAAAGTTCAATCCGCTTTAGAAGAAGCAGAGCACACTCGTCATGAAAATGAGGAAGTCGTTGAGGTTGAAGAAACTGTTCAACCTGAAGATGATGCAAATCGTGAATCTGTCAATATTTTATAATTTTGTAAAAACAGGTCCATTAATGATAGGTCTAGCGAGCAGATGATGGTGGAAGATCTGCACTCCCTCTTAATGGATGATCCTTTTACAGTATTCGTTCTGAACCCTTGAGTAAGAACGGACGTTTCCCTCGTTACGGGATGAGAGGAGAAGGTCGCTTGCGACTTCTCGAACAAAGGTGGTACCACGAGCAATCGTCCTTTTTAGGATGCTCGTGTTTTTTTTATAGCTTTTAAATCAATAAGGAGACACAATGAAACTCAAAGAAACATTGAATCTTGGGAAAACAGCTTTTCCAATGCGGGCTGGGCTTCCAACGAAGGAACCAGTTTGGCAAAAAGAATGGGAAGATGCAAAATTGTATCAACGCCGTCAAGAGTTGAATGAAGGAAAACCGCATTTTACCCTTCATGATGGCCCTCCCTATGCTAACGGAAATATTCACGTAGGGCATGCCATGAACAAGATCTCAAAAGATATCATTGTTCGTTCTAAGTCTATGTCAGGCTTTTACGCCCCTTATATTCCAGGTTGGGATACCCATGGTTTGCCAATTGAGCAAGTCTTGGCCAAACAAGGTGTGAAACGTAAAGAAATGGACTTGGTTGAGTACCTGAAACTCTGCCGTGAATACGCTCTTTCTCAAGTAGATAAACAACGCGAAGACTTTAAACGCTTAGGTGTTTCAGGTGATTGGGAGCATCCTTATGTAACCTTGACGCCTGACTATGAAGCAGCGCAAATCCGCGTCTTTGGTGAAATGGCCAATAAAGGCTATATCTACCGTGGGGCTAAGCCAGTTTACTGGTCTTGGTCTTCTGAGTCAGCCCTTGCTGAAGCAGAGATTGAATACCATGATTTGGTATCAACGTCTCTTTACTATGCGAACAAGGTTAAAGATGGTAAGGGTGTCCTAGATACAGACACTTACATCGTTGTCTGGACAACAACTCCATTTACTGTTACAGCTTCTCGTGGATTGACGGTGGGGGCAGAGTTTGATTATGTCGTAGTGAAACCTGCTGGATCTGACCGCAAGTATGTCGTAGCATCTGAGCTCTTGCCAAGCCTTTCTGAAAAATTCGGTTGGGAAAATGCTGAAGTCCTTGCGACTTACCAAGGGAAAGAATTGAACCATATCGTTACAGAACACCCATGGGATCCTGAAGTGGATGAATTGGTGATCCTTGGTGAGCATGTAACCCTTGATTCAGGTACTGGTATCGTCCATACTGCTCCTGGTTTTGGTGAGGATGACTACAATGTAGGGATTGCCAATGGTCTCGAAGTTGCTGTTACTGTTAACGAACGCGGAATCATGATGGAGAATGCTGGCCCTGACTTTGCAGGTCAGTTCTATGACAAGGTTGTTCCAACGGTTATCGAAAAACTTGGCGATTTGCTCCTTGCTCAAGAAGAAATCTCTCACTCCTACCCATTTGACTGGCGGACGAAAAAACCAATTATCTGGCGTGCAGTTCCACAATGGTTTGCCTCAGTATCGAAATTCCGTCAAGATATCTTGGACGAAATTGAAAAAGTTAAATTCCACTCAGAATGGGGGAAAGTCCGTCTTTACAACATGATTCGTGACCGTGGTGACTGGGTCATCTCTCGTCAACGTGCCTGGGGTGTGCCTCTTCCAATCTTCTATGCAGAAGATGGAACACCAATCATGACGGCTGAAACCATCGAACATGTAGCGCAACTCTTTGAAGAGCATGGTTCCATTATCTGGTGGCAGCGTGAAGCGAAAGACCTCTTGCCAGAAGGATTTACGCATCCAGGTTCACCAAATGGCGAATTTACAAAAGAAACAGATATCATGGACGTCTGGTTTGACTCAGGTTCATCATGGAATGGGGTTGTCGTTAACCGTCCTGAACTCAAATATCCAGCGGATCTCTACCTAGAAGGTTCAGACCAATACCGTGGTTGGTTCAACTCATCTCTTATCACATCTGTGGCGAACCATGGTGTTGCACCATACAAACAAATCTTGTCTCAAGGTTTTGCTTTGGATGGGAAAGGTGAGAAGATGTCTAAATCTCTTGGAAATACCATTGCTCCAAGTGATGTTGAAAAGCAATTTGGTGCTGAAATCTTGCGTCTCTGGGTAACTAGTGTAGACTCAAGTAATGACGTGCGTATCTCAATGGATATCTTGAGCCAAGTGTCTGAGACTTACCGTAAGATCCGGAATACTCTTCGTTTCTTGATTGCCAACACTTCTGACTTTAACCCAGCTGAGGATGCAGTTGTTTATGACGAGCTTCGTTCAGTTGACAAGTACATGACCATTCGCTTTAACCAACTTGTTAAGACCATCCGTGATGCTTATGAAAACTTTGAGTTCTTGACGATCTACAAGGCGCTTGTTAACTTTATCAACGTTGATTTGTCTGCCTTCTACCTTGACTTTGCCAAAGATGTTGTCTATATTGAAGGTGCAAAATCACTTGAACGCCGTCAAATGCAAACAGTCTTCTATGATATCCTTGTGAAAATCACGAAACTCTTGACGCCAATTCTTCCTCACACTGCTGAAGAAATCTGGTCCTATCTTGAGTTTGAAGCAGAAGACTTCGTTCAGTTGTCAGAATTGCCAGAAGCTCAAACGTTTGCCAACCAAGAAGAAATCTTGGATACTTGGTCAGCCTTCATGGACTTCCGTGGTCAAGCTCAAAAAGCCTTGGAAGAAGCGCGGAATGAAAAAGTGATCGGTAAATCACTTGAAGCTCATTTGACAGTTTATCCAAATGAAGTTGTGAAAACACTTCTTGGAGCTGTTGATAGCAATGTTGCTCAACTCTTGATTGTTTCTGAATTAATTATCGCAGAAGGCCCAGCTCCAGAAGGTGCAGTGACCTTTGAAGATGTAGCCTTCACGGTTGAACGTGCCGCTGGTGAAGTTTGTGAGCGTTGCCGTCGCATCGATCCAACAACGGCTGAACGTCACTACCATGCAACCATCTGTGATCACTGTGCAAGCATCGTCGAAGAGAACTTTGCAGACGCAGTCGCAGAAGGATTTGAAGCTAAATAAAATACATTAAAAGAAGTTCCATAAAGGAACTTCTTTTTTAATGGCTAAAATGGTGTATAGATTCATGCATTAAGGAAATAAAAAAAGTAAGGCAAATTGGCCTTACTTTGTAATTGGAAAGGAAATTTCAATTAGTTTATCGGAGTAGAGGGTTTTAATAGCGGATTGGTCAATGATTTGAAGATCAATCTTACGTTTTAAAAAGAACTCACGAATTTTTTCTACTTCAGTTTCACGAATAGCTCGGTGTTTGTTACTGATCAATAATTCATAGTGTGTCGGGGCCTGTGTAAAAACAACATCGGTATTGCCCGCGGAATAAACCTCGACAAGCAAGGCGTCAGTGCTGGCAAGTTGGCTTTTGACCAGTGCAGCATGACTATTTGTGGTATTAATGAGCTTCATATGAGTTCCTCCTAACCTCTATCTTCATTTATTATAGCACTTTTTTAATTTTTGTGAAAGAATTCCTTTATTTTTTGTGGGTATTTTTCCACTGTTCAATGCCCCATTTGTGACTGCCACGTTTGAGTTTTTCAATAGCTTCCTCTACAGGAAACCAAGCAAGATTGTTAAAATCTTCCAGTGGTTTTTGAGCCTCTGTATAATCCACTACTTCATAAATATAGGCAGGATTGTAGTAGTAGGTGTCGCGATGACTGGAATAGAAATACTCATCTGCTTGGCCATAGTATTGCCCTAAAACAGCGGTAAAGCCTAATTCTTCGATCAGTTCCCGTTTCAGAGCTTGCAAGTGATCTTCACCTGCCTCGATTTCCCCGCCAGGCAAGAACCAAGCCCCATTTGGAGCTTGAACGAGGATGATCTGATCCTTGTCCTTATTGGGAATAACAGCGTAGACACCATAGCGATTGACGTAGGTCACATCTTGTTTTTTTTCACCAAAACTTGGAATGGTCATGGTTTTCTCTTTTCTTATTTTTTCATCATTATATCATATTTTTTAGCAAAAATCTGGAGGGAAAAAAGAAAGAGACTGGATTTTCCAGTCTCTGAATGTACCTTTACTGATTATGATTCTGACTTCTTTTCAGCCGTCTTGTGAACAGCTTTGATGCTAATATTCCCATTGCTGGTCATGGCGGCTTTGAGTTGTTTCTCACTTGGATGTTCCAGGTAATAATCGGTAATGGCATCTTCGATATGGTCTTGGATGGTACGACGGAGTGGGCGGGCCCCCATTTTTGGATCGTAACCCAGATCGACCAATTTTTCTTTGACCTTCTCTGTCACATCCAGATGAATCTCATTTTGTGCGAGACGTTGATTGACTTCATCCAGCATGAGGGTAACGATTTGGAGAAGGTTTTCTTTTGATAGAGGTTGGAATTCAATGATGCCATCAAAACGGTTCATGAATTCAGGGCTAAAGAAGTTACCGAGTTCTCCAAGTACAGAGTTGGTTCGACCTTCGCGAGCAGCTCCAAAACCAACATTGGCCTCAGCTTTGCCAGTTCCAGCGTTAGAGGTCATGATGATAATGGTATCTTTGAAGCTGACGGTACGGCCTTGACCATCTGTCAAACGGCCATCATCCAAGACTTGCAAGAACATGTGCATGACATCTGGATGGGCTTTTTCCACTTCATCCAATAACACGAGGGAGTAAGGATTGCGACGAACCTTTTCCGTTAGTTGTCCAGCTTCATCGTAGCCAACATAGCCCGGAGGAGCTCCGACTAGTTTCGCTACGCTATGTTTTTCCATGTATTCGCTCATATCAAAGCGGATCATATTGTCTGCAGAGCCAAAGAGCTCGATCGCTAATTGTTTAGACAACTCGGTCTTTCCGACACCAGTTGGTCCGACAAAGAGGAAGCTTCCGATTGGACGGTTAGGCGATCCTAAGCCGACACGATTGCGTCGAATGGCTTTCGCGATTTTATCTACTGCATCGTCTTGACCAATCACATGAGCTTTCAAATCAGAAGCCAGATTGATCAATTGAGACTGTTCTTTTTCTTTCAAATCGCCAACAGGAATATTGGTCTTTTGTTCAACGATGTGTTCAATAGTTTTTTCACTGATGACAGGGGTCTCTTGATCGGTGATATGTTGACCTTGCATTTCCTTGTATTTCGCGATTTGATCGCGGAAGTAGGCTGCTTTTTCAAAGTCTTCTTCGCGCGTCGCTTGGGCTTTGAGGTTTTCAGCTTCAATCAAGCGCTGGTCGATCACTTTTGGATCCACAAAGTTTAGGGTCAGGTTCATCTTAGATCCCGCTTCATCCAACAGATCAATGGCCTTGTCTGGCAGGAAGCGATCTTGGATGTAACGGTTTGACAGAATAGCTGCCGCTTCGATGGCCCCGTCTGTATAGTGGACGTGGTGGTAGTCTTCGTATTTTTTCTGGATGCCCTTGAGGATGGTGATGGTTTCTTCAACCGTTGGCTCATCGACCTTAACGGGCTGCATCCGACGTTCCAAGGCCGCATCTTTTTCAATGATACGGTATTCATTGAGGGTAGTAGCCCCAACTAATTGGAGTTCACCGCGCGCCAAGGCTGGTTTGAGGATATTTCCAGCGTCCATATTGCCCTCACCAGCAGATCCTGCACCAACAATTTCATGGATTTCGTCGATGAACAGGATAACATCTTCGCGTTGACGAATTTCATCCATTAATTTTTGCATGCGTTCTTCGAATTGACCACGGATGCCTGTACCCTGAACGAGGCTCACAACGTCTAGGCGGATGACTTCTTTTCCTTGCAATTTATGAGGAACGTCGCCATCGACGATTTTTTGAGCCAGGCCTTCCACAACGGCAGTTTTTCCGACCCCAGGCTCTCCAATCAGAACCGGGTTGTTCTTGGTTCGACGGTTGAGAATTTCGATGACACGGATAATCTCCTCGTCACGGCCAATGACAGGGTCAATATCCCCTTTGCGGGCAATTTCTGTAACATTGATGCCGAACTCCTCTAACAGTCCTTTTGGCTTTTGAGGGCGTGCTTGACGAGGCTCTTGACCGTCGCCACGGTTATTGTTTTGACCGTAGCCACCACCTCCATAACTGCCTCCGGGTTGAGTTGGAGGGGTTTGAGGTTCTTGCGGACTTTGGAAGTTTCCAAGGTTATTGAAGAAATCTTCAAAAGGATCTCCAGTGAGTTGACTCCGTTGGGTCATGCCTTTCAAGAAGCTGTTATTTGGGTCTGTTTTCATAATTTTATAGCAATTTTGACAGAGGTCTACTTGCTGCTGACGTCCATTTACATTTGTATATAAATGGATGGTTGATTCATTTATTTTACAATTTTGACAAAGCATATACATACCTCACAGTAGGTTTTTGATGGTTTTCCATCAAGAGACGAGCCTATTTTTAAAAGGTCAAAAATAGTCAAAGATTTATAGTTTCATTATATCAGTATTCTAGAAGTTTGCAAGAATTTGCTACGGAATGTCGCTAAGGATTGAAGAAGAGAGCAAATCAAAGGAAAAATGTGAATTTTTATTGGAAGAGCTTTCTCTTTTATGATAAAATAGGAGAGTAGAAAGTAAAGAGGAGAAATAAAATGGAATCACATTTAGTACGGATTATTAACCGTTTGGAGACGATGACAAAAGACGGTGGAAACTTAAAACGTAATTTTGAACGTGACGGTGTTGTTGTCGCTGAAGTAGCCTACAACCACAATGAAGAAGAAGGTTCAACCTTTACACTTCGTGATGTTAAAGCGCGTGAAACCTATACATTTGATAGCATTGATTTAATTGCAATGGAAATTTATGAATTACTTTACTAAGTAGCTGAGTGGATGAGTTTGGGGTGGTCTCAAGCTCATTTTTTGTCCATCTGGTTATAGTTTTCGTCTATAAGAAATTCTAAGCAGGAACAGTTAGGTTTGAGAGTTGAAATCTGCTATAATAGAGAGGACTATTTTCATTACTTGACTAGAAAGAGAATTGACATGACGACAATCATTGATGGGAAGGCGCTCGCTACAAAATTACAGGGTGAGATTGCGAAGAAAACAGCACGATTAAAAGAAGAGACAGGAGTTGTGCCTGGCCTCGTTGTAATCGTGGTAGGAGATAATCCAGCTAGCAAAATCTATGTAAGAAATAAAGAGCGTTCTGCTATTGCGGCAGGCTTTCGGAGTGAAGTGAGACGACTTCCTGAAAGCATCAGCCAATCTGAGTTATTAGAAGTGATCGAACACTACAATCAAGATCCCCTTTGGCATGGGATTTTGGTGCAGTTGCCACTGCCTAAGCATATCGATGCGGATGCAGTCCTTTTAGCCATTGATCCGACAAAAGATGTGGATGGCTTTCATCCATTGAATATGGGACGCTTATGGGCTGGAAATCCTCTCATGGTGCCATCGACTCCTGCTGGGATCATGGAGATGTTCAAAGAGTACGGGATTGATCTAGAAGGGAAGCGAGCAGTCGTGATTGGTCGTTCCAATATCGTTGGAAAACCAATGGCGCAGTTGCTCCTTGCTAAAAATGCGACGGTAACCTTGACCCATTCCCGGACCCATCATCTGCCTAAAATTGCTAGAAGAGCAGATATCTTGGTTGTTGCGATCGGTCGTGCGAAATTTGTAACAGCAGACTTCGTGAAAGAAGGTGCCGTCGTCATTGACGTCGGAATGAATCGTGATGAGAATGGCAAATTGTGTGGGGATGTCGATTTTGACTCCGTTGCCCCTTTGGCCAGTCATATTACCCCGGTACCAGGAGGAGTTGGTCCTATGACCGTCACCATGCTGATGGAGCAGACCTACGAAGCAGCTGTTCGTGCCTTAAAAAAATGAAAGTGTGAACAAGATGAAGTTTGTATTTGATTTAGATGGAACTCTGTCATTCGATGGTGTCACAATCGATGATGAAATCAAACAGGTCTTATTGAGAGCAGAAGAATTTGGCCATGAAGTTGCCTTTGCTTCTGCACGTTCTTACCGGGACTGCTTGGACCTTTTAGGGGATCCATTGAGTCAACAACTCGTGATAGGCTTAAATGGTGGATTGGCCTATCGTCAGGGACAATTAGTATATGAGGAACAATTGGACAAGGATGTGTATCGGGAAGTCCTTGGCTTTTGTCACCATTACAATCTACCATTTTTTGTGGATGATACCTTTGATTATAGCGGACAGATTTTGGAAAAGATTCCTTTTGTTGTTAATGTAGACCCTCTCAAGAAAGCCCAGTATCGTTCGTTAGAGGAGCTGACAGATCCGATTAAGGTTGTGATCTATATGGGTGGCCATGAGGAGCTCGTGGATGAGATCATCGAGCGAATCGAAAAGACAGACAAGGCCCATATCCGCTATCATGCGCATGAAAAATGCATCTATCTCAATCCAGCAGATACGCATAAAGCAACAACCGTAGAAGAACTCTGTGGAGAGAATTTCGTGGCTTTTGGCAATGATCAAAATGATATCGAGCTCTTTGAAAAAGCTCTTTATGCAGTTCAGATTGGTGATTTTCCAGCCCTTCAGCCTTATGCGGATGATCAATTGGTAGCCAAACAAAATCAACCACAAGCTGTGGCTGCTAAGATCTTGCAAGTCTTTGCAGAATTCAGAGGAAAATAAAAGAAGGGGGGAGTCGTGGCTTCTCCTTTTTCGCTAGAAATGAGGATGGTATGAGAAGAGTTGAGAAAGAAGAGATCCAGCGAGTCATTGTGCAGCGAGAGGCAAAGTCTTATAAGGGTGATTTTGGCCGTCTGCTCTTGATTGGCGGGACTTACCCCTATGGGGGAGCTATTATTATGGCGGCGCTTGCTGCGGTTCATAGTGGAGCGGGTCTAGTCACTGTTGCAACAAATCCTGATAATCTGACAGCCCTTCATAGCCATCTTCCTGAAGCCATGGGCTTTGATTTGGCAGATCACGAACTCCTTTGTGAGCAGCTCCAAAAAGCCAGCGTGATTCTCGTAGGACCTGGCTTAAAGGAAGTAAGAGAAAACCAAGCAATCTTGCACATGATTTTTGAGCAAGTCTCTAGCCAGCAGGTCTTGATTTTGGATGGAGGAGCTATTAGTCTTTTTGCAAGCTCTCAGTTTGACCTGCCAGAGGCTCAGTTGGTCTTTACCCCTCATCAAAAAGAATGGGAAAAACTGTCAGGGCTTGAGCTAGCAAGCCAGATTGAAGACAAGAGTCGAAGAGCAGTACAGAACTTTCCTAAAGGGACTGTCATTGTAGAAAAAGGGCCTCACACCCGCATTTGGACAAGTGGGCAAGAAGAGGGCTATCAGCTAGATGTTGGTGGCCCCTATCAAGCAACAGGGGGCATGGGGGATACCTTGGCAGGGATGATCGCAGGATTTGCGGGTCAATTCCCACAGGTCAGTCTCTATGAGCGCGTGGTGGTTGCGACCTATCTCCATTCAGCCATAGCAGAAGACTTGAGCAAGGAGGATTATGTGGTTCTACCCACGACTATCAGCAAAGAAATCCCCAAATGGATGAAAAAGTGGAGTGACAAAGATCAGGTTACCAGCACTGAAAATAGAAAATAGGTAAAAAAGATGAAGGAAAGCATTCGGAAAGCAAATCAGTATATCAATGAAAACAGGGAGAAGGTTGACCAGCAATATAGAGGGGCATTTCATTTGCTGCCTCCAATCGGCTGGATGAACGATCCAAATGGTTTTGTTTATTTCCGTGGGGAATACCATTTGTTTTACCAATTCTATCCCTATGATAGTGTTTGGGGTCCCATGCATTGGGGGCATGCCAAATCAAAAGATCTTCTCCATTGGGAAGAATTACCAGTAGCTATAGCACCAAGTGAAAGCTATGATAAGGATGGTTGTTTCTCAGGTAGTGCTATTGTGAAAGATGACAAGCTCTATTTGCTGTATACTGGTCATGTAGACGATGAGGAAAAGCGCGAGGAGACTCAGTGTCTTGCGGTGTCGACAGATGGCATTACCTTTGAAAAGTTGCCTACTAATCCAGTGATCCATGCTCAACATATTGAGGGGATCGCAGATATTGCAGATTTTCGTGATCCTAAAGTATTTGAATACGAAGGAAGCTATTACGCTGTCGTTGCTTCTAAGACGCCAGATGACAGTGGTCAAATTCTCCTATTTGCATCAAGTAATCTAGTAGATTGGGACTTTACATCAGTCCTTCTAGAAGGTGAAAAAGGGCAAGGGATTATGTGGGAGTGTCCTGATTTCTTCCCTTTAGATGGCAAATGGGTCTTGATTCTGTCTCCCATTGAAATGGAAAGGCAGCAAGAAAAATACTGGAATTTAAATTCGACGGTTGCCTTTATCGGTGACATGAATTGGGAAACAGGGCGCTTTCATGTCGATTCTTATGATGAATTGGATGGTGGTTTGGATTTCTATGCCCCTCAAACTAGTCAAGGACCAAATGGCGAACGATACATGGTTGCCTGGATGCAAATGTGGCACCGGTCTATCCCCAGTCATGATTTAGCCCATGGGTGGGCAGGTAGTATGACTCTTCCAAGAAAATTGTCCTTGAAAGACGGACGATTGGTTCAGGAGTTACCTGAGTCAGTGAAAGAACACTTTCTTGTAGAACATGCATCAGAAACCATTGTTCAGGGCAATCAGATTACGATCCCAGCGAGAGGGAAACAAACCTTGTTTGAGCTAGATACCAAACCGGGTCGCTCCTTTATCCTTGGATATGGCGATGAAACCGATCCTGATAGTGTCTTGCAATTGGTTTACGACGCCTCTCAAAAACGCTTTAGCTTAAGTCGAGACCAATTTGGGCACCCCATTTCTGGAAAAGAAAATCCAGCATTTCAATCGAGATGGATTCAGTTGGATGCTGAAAAGGATCATCATTTTTTGATCATTCGCGATACCAACTCAATCGAAGTATTCGTGGATGGTAAAACTCTCTCGATGACCTTTTATGAAACGACTGAGAATCCTGTCTATACCCTCACGGCAGATGAAGGAGTTGATTGGGTCGTAAAAACCTATCAAAAATAGGAAAGCAATAGCCTCCTAAAGAATAAAAAGACAAGTACTGTGACTTGTCTTTTTTGTGTATTCCAACTTGGTCTTGAGTTTTAAGGATGCTGGTGTCAAACAGACAAGTAGAGAGCAACTTGAATAAAATGAGGCCTGTAGAGAAAGGAAATTCATGATTTCGCTTTGTCTGCCAGCCTTTTTTGGTGTTTTTTGGTATAATTAAACTTGATCATATTCTGCAGAAAGGAGTTCCTATGTCCAACTATTTATCCGTATCAAGTTTGACCAAATATTTGAAATTAAAATTTGATAAGGATCCCTATTTGGAAAGGGTTTATCTGACAGGGCAGGTCTCCAATTTCCGAAAACGTCCCAACCACCAGTATTTTTCATTAAAGGATGAAAAAGCGGTCATTCAGGCAACGGTCTGGGCTGGGGTTTATCGAAGCTTTGGTTTTGAGCTAGAAGAAGGCATGAAGATCAACGTCATCGGTCGCATTCAGCTCTATGAGCCAAGTGGGAGTTATTCCATTGTCATTGAAAAGGCTGAGCCAGATGGGGTAGGGGCCTTGGCCATCCAATTTGAGCAACTCAAGAAAAAGTTGACCGAAGAAGGGCTCTTTCAGGATCGGTGGAAGCAAGCTCTGCCACAATTTCCTAGAAAGATCGGGGTCATCACCAGTCAAAGTGGGGCCGTGATTCGCGATATTATCACAACGGTGAGCCGACGCTTCCCTGGTGTAGAGATTGTGCTCTACCCGACCAAGGTTCAGGGTGAAGGAGCATCTAGTGAGGTGGTTGCTAATATTCAAAGAGCCAACCAACGGGATGATTTGGATGTCTTGATTATCGGTCGTGGGGGTGGTTCAATTGAAGATCTCTGGGCCTTTAATGAAGAAGCAGTGGTGCGAGCCATTTTTGAATCGCGGATTCCGATTATCTCCAGTGTTGGACATGAGACAGATACGACTCTAGCCGATTTTGTAGCAGATCGACGAGCTGCTACTCCGACAGCAGCTGCTGAATTGGCTACTCCAGTAACGAAGTTGGATCTCTTGTCGCATTTACAAAAGCAGGAAAATCGCATGGCAACAGCCATGTCCAATCGCTTGGCCTATAATCGTGAACGCTTGGCCAAATTAAGTCAATCGGTTATTTTTAGACAGCCTGAAAGACTCTATGATGGCTACCTGCAAAAGATTGACCAGTTGCAATTGCGATTGAAACAAGGGATGCGCGATGCTTATGGGCAAGGGGCCAATCAGCTGCAAGGTCTGCGTCATCGCCTAGAAGCTATGTCTCCTTTGCATCGCATCGAGCGCTACCAAGATCGCCTGCTCCAAAATAAGAGAATCTTAACCAGCCGAATGGAACAAGTCCTAAAAGAGCAAAAGATCAAGGTGAAAGGCTTATCAGAAGCCCTCTTGATGCTCGATACCAGTCGGATTATTGCGCGTGGCTATGCCATGGTCAAGGAAGGAGATCAGGTTCTAGACTCGGTTGCGAAAGTAACAGAAGGGGACCCGCTGTCACTCATCATGAGAGATGGTCAGTTAGAAGTAGAGGTAAAACATGTCGAAAGAAAAGAAATTTGAAGAAAATTTAGCAGATTTGGAAGCTATCGTCCAAAAATTGGAGAGTGGTGATGTGGCTTTAGAAGAAGCTATTACAGAATTCCAAAAAGGAATGAAGTTGTCAAAAGAATTGCAAGATACCTTGGATCAAGCAGAGAAAACCTTGGTCAAGGTCATGCAAGCAGATGGTACTGAAGCGGATCTAGCATGAGACAAGAAGAAAAACGAAATAGAGTAGAGCAAGCAGTTCGCTCTTTTTATGAGGAAAAATCTGTTGCCCCCCATTTAGTGGAGTCGGTCCTTTATTCGATCCAGGCAGGAGGAAAACGCCTGCGCCCCTTGCTTCTTCTAAAATTGTTAGAGGCCTTTGGACAGGAATTGACGGAGGCTCACTTTCAAGTGGCAGGGGCTTTAGAGATGATCCACACAGGAAGCCTTATTCACGATGATTTGCCAGCCATGGACAATGATGATTACCGTCGGGGGCAATTGACCAATCATAAGAAATTCGGAGAAGACCTGGCGATTTTAGCAGGGGATGCGCTTTTTCTCGATCCCTTTGGGATGATAGCTGCGAGTGCCCTTCCAGATGCGGTCAAGGTCTCTTTGATTCTTGAATTGTCAGATGCTTCCGGTAGTCGTGGAATGGTAGCTGGCCAAGTCCTTGATATGGAAGGGGAGCACAAACAGCTCACACTAGCAGAGTTGCAGACTATCCATGCCAATAAGACAGGACGCCTCCTTGCCTATCCTTTCATCGCAGCTGGTTTGATTTTAGAGTTGCAAGCAGACATTGCTCAGCTTTTAGAAAAAATCGGGAAAAAATTAGGCCTGGCTTTTCAAGTGAGGGATGATATTTTGGATTTGGTCGCTGATTTTGAGGCTTTGGGGAAGACCCCTCAAAAGGACTTAGTGGCTGAAAAATCGACCTATCCAGCCCTGTTGGGATTGGAAGAATCAAAAGCTTTGCTGACAAGAGAATTAGATGCTTGCGAGGACTTGTTGGATCAGATTACAGCCGCTTGCGACTTTGATCCGCAAGCGATCAAGAAATTAATAGAAGGATTACGAATAGATGGCTAAGGAAAGAGTGGATGTATTAGCCTATAAACAAGGCCTATTTGATACCCGCGAACAAGCCAAAAGAGGGGTAATGGCAGGTCTTGTCGTTGCCGTTATCAATGGTGAGCGCTTCGATAAACCGGGTGAAAAAATTGATGAAGCAACCGAGTTGAAATTAAAGGGCGAAAAGCTCAAATATGTCAGCCGGGGCGGTCTTAAATTAGAAAAAGCCCTGAACCAATTTGGTTTATCTGTAGAGGGTAAAATTGCGATTGATATTGGAGCTTCTACAGGTGGCTTTACAGATGTCATGCTGCAAAATGGAGCCAGCCAGGTCTTTTCGGTGGATGTCGGGACCAATCAGTTGGCCTGGAAATTGCGCAATGATCCTCGGGTGGTCTCGATGGAGCAGTTCAATTTCCGCTATGCCGAGCCAGATGATTTTGAAGCGACACCGAGCTTTGCGAGCATCGATGTCAGCTTTATTTCCTTAGACTTGATTCTGCCAGCCCTTCACCGGATTTTGGCAGAAAATGGACAAGTCGTAGCCTTGGTGAAACCTCAGTTTGAGGCAGGACGCGAACAGATCGGGAAAAATGGGATCATTAAGGATCCTAAGATTCATTTCGCCGTTCTTGAAAAGGTCGCTGCTTTTGCAGGGACACATGGCTTTGCGGTAATGGGAGTGGATTATTCCCCTATCCAAGGAGGCCATGGCAACATCGAATTTTTGATGTATCTAGAAAAAAAAGAAGAGAAAACAAAGCCAACTACAGAGCAGCTGGAGGCTGTTGTGGAGCTGGCACACAAGGAATTTAAACATGAAGAGTAAGAATATTAGATTAGAAAAAATTCGCCGCTTCATTCGCGATCATGAAGTGGGGACCCAAGAAGAGATCGTCGAGCATTTGAAAGAAGAAGGCATCTCAGCAACCCAAGCTACAGTATCACGGGATATCAAAGAATTGGGTATCGTAAAACGTCCTCTGAAAGATATGACTTATGTCTATGAATTGCCACGCAAGCACCACCAAGGGATCGGGATGATCGAAAGCAATATTTTGTCTCATCGTCGCATGGGAGAATATGTCAATTTCACCATGGTTCCAGGGACAGCTCCTTTAGTTAAACGGCGCTTGCGGGAGATTTATAAGGATCATATCTTTAGTATTGTCGCAGATGATGATACAATCTTGCTGATCGCCTATTCAGCTCCAGAAGCAGAGAATATCCTCAAATCAATCTTTGGGTGGTAAGAGCCTATGCTATTAGAAATTTCGATTAAGAACTTTGCCATTATCGAAGAGATTTCCTTAAATTTTGAAAAGGGAATGACGGTACTGACAGGGGAAACAGGTGCTGGTAAATCCATCATCATCGATGCCATGAACATGATGCTGGGAAGCCGTGCAACGACGGATGTCATTCGACACGGAGCCCCAAAAGCGGAAATCGAAGGTCTCTTCACCGTTGAGAGCAATCGTCACTTGACGGCTCTCTTTGAAGAGCAAGGACTAGAGTGGACCGATGAATTGATCATTCGCCGAGAGATCTTGCAAAATGGACGAAGTGTCAGCCGGATCAATGGACAAATGGTGAATTTGTCTGTCTTAAAGGCAGTTGGGCAACATTTGGTGGACATCCATGGCCAGCATGATCAGGAAGAACTTATGCGGCCCCAATTGCATATCGCTATGCTGGATGAATTTGGGGATGCAGCCTTTTTCCAAACTAAAGATGCTTATCGTCAGACCTTTGAAGATTACAAACGCCTGCGCAAACAAGTGATGGAACTCCAGCGCAATCAGCAGGAAAACAAGGCCCGTATTGAGATGTTGGAGTTTCAAATTGCAGAGATTGAGGCTGCTTCCTTGGAAGTGGATGAGGACCTGCGTCTGGAGCAAGAACGCCAACGCCTGCTCAATCACAAGATGATTGCAGATACCCTAACCAATGCCTATACTATGCTGGATGCAGAAGAATTTTCGAGCCTCTCCAATGTTCGCTCAGCCATGAATGATCTGGAAAGCATCGAAGAATACGATCCCAGCTACAAAGAGCTCTCAAGCCAGTTATCTGAAACCTTTTATGCCCTTGAGGATATTACCAAGCGCTTAGAAGATGTGGTCGATGGTCTGGAGTTTGATGGCAATCGCCTCATGCAGGTGGAATCACGTTTGGATTTGATCCACTCTATCACGCGCAAGTATGGTGGTCAAGTCAAGGACGTCTTGGAATACCTGGCGCAAATCACCAAAGAATATAGCCTCCTCACCGGAAGTGACCTCTCGTCTGAGGATTTGGAAAAAGAACTGAAACGTTTGGAAAAGAGTTTGGTCACCTTGGCTCAAGATTTGAGTGATCAGCGGCATGCCCTGGCCCAAGCTTTGGAAAATGAAATCCAGCAAGAATTGGCAGATCTCTACATGGACAAGGCGCGTTTTCAAGTGCGTTTTAGCAAGGCTAAGTTTAATCGTGAGGGAAATGAAGCCGTCGAGTTTTACATTTCGACCAACCCAGGTGAGGACTTTAAACCTCTTGTCAAGGTGGCATCTGGCGGAGAATTGTCACGCTTGATGTTGGCCATTAAGTCTGCTTTTTCTCGAAAAGAAGGAAAAACCAGTATTGTCTTTGACGAGGTGGATACAGGAGTCTCTGGGCGCGTGGCTCAAGCCATCGCAGCGAAAATTCATAAGATTGGTCAAAATGGCCAAGTGCTTGCTATTTCTCACCTGCCTCAAGTCATCGCTGCAGCAGATTATCAATTCTATATTGAGAAAATCAGTGATGAACACTCAACTGTATCTACTGTGCGTTTGCTCAATAGAGAAGAACGAATCGAAGAAATTGCCAAGATGCTGGCAGGAGAGGATCTAACGGAAGCTGCCCGTCAACAAGCAGAGCAACTTCTCAAGCGTTAAGAGAAAGAAGGTTTGAACCAATGTCAACATACTTTGTAGTCGGAGATATTCACGGAAAAGCACAAATGCTAGAAGAGCTCATGACAGAGTGGGATGGAAAAGCTCAATTGGTCTTTTTAGGGGATTTGATAGATCGAGGCGAAAACAGCAAACGATCGATTGAAATCGTAAAAGACTACGTAGACCACCACGGAGCTGTCTGCCTTTCTGGGAATCACGAGTACATGTTTTTAGCTTGGTTGGACAATCCAGAAGAGCGTTATGACCACTATCGAAGAAATGGTGGCGATACGACCATCAACTCTCTTTTAGGCCGGCCGCTCGATGCTCCTGTGGATGGCATTGCGGATGCACAAGCCGTAGAGAGTGCCGTCCCTGACTTGGTGGCCTTTATCCGCAGTTTGCCCTTTGACTACGAGACAGAGACCTATTACTTTGTTCACGCTGGTGTGGATCTAACCCTTGAAAATTGGCGGGAAACCAGTGATTACCAAAAAGTCTGGATTCGTAAACCATTCCATGAAGCGGAGAATCATACAGGCAAATGGATCGTCTTTGGCCATACGCCGGTTTATGGACTGCTCAATGAGCCGGTCGGTACCGAAAATCTTTGGATTTCAGATCAGAAGATGGGCGTCGATGGGGGCGCTGTCTATGGTGGAGTCCTCCATGGATTGCTCTTGGATGATCAAGGCATCGTCCATGACCATGTCCTTCATAATACAGGTTTTTCTGCCGCAGACGACTGAGGAAGCAGGAATGGATATCTTTCACTGCAAAACCCCGTGTTTTTTGATATAATGAAAACAGAACATTCTTAGGAAGAGTATAGAAATATATGGCAAATATTAAAATAGTTACAGACTCATCTATTACAATTGAGCCTGAAGTGGTTGAAGAATATGGCATTACCATTGTGCCGCTTTCTGTTATGGTGGATGGAGTCCTTTATTCTGACAGTGAGTTGGGCGAAGGGGACTTCTTGCGCTTAATGCAGTCTAGCAAAAATCTTCCAAAGACCAGCCAACCACCTGTTGGAGTCTTTGCGGAAATTTATGAAAACCTAGCAGCAGATGGAGCTCATATCGTTTCAATTCATATGTCTCATGCCTTGTCAGGAACCGTAGAGGCGGCTCGTCAAGGGGCAACCTTGTCAGGGGCAGAAGTAACTGTGATTGATAGTGGCTTTACAGACCAAGCCATGAAGTTCCAAGTGGTTGAGGCAGCTAAGTTGGCTAAAGAAGGAGCAGATCTAGACACCGTTTTAGCTCGTATTGAAGAAGTCAAAGAAAAGACAGAGTTGTATATCGGCGTATCTACCTTGGAAAATCTAGTTAAAGGTGGTCGGATTGGCCGTGTTACCGGACTTTTGAGCTCGCTTCTCAACATCCGTGTGGTAATGGAAATGAAGGACCATCAATTGGAACCAATCGTCAAGGGACGTGGAAACAAGACCTTTAAGAAATGGTTGGATGAATTAGTAGAAAAACTATCCCACAGCAAGGTGGCTGAGATCGGGATTTCTTACGCAGGGACACCAGAGTGGGCCAATGAAATGAAGGCTCAGTTGCAATCACTCGTCGAAAAAGCAATCCCAGTTCTCGAAACTGGATCGATTATTCAAACCCATACAGGTGAGAATGCATTTGCAGTTTTGGTGCGCTACGAATAAGCTAAATAAATGTTTAAAAAAACAGGTTTAGTACTTGACCTAAAGGCTTTTTTTAGATATGATAGTACTGTTAAGGTGTAAAGCCTAAAAAAAATTGGAGGATTTGTTAAATGGCTAACAAACAAGATTTGATCGCAAAAGTGGCAGAAGCTACAGAATTGACTAAAAAAGATTCAGCAGCAGCTGTTGATGCTGTATTCGCAGCAGTTTCAGAATACCTTTCAAAAGGTGAAAAAGTTCAATTGATCGGTTTTGGTAACTTTGAAGTTCGTGAACGTGCAGCTCGTAAAGGTCGCAACCCACAAACTGGTAAAGAAATCAAAATCGCAGCTTCTAAAGTTCCAGCATTCAAAGCTGGTAAAGCTCTTAAAGAAGCAGTTAAATAATTGCATTTTGAAAAGCCATCCTAGATTTCTAGGGTGGTTTTTTTGTTGGACAGCTCTATAGGATAAGGGTATAATAGGAAAAAAGAAAGAGAGAAAAGACCATGCGATTCATTTTAGGCCTCTTTGCCTTGTTGTTTATCCGACCTATTTTGTATCTATTGAAAGGGCTGTGGTTTGTACTGGAATTTTGCTTTATGATCCTCGTGGTCAAAATGATCCTAGGAACCGTGCGCTGGATGACCAGTTGGATCGGCTGAGAGTAGATGAATCTATTTCGGGCTCGTGAATCAATGTCCCTCGGACATGAACTCGCTTTTTCATTTTCAGGCTCGTGAATCAATGTCCCCCGGACAAAAACTCGCTCTTCCATTTTCAGGCTCGTGAAAAAAATGTCCACTGGACATTTTTTTTAATTAAAAGCATTCTAAATAGTGATTTATTTTGAAACATGATATAATAAGGGTAACGAATCGATTAAATCATATTGGAAAGGGGGAATCATAGTGAACGCATTGCATCGTCATGAAGAAGAGCGCGTGGAAGAAGTCTTGCAAAATTTGCGTGCTAAGGGCATTCGGATTACCGATACCCGCAGAGCAGTTCTTTCTTATTTAGTGGCGAGTCATGAACATCCAAGCGCTGAGAAGATCTATCGCGATTTATTGCCTCAGTTTCCAAGCATGAGTTTAGCAACTGTCTACAACAATATCAAGGTTTTGATTGATGAGGGGGTTGTTTCTGAGATCAAGGTTCGCAATGATACCACGACCTATTTTGATTTCATGGGGCATGACCATTTGAATGTGGTGTGTGAAAAATGTGGCCGTATCGCAGATGTGGACATTGAAGTCCCAGATCTTCGCAAAGAAGCAGCCAGTCAAAGTGGCTACCAGATCACCAAGACCCAGATGACCGTCTATGGCATTTGCCCCGACTGTCAGAAAAATTAATGGGAGAGAAACCAGAGCCGTCAGGCTCTTTTTTGTGAGAAATTGCACTTTTCTATGGTCGCCACTAGATTTTTCACTGAAAATCTAGTAGAATAGAATAGATAAACGGGGGAAACCTCGGAGAATAAAAAGGAGATCCATCTAATGGTAAAATTGGTTTTTGCTCGCCACGGTGAGTCTGAATGGAACAAAGCTAACCTTTTCACTGGTTGGGCTGATGTTGATTTGTCTGAAAAAGGTACACAACAAGCGATCGACGCTGGTAAATTGATCAAAGAAGCTGGTATCGAATTTGACCAAGCTTATACTTCAGTATTGAAACGTGCGATCAAAACGACTAACTTGGCTCTTGAAGCTTCTGACCAATTGTGGGTTCCAGTTGAAAAATCATGGCGCTTGAACGAACGTCACTACGGTGGTTTGACTGGTAAAAACAAAGCAGAAGCTGCTGAACAATTTGGTGATGAACAGGTTCACATCTGGCGTCGTTCTTACGATGTATTGCCTCCTGCAATGGACCGTGATGATGAACACTCAGCACACACTGACCGTCGTTATGCTTCACTTGACGATTCAGTGATTCCAGATGCTGAAAACTTGAAAGTTACTTTGGAACGTGCCCTTCCATTCTGGGAAGATAAAATCGCTCCAGCTCTTAAAGACGGTAAAAACGTATTCGTAGGAGCACACGGTAACTCAATCCGTGCCCTTGTAAAACACATCAAACAATTGTCAGACGACGAAATCATGGATGTGGAAATCCCTAACTTCCCACCATTGGTATTCGAATTTGACGAAAAATTGAACGTTGTAAAAGAATACTATCTTGGAAAATAAAAATATCCAGTGGATATTTTTATCCCGAGCCTAGAAATGCCAAAGCGAGGCTTATCCAGTGGATATTTTTATCCCGAGCCTGAAAACGCAAAAGCGAGGCAATTATAACGGGATTTGTTATCAATCATAGAAAGCTGACTTCGGTCAGCTTTTTTGCTTGTCTTCCTTAGATCCTAGCTGGTTTTGGGTTTTCAGGGTCTCCTAAAAATGTTATAATAGAGTGTTACTAAATTGGGTTCCATTAGCCCTGAAAGGAAAAGAAAATGACAAAATCATTCTACATCACAACCCCTATCTATTACCCATCTGGTAAATTGCATATTGGTTCAGCTTATACAACGATCGCCTGTGACGTCTTGGCGCGTTACAAACGCATGATGAACTACGATGTCTTCTACCTGACTGGTCTCGATGAGCATGGTCAAAAGATCCAACAAAAAGCAGAAGAAGCTGGGATTACGCCGCAAGCTTATGTAGATGGGATGGCCGTTGGAGTGAAAGAACTCTGGCAATTACTTGATATCTCATATGATAAATTCATCCGTACGACAGACGACTACCATGAAAAAGTGGTGGCCCAAGTCTTTGAACGTTTGCTAGCGCAAGACGACATCTACCTTGGTGAGTACTCTGGTTGGTATTCAGTCTCTGATGAAGAGTTCTTTACAGAAAGCCAATTGGCTGAGGTATACCGTGATGAGAATGGCAAGGTTATCGGTGGGGTAGCCCCATCAGGCCACGAAGTAGAATGGGTTTCTGAAGAATCTTATTTCCTTCGTCTCAGCAAATACCAAGACCGCTTGGTGGAATTTTTCAAATCCCAACCTGATTTCATCACACCAGATGGCCGTCTTAATGAAATGTTGAAAAACTTCATCGAGCCAGGTTTGGAAGACTTGGCGGTATCTCGGACCACCTTTACCTGGGGTGTGCCAGTTCCATCCAATCCAAAACACGTGGTCTATGTATGGATTGATGCCCTTCTCAACTATGTGACAGCTCTTGGTTATGGTCAAGAAGATCATGAAAACTTTGACAAGTTCTGGAACGGAACCGTCTTCCACATGGTCGGAAAAGACATCCTTCGTTTCCACTCGATTTACTGGCCAATCCTTCTCATGATGTTGGATGTTAAATTGCCAGAACGTTTGATTGCCCATGGTTGGTTTGTCATGAAAGACGGCAAGATGTCTAAGTCTAAAGGGAATGTCATCTACCCAGAAATGTTGGTGGAACGCTTCGGCTTGGATCCACTTCGTTACTACCTCATGCGCAGTTTGCCAGTTGGTTCAGACGGTACCTTCACACCAGAAGACTATGTGGCCCGCATCAACTATGAATTGGCCAATGACCTTGGAAACCTCCTTAATCGGACGGTAGCCATGATCAATAAATACTTTGGTGGTCAAGTTCCGGCTTATGTCGAAAATGTCACTGCATTTGATGTTGATTTGGCTAAGGTAGTTGAAGAAAACATCGCTGAATACCACAAGCAAATGAACGCGGTTGATTACCCACGCGCTTTGGAAGCCGTATGGAACATCATCTCTCGTACCAACAAGTACATCGATGAGACTGCTCCTTGGGTTCTCGCTAAAGAAGATGGCGACAAGGAACAATTGGCAGCAGTCATGGCTCACTTAGCTGCTAGCCTTCGTGTCGTGGCTCACTTGATCCAACCATTTATGATGAACACCTCAAATGCCATCATGGAACAACTTGGCTTGGGCTTGGACTTCGATCTTGAAAACTTGACCTTAGCAGGTTTCCCTGAAAATGTCACAGTGGTTGCCAAAGGAACTCCAATCTTCCCACGTCTCGACATGGAAGAAGAAATTGCCTACATCCAATCTCAAATGACTGCAGGCAAGCCACAAGAAAAAGAATGGATTCCAGAAGAAGTGGAACTCAAATCTGAAAAAGATGAGATCAAATTTGAAGACTTTGACAAGGTTGAAATCCGTGTAGCAGAAGTCAAAGAAGTGGAACGCGTCGAAGGATCAGACAAATTGCTTCGCTTCCGTCTTGACGCTGGTGACGGTGAAGATCGTCAAATCTTTTCTGGAATCGCGAAATTCTATCCAAACGAACAAGAATTGGTCGGCAAGAAACTCCAAATCGTGGCCAACCTCAAACCACGGAAGATGATGAAGAAATATGTCAGCCAAGGAATGATTCTTTCCGCAGAACACGGAAATCAATTAACAGTCTTAACGGTTGATCCATCTGTACCAAATGGAAGTATCATTGGTTAAACGAATGTCCAATTTGTCCTCAACAAAGATAAGAAACCTCGGAAAGCAGGCTCTACCTATCAGGTTTATTTTGTGCAAGAAGGTACGAAAGGAACTAGTCCTGGACAAGAGCTGATCATGACCTGGATTCCTGAAAATGTTTAAGGGCCAGACGGTGTAGTTTCTCCTTTGAGACGCATCTTTTATCATCAAGCTCCTTTCCAAACCTACCAAGACAAGTGGTGGGAAGCTTATCCTGCTCTAAAGAAAGAAGTGGATCTGGATATTTCTGCGATTAATAGTGGAGACTTTTCAAGTCTAGTGGGTACCTGGCGCAATGCGAAGGGGCAGGAAATGATCATTCAGGCGGATAGTACAGTCAAAGGACAAGGAAGGATTAAAGCAGTAGCAAATTCAGATAAGACTAGCAAAATCCCTTATGTCGAGTTGAGAGTGGGAGAAACTGGTGCAGCTGTTGGTCTCTTTAAGATTGGGTTTGAAAACCCTGATGGAGACCAGTCAGACACGAGAAAGCCTCGCTTGGTCATTACCCAATCAGCTGGGAACTATTCAGCGGATCAATACTTCTATCGTCAATAAAGAAAAATAAGGATAGGATTTCAGTTGGTTTCCGATGCTAGAATGGGATCTATTCATTCTCTAGTGATTATGATTGATTGGTGACTTCATGGTTCATGCATATAGTGTAGCGGATGATGGGGCAAATCATGAAATAGGTCGTCACTAAGAATAAGGTGACAATTACCTGATAGGAATCGACCTCATTTTGGAGTATGATGGAAACGAAGTTCATAGGTCCTATCGTATGTAAAGGAGAAAGAAATATGATAATGTTTTATATGGTGCCTAGACGTATGGTATTGAAAAAACATGAAATCCAAGAGTTTCGTGGTATTGCAGAAGGTTTAGTAGGGGAGAGTGGGATTGATGCAGACTTCCCATCAGAGACCCCACCCGCAAGAGGAATGAAAGTTGTGGGCTGGATTCTTGTCCTGTCTATGCTAGGTTTGCTTGGAATAGCAGTGCATGTCATCCGTTTACTTGGATTTAAAGCAGAAGAATCGCTTGTAGTGATTGGAAGTTGGATGTTATTGTTCTTGCCAGTCCTTCTTTTATGGACAGTTGGAGTCGGAGTGTGGAGCTATTTGTTCCGTCGTTACCAAGATAAATTATGGCTTGAATTAGGTGATTTATTAGATATTGCTGATGAGGCAACCATTGCTTTACATGAGCAAAACCGTTCAGACATCGCTGCAGAGATCAAACGGGTAGAAAGACTTGTTAAAAAATACAGAAGATACGGAGTATAGAACCTAGAAAAACTATCTTGGTGGTCTGAAAAGAGAACAGTTAAAGTCCTAAAATGGATGGAAAATGGACTTCTAGCCGTAAGGGAAATCGGGAAAAATACTTTGACTTCAAAGGAAAACCAGGAAAATTAATTTTCCTGGTCAGAACGTAGACAAACGTCATTTTTGGCGTTTGTCTTTTTGTATTTTCGAAACTATTTACTTTATGATCCGGTATTTCCATCCAAAAATCTGATTTAGGGCAAAATAAAAAGGGATATTCGCTATCCATTTCACCAGTTTTTTGATATTTAAACATGCCAAAGTAAGCCCAACCTTATCCTCCATTTTGGACTTTCCTTTTTCTCTAGTGTATCTCAAGTTATGATATTCCTTAGCAGTCCCAAAGAGTCGCTCAATTGTTTCTTTGCGCTTCTTATAAAGCTCCTTCATCCCTCTTTGGTGGTGAATCTCTTCACAAAATTCAAGATCATCTTTCCATACATGTCTCGTGATTACTTTTTGGTGATTTTGGCTTTGGGTACAAATGGATAATAGGGGACAAGAAGCACATACTTTGGGATTACTCTTATACTCACGATAACCTTCTCGAGTCGTGGTGCGATAGCTTAACACTTGGTTCTCTGGACAAAGGTAACAGTCATAGAAAGTATCATAAACAAAATCATTGGGCCTTAAGTTCCCCTTTACTCCCTTTGGACGAGTATAAGGGAAGACAGGGATGATATTTCGCTATAATAAATAATGGGCAATAGCCGGTGTCTTATAGCCTGAATCCGCAATAATATAGTGTGGGGAGAAGGGTTCTAACTTTGAAAAAAGATCAGGGAAGGCTTGACTATCATGGACATTTCCTGCTTCAACCGTATAAGCCAAAGCCCCACTATGCTTATCACAAGCTACTTGGGCAGAATAGGCAAACACTTCCTTATGTTCACCCTTGTGGAACCAACCACTCTCAGGATCTGTTGTTGAAATTTTCTTTTCTTTAGCCTCGCTTTCTGTTACGGGCTTTAAGGACTTTTTTTCGTGTTTTCTCCTATCCAAATCAATCTCAACTTCCAACCGGTTACTCATAAATTTAGCTTCTTGCTCTACCATTTCCTTACGATACTTGTGGCTGTTAGCTGAAGCTTTGATATGGGTACCATCCAAAAATAGTTCAGAAGGATCAATTAAGCCAGCACATAAAGCTTGATTGAGCACTCGCGAAAATATCTTTGAAATTAGTTCTTTATCTTGAAAACGACGACTGTAATTCTTTTCATAGGTGGTAAAATGAGGGACCTTGTCATCTAAGGTTAGTCCAAGAAACCAACGATAGGCAACGTTTACTTCAATCTCTTTAATCGTTTGGCGTATGGAATGGATACTATAAAAACATTGAATCAAAGGGATTTTGACTAACATGACAGGATCTAGACTAGGACGACCGTTATCTGGACTATAGCTATCTTCTACCAAATCATAGATAAAGTCAAAATCAACCTCTTTATCCACTTGTCGAAGAAAGTGATCTTCTGGGACTAATTCGTCTATCGTATAGAAGCCTTATTGGCATCGATTATAATCTGGTTTTTCTTTGTGAAACATAGCGAACACCTTACAACTCTTCCTACCTCTATTATACGACTTTACACAAAGAAAAGCCCTTAGAAACTTATGTTCCAAGGACTTTGTCTTCAATCTGAAGCACTCCTGTGGAGTGCTTTTCTTATAACAATACATGTCCTATTCATCTGGCCGGTATTCTAGGATATCTCCTGGCTGGCAGTCGAGTTCTTTGCAGATGGCTTCAAGGGTGGTGAAGCGGATGGCTTTGGCCTTGCCGGTTTTGAGGATGGAGAGGTTAGCAGTCGTGATGCCGATTTTGTCGGCTAGCTCGTTGGATTTCATTTTCCGCTTGGCCAGCATGACATCTAGATTGACGATAATCATGGCACCCTCCTTAAATGGTTAGCTCATTTTCTTCAGCAATCTCAATCCCTCTCTCTAAAATCTTGCCAGAGACCCAGACGATTGGAACGGCAAGGAGAAGCCCTGTATTAAAGGTAAATTGGAAAGTGAAGGGAAGGAGATAAGCATTTCCACTGGTTTCAAGTGTGCCAGACATAAAAGACAAGACCAAGAGAATCTTCCAAGCTCGGTTGCAAAGATTAATGTTGGAGTGAGAAAAGATCTTTTCTTGGTAGAGATTTTGGAGGAAGCTACGAATAGTGATGAGAAGGTAAATATAGATAGCGCTTGAGGCTAGTGGGAAGAGCAGCTGCCAGAGGGGTTGTGGATGTTGGGGAAAGAGCTGGATGCCATTCGCATCAAAGGACAAGCGACCTGATTGAATGAGATCTTTGAAAAGGCCCATGCGGGAAAGCAGATGGACGACCAATGCAGCCACGGTCATAAAGCCACAGAAGTAAATGAAAGCCGTTAAGACTTCAATGACATTTTTTAAGGTTTTTGAGTTTTTCATCGCAAGCCTCCTTGAAGTTTATTTATTTTTCACTTATAGTATACTCTTTATAAAAAATTAGTCAATAAAAAAGTATCGAAAAACGATAAAAAAATAACGATAAACAAAATATTGTTTTTGAAAAACAGGTATTCTCTGCTCAAACTAGTCGGTTTAAGACGGGGAAACCACTACATAGAGGGGAATTTTACTATACTGTCGATTTAGGGTATACTAGTGTAAAGATCTTATTCCATGGAGGTAGTGAAATGAATCTTAAGTGGAAGAAAAAATACCTGGGGCCGATTTTGGGGCTGGTCGGAGCAGTTGTTCTGATCGGTGGAGTCTATCTCTACTCTAGTTCCAACATCCAACCAGACCATCAAAAGGAATTTAACCAGACCAGTAAGAAGGTCACCAAGCCAAAAGAAAAAGCTATTGACCTGAGTGGTGACTACGTCTCTAATGAACGGGATGAAGCCAAAATCGAGAAAAAAGGCAAGGCCTGGAAGATCGATTACCAAACGGCTGACGGCAAGGTATCTGCTGAATTTAGTACGGATTGGAAGGTCGAAGGGTCTAATAAAGTTTCGACAGGCAAGATGAAAAAGTCCGATGGCAATACAGACTTTACAGTCACTGTTCGTGTCTTTAAATACAAGACAGATAAGAAGCCTTTGATCACGATCACCATGTCTGACAAAAATCCCGACCACGAGATGGTCTTTGCCAATCGAGAGGATTTTTTCAAATCGACAGATCCAAATGATGTCGTCCTTGATGGCAATCTCTCACCGTTTGAAGGGGCCTATTCCAATGATACCTATGAAAAGGAAATCGCAGCTTCGGGTTTTAAACTCTATGGCTATACTCCTGAAGAGTATTACCAAAACAAGACCAGCGCCTTTCCAAGCATTGTAAATAGTGAGACCGGCTGGATTTTCTGGAGTGGAGGGACTCGGGCGAGTTATCTTTTCAATAAAGAAAAAGAGCCCAAAAAGCGAAAAGGCTATTATGAAGTTTATTTCACTGGGGCAAATGGGACTGCGATCCAAGGGCAAGAGCAAACCTTGTACTTGATCCCAGTAGGTGTGACAGGTCCTGATGGAGTGGCTTCTCAAGGACGTCGGATTCTCTTTGGTGACGCAGCTTTCCGTGATTACCATCTAGAGTGGTGGAAAGCTTACCCGCAACCGAAAAAAGAGAAAGACTTGGATATTGCGGCCATTAACGGAGGCGACTTCTCAAGCTTAGCTGGAACCTGGCGCAATGGCAAGGGTGCTGAAATCGTCATCCAAGCAGACGGAAAAGTCAAGGGACAAGGCAACCTCAAGGCTGTTGCGGACTCGGATAAGAAGAGCAAGATCCCTTATGTTGAGATGAAGATGGGTGAGACCGGTGCTGCGATTGGACTTCTGAAAATCGGTTTCCAAAATCCAGATGGAGACCAGTCTGATACCAGCAAACCACGTCTAGTGGTCACTCAATCTGCAGGCAACTACCCGGCTGATCAATATTTCTACCGTCAATAAAAAAGGAGATTAAACCATGGGTCATCACATCAACTATAAGTGGGCTAGTCTTGGAACAGGCGTCATTGCCAATGAATTGGCGCAAGCCCTTGAAGCGCTTGGTGGGAAACTCTATTCCGTTGCCAATCGTACCTACGATAAAGGTGTAGCCTTCGCTGAGAAATACGGGATCGAAAAGGTTTATAAAGAGATTGATGAAGTCTTTGAAGACCCTGAAGTGGATATCATCTATATCTCAACGCCTCACAATACTCATATCCAGTATCTTCGTAAGGCCCTCGCAGCTGGCAAGCACGTGCTCTGCGAAAAGTCCATCACCCTCAACAGTGAGGAATTGGCAGAAGCGATAAAGCTTGCTGAAGAAAACCATGTCAAACTAGCAGAAGCCATGACCATTTTCCATATGCCTATTTATCGGAAACTCTCTGAAATTGTAGCAAGTGGCAAGCTGGGACCCCTTAAGGTTATCCAGATGAACTTCGGTTCCTATAAGGAATACGACATGATCAACCGCTTTTTCAATCACAATCTGGCAGGTGGAGCTCTACTGGACATCGGTGTCTACGCCCTATCTTTCGTCCGTTGGTTTATGACCTCACAGCCGACAGAGATGGTTTCACAGGTCAAGCTGGCACCGACTGGTGTCGATGAGCAAGCGGGGATCCTTCTTACGAATCGTGAAGGGGAAATGGCAACGGTGACGCTGAGTCTTCACGCCAAACAACCGAAACGTGGGACGATCGCTTATGACAAGGGCTATATCGAACTCTACGAATACCCGCGTGGGCAAAAAGCGGTCATCACCTATACGGAAGATGGATCACAAGAAGTGATCGAAGCAGGAGAAACCGCTAAAGCCCTCCAGTATGAAGTCCTTGATATGGAAGCAGCAGTCGCAGGAAGGGAAAATCTTCTCTACCTAAACTACAGACGCGATGTCATGGACCTCATGACTCAACTCCGCAAAGACTGGGACTTGGTTTACCCAGAAGAAGAATAACGAAAGGAAAAGAGGCTGGGACAAAAGTCCTAGCCTCTCAATTGTTTTTGGATTGTCGAGCAAGACGCAGTGGTTGAGTGGGCTCTACTACGCTGATTCCATCAGTTTTACAGCCCTACTCAACTGTGCGGAGGTGGGACGATGAAATCGAATTCTAACGAATTACCGATTTCTGTCCCACTCTCTTTTTTTACTGCAAGGAAGGCTCGTGGAGTCTAGGCAACTGTTAGTTTCTAGCATTAAAAGGAAAAAAATGGAAAAAAGGCTTGACAAAGCAAATAATTAGCAGTATGATTAACTAGTTAATTAACTGATTAATAAACTAGTTAACGAAAATAAAAAAGAGGTGAAGGATGAATAGGAGAAGAATGAAGGTTCTGGGACTCTTGTTTCTCGGTTTCTTTCTGCTTGCAGCTTGTGGAAGTCAAGGAAATGCGGGCAAGCCCCCTTCTAAAAAAGGTCTTAAAATTGTCACGAGTTTTTATCCTATCTATGCCCTGGTCAAGGAAATCTCTGGCGATCAAAATGACATCTGGATGGTTCAGTCAGGTGCAGGGATCCATGATTATGAACCCTCAACCAAGGAAGTGGCCCAGATCTATGATGCGGATGTATTTGTCTATCATTCTCAGACCCTGGAATCTTGGGCCGGTCGCTTAGATCCCAATCTTCAAGGTTCCAAGTTGCGAGTGATCGAAGGCAGCCAAGGAATGACCCTTGATAAGGTGGCTGGATTAGAGGATGTTGAGGCTGGTCAGGGAAAAGAAGCCAAGCACTTGTATGATCCACATACTTGGTTGGATCCTGTAAAAATCGCAGAGGAAGGAAAGATCATCGCCCAGCGCTTGGGAGAGATCGATCCAAAGAACAAGGAACTCTATCAGGCCAATGCTCAAAAGCTTGAAAAGCGCTGTGAGGACCTGGTAGCCCACTACCAGCCTCTCTTTGACAAGGCCAAGCAAAAGACTTTTGTGACCCAGCATACGGCCTTTTCTTATCTGGCCAAACGCTTTGGTCTCAAGCAGTTAGGGATTGCAGGGATATCCCCAGAGCAAGAACCGACTGCTCGGCAATTGGCCGAGATCCAGCAGTTTGTCAAAGACTATAAGGTGAAAACAATCTTTGTGGAAAAGCACACGTCATCAAAAGTGGCAGATAGTATCGCTAAGGCAACAGGGACGCGTGTCAAGGTCTTGGATCCACTGGAAGCCGATCCACAAAACGATAAGGATCTACTAGAAAATTTAGAAGAAAATATGGCGACTTTAGCCAAGGAATTAGAGGAGTAAATCAAGAATGAAGAAAAAGGGAACGATTGGAATTGTAGCGACATTGGGGCTAGGACTCTGTGCCTATGCGCTCAGTCAGCAACCACAAGTCAAGGAAGAGAAAAAGAATCAGATTCAGTATTTGCAAGCGGACAAGAAATCGTCATCGTCTGCCTCCAGTAAAAAGGAAGACAGCATCGAAGCGGTCAATGCCAAGGAAAAGACCCAGGCAGAGCAGATTGTCATCAAGATTACAGATGAAGGCTTTGTCACTTCTCATGGGGATCATTTTCATTACTACAGCGGCAAGGTTCCATTTGATGCCATCTTTAGTGAAGAGTTGATTTTGCGGGATCCAACTTATCAGCTGAAAGAAGCAGATATCGTGAGCAAGGTCAAGGATGGCTATATCATCAAACGCGCTGGGAAATACTATCTCTACTTAAAGGATGCCCAACATACGGTTAATGTGCGCTCGATCGAGGAGATCGCCCAACAACAAAAGGGAGGCACCAAAGAAGAAGGAGAGACGGGAGCGGTGCAAGCGAGCTCCTCGCACAAGGCAGGCAAGACCCGTGACTTCCGTCAACCGAGTCAAGCGCTGAAAGAAGGAAAGACTCTAGAGATGCTGACGGCTAAGAACCATACAGGTGGTGGCTACCGTACGGACGATGGTTATGTCTTTAGCCCTGGAGATGTCATTTCAGATACAGGGGACGGCTTTATTGTGCCCCATGGCGGCCATTTCCATTTTATTCCAAAGAGTGCCTTATCTGCTGGAGAGTTAGCAGCAGCTCTCTCTGTCTTAGGTGGTCAAGCTGGCCATCAGGCAGGAAGTTCACACCTAGCTGGAGCAAGTACAGAGCAAGGAACTCCGGATCAAGCCTCTCCAAGCCTTGGGAAGCAAGCGAGCAACCAGCCGTCATCCAGTCCAAGCAATACACAGACAACCCCAACGACTTCTAAACCGGCTGACTCTAAACCGAGTCTAACCCTGACCAACTTGATCGAAGAATTGCAGAAAGCCCCGTTGTCTTCTCGTCATGTGGAGTCTGATGGTTCTGTCTTTGATCCAAGTAAGATTACCAAGTGGACCGATCAAGGGATTGTCTACCCTCATGGGGATCATTTCCACTTTATCCCATACAGCTCCCTATCTCCTTTAGAGCGTGAGCTGGCGCGGCAATTCCAACTGCTTCGTGCTCAAGGAACTGATAGTTCAACAGAAGAAAGTCCAAGCTTGCCTTCAAATCCAAGCACAAGACCAGTTGAACATGAGCATGATCATGAGCATGGCGACAGTCACGAGCACGAAGAGGAGCACGATCATGGTTTCCACGCAGACAAGGTCATCAGCAAGGACGAGGAAGGCTATATGGTCGCTCATGGCAACCATGCCCATTATTTCTATAAAAAGGACCTCTCTCCACAAGAGATTGCAGCAGCGGAGGCAACTCTAACTGGTAAGAAAGAAGAAGACAAGGGTCAGCCCCTGACAGATGATGTTGCGACCTATTCTCGTGATGCCTCAGATGAGGAAAAGATCCAGTACATCAGTAAGACCTACGGTGTCCCTCGCGAGGCCATTAAAATTTCCAATGGTTTCTTTGTCTTTAATAATCCAGACCAAGAATACGATCCGACCCACATCCATCCTTATGCCGTTCGGAAGGAACATGTCCGCATCCCACTTGAAACTGGCAATCCTGAACTAGACTTTATCAATGAACTCTATGCAACAGCGCTTCGTTCGGGGATTTCTCCTTATAGCCTCCAGATTGAAAATGGTCAGTTTGTCATCCCGCACGGCGATCACAACCACTACATCAAGGTGCGTTCAGCAGGACTAGCAGACTACTTAGCCCACCGTCTTCCAACCATCCAATCTCCTTACAAAAAAGGAGACTTGGACAAGAAAGTTGTAGAGGACAGGGTCAACCAGCTCTTAGCAGAAAGCCGCAGTCTCTATGCTTCTGATCCATTGCAACAACGACGGATTGAGCTGATCTTGGGCCACTTCTTGGAAAATGTCAAGAGCTTCCCAAGTAACTCAACAGAGGGCTATCTAGCCAGTCTCAAACAGGTTGATGAGCAGTACATTCATGCGACCCAAGCGGTCAAACCAAAAGAAGAGACAGCCCTAGATCGTCGTTACCAAGAATTGCTGGAACAAGTGCGCTTGCTAGACACAGAAGCCTTCCAATTGAAGAAGGAAGAGTTGGTCTCTCAACTGCAGGAAGCCTATGCTGCCAAGGACAGTAAGCGTCTAGAGCAGGAAGGGAAGCTATTAGAAGCTGTTCAGGAGATGCAAGATCGGACGGGTGTGACATCGGTCGACTATCTCAAGTACTTCTATCAAAGCTTGAGCGATGCGCGCTTGACACCAGAACTGCGCACCAAGGCGGCAGATCTAGCTTTGAAACTCTATCGAGCTCAAGCCTTTGAAGAAGCCTGGGATGCTAAGGCTCACTTTATGGAACTCTACCAAACCAAGCAAGCAATTGACCAGCTCTTCTCTCAAGAAAAAGGCCAAACCTATCCTATTGAAAAAACTGTTTTGGATCAAAAAGGAAGTCAGGCCCCATCTTATAACTTAGCGGTCTATGATTTCCTCAAGGGCTTATATGGAGAGTTGGACAAGGCGACAGAATCCCGTCAACGAACCAGCATCCTGACAGCCCTCTCAGAGCAAATCCAGTCGCTCTTGCCACAAGTCGAAGACCAGGCCAAACGAACTGCCTTTGAAGCAAGTTTGGCTCAGCTTGGAAATGAGACAGATCCAGACAAGGCTCTTGCAAGTGGACAAGCTCTGTTACGCGAAATCAGTGACACCATTGAAAAGCAAAAACAAAAGCAAACAGAAGAGCCTCAGATTGGGGATGTCGCCCTTTATCAACAGCTCTATAACCAATTGATGGCGCTTCACCAACAATTGCAGGAAAAGGGGGCTAGTGATGCTGTATTTGATCGCTTAGAAGCTCTCTTTGACCAATTGGCTAATCCTAAGAGTGACAAGGCAGCCTTACTACAGGCTATCCAAGCCTTTCAGGCAGAGTTAGCAGCGGTGCCATCTGCAACCGAAGTGACCAAACCAGCTACCACAACTGAAACGCCTGTCACTGCAGAAACTCCGGTAGAAAAAGAAGCAGCAGCTTCAGCAGGGAACAAACCTGCCACAACTGAGACAGAAACAGAGCTTGCAAGCCCAGCTTCCATAGAAGAAGGCACGCCAGATGCTCCATCTTCTCAGGACCAATAGAAAATAGAAAATCATCTGAAAGACATTTCAGATGATTTTTGCGTTCTAGTGAATAGAAGAGGTGGTCTCTTTTTTCAGTTGTTGAGTCTCAATCTTTGTGCTCAAGGAGCAGAGGTGAGGAGGACTCGACTGCTTTTTTTCGCTTAAAAAATGCTGCCATTTGAACCAGAATGCGGGGAACCGTCTGCCATTTTTTCCAAGCTTGGACACGGGTATCGAGGAGTTGCTTGGCTAGACGTTCCAGCATTTCCCTTTCTGTAGGATCTAGGTCTTGAGCATTTTGAAAGATCTCTTTGATCTTGGAGAAATTTTTCAAGTTCCTCAAATCATTGATTGAAGTAATGCCTGCATCTAAGAAGAGGCCGAAGAAGGTATCAAAGAACTTCTTGCGCTCATCCGCCGATGTTTCGCGAACCCACTGCTTCAAGGTCTCGACGGTCTGCTGGCTATCGGGACTGGTTTGATCTAGGGTCACAAATTTATCTTTCTCAATCATCCAAGTAAAAGCGTCATGCTGGACAAAGCCACCAAAAGCTCGGCTTTTGACAATCGTAGCAGGCTCAGGGACTTCTAGCATCATGCCGACGATGGATCCTTGGGGGACAAAGCGACGAATGTTTGGGGATGTCCGCTGGTAGCCTTCGGTCTCGATAATGGCCCTGTTGAGGCCAGGAGCATCGTAGCTGTAGATGGCATCGACTCGTTCAAATAAGGAATCCGGCAGGTAAGTGCAGGCATAGGTTGCGAGATTGCCCCCTTTGGAGTGACCGGCTACTAAGAAGCGCCCTTTAGGAAATTCCTTCATGACGTTTTGCAGGTAGCTGGCTGCGCGCCTCTGAGCTGGGACATGATCCATATAGGTCATGTGGAAGTCTTCCTTCCAGCCGATCAAGGTGTCATCCGTCCCTCTGAAGACAACTAAATAAACATCCATGGTAAGACGATAGGTCATAGCCGCAAACTGCTTCTGAACATCGGGGTCATATTCGTTGACATAGTTGAGGAGTTTGATGTTCTTAAAACGCTTTGAACTAGCTAAGTCATCGACTAATTGCAGGTGTTGGTCTGTCACGGTGAAATCGGTGGTTCGATCGACTAGCTTTGCAGCATCAGATAAGCGGACTTCAATATTGGTCGTATCCCCTTGGGGCACGATCCGATCAAAAGGAAGATAGGTCAGCTCTGTCAGTGCCAGGACATCCAGTTCATTGAAAGGACGGTCGTATATGGAATCGTAGGTCACTTCTTTTAGGTAATCAAAAATAGTTGACATCTGTGCCTCCCGTGTCTTATTTCTTTCAGTATAGCACAAAAATGGATGGAGAAAAAGCGCCTTCCATCAAGACAGTAGGAGTGAGATCTTATTTCCCTCTGAAACAGCCTTTTTCTCTGCTTCTTAATCTGTTATAATAGGAAGAAGAAAAAGGAAGGAAAGAAAGCCATGCATAAAATTCTCTTAGTCGAAGACGATGACATTATCCGCCAACAGGTCAAACAATTATTGGAACAATGGGGCTATAAAGTGGTCGCAGTCGAGGATTTTATGGATGTCCTCGGGATCTTTGTCGAAACCGACCCCCACTTGATCCTCATGGATATTGGACTGCCTCTCTACAATGGGTACCACTGGTGCCAGGAGATTCGCAAGGTTTCAAAGGTTCCGATTATGTTTCTTTCCTCACGGGATCAAGCCATGGATATTGTCATGGCCATCAATATGGGTGGAGACGATTTTGTCACCAAGCCTTTTGATCAAAATGTCCTCCTTGCTAAGGTCCAAGGGCTCTTGCGCCGCTCTTACGAATTTGGGACGGATCAAAATCTGCTGGAGCACCGGGGAGCCATCCTCAATCTCAAGTCTACGGACTTGGTGTATGAAGGGGAAGTCATCAAGTTGACCAAGAATGAATTTCAGATCCTGCGCGTCCTGTTTGAGCATGCGGGCAGTATCGTGGCGCGCGATGATATGATGAAAGAGCTCTGGAATAGCGACTTCTTTATTGATGACAATACCTTGTCTGTCAATGTGGCCCGCCTTCGCAAGAAACTAGAGGAGGCTGGCTTGTCAAACTTCATCGAAACCAAGAAAGGCATCGGTTACGGGTTGACCCATGAATAAATTTGGAACGATCTTCTGGCAGTATGTGGTATCCCGCAGGCGCTTGCTCTATCTAGTGCTTATCTTTTTGATCGTCGATTTGGTCTTTGCCTATCTCTTTCCAGAGACGGGGAATGTGTTCCTCTATGCGACTCTAGTACTAGGCTTTTTTAGCCTCTGTGTCTTGGTCTGGGATTTCGTCATAACCTTTCAAGACTATCGCAAAGTAGCCCTGTATGAGGAAATAGAAGTTGCTTCGCCTTTGGAACATCTCCTTTATGAAAAATACACGGAAGAACAGCAGGCGCGCTTGGAGGAAGGGAAGACAGCTCAGGCCAAGTTCAATGACCTGATGGACTACTATACCCTCTGGGTTCACCAGATTAAGACGCCCATTGCGGCCAGCCAGCTCTTGGTGCAAGATGTCGAGACACCCATTGTCAAGCAGCAGATGGAGCAGGAGCTTTTCAAGATTGACTCCTATGCCAATCTGGTTTTGCAGTACTTGCGACTGGAGAGTTTTCATGATGATCTGGTCTTAAAGCGCGTGTTGGTAGAAGATTTGGTCAAAGAAGTAGTCCGCAAGTACGCCCTCTTTTTTATCCAAAAGAACTTGACCGTGGATCTGCATGATTTGGAAGAGGAGGTCATCACCGATCGTAAGTGGCTCCTGGTCATTATCGAGCAGCTCTTGTCCAATAGCCTCAAGTACACCAGTACCGGTGGAATTGAAATCTATTTTAAAGACCAGACTCTCTATATAAAAGATAGCGGGATTGGGATCAAAAATAGTGATGTGCTCCGCGTCTTTGAGCGGGGCTTCTCCGGCTACAATGGCCACCTGACCCAGCAATCTTCAGGGCTGGGGCTCTATCTATCTAAGAAAATCGCAGAGCAATTGGGCCACAGGATCACCCTCCACTCAGAGGTCGGCCAAGGCACGACGGTTGCCATTCACTTTGAAGAGAAGAAGTTGGTCATGGATTAAGATTTCCCCATCTTACAAAAATGTAAGAAATAAAGGTCAAAATGAAAGGTTAGGTTATGGTAGCCGCCTTTTATTTTTTATACAATAGTCTCATCAAATGAAGGAGGTCAAGAAAATGAAACTCTTGAAATGGATGAAACAACCTAAAAAGATTAAGAAACCAAATGAGCAAACCGATCTGGAAAAGACGGAATTTGGTCTCCAAGTCCTGCAACAAACCCAAGAATTTTTCTTGATCTACTAGTAAAAGGAGAAAAGCATGTCATTACTAGATGTTCAACATATCAAAAAGATCTACAAAACCCGCTTTCAAGGAACGCAGGTTGAAGCCTTAAAGGATATCCATTTTACCGTTGAGAAGGGTGAATACGTCGCCATCATGGGGGAATCAGGATCCGGGAAATCCACCCTCCTCAATATCCTGGCTATGCTGGACCAGCCGACGGAAGGGCGGGTCTACCTAAATGGCACGGACACCTCCACCATCAAGAACAAGGATGCCTCCAGCTTCCGTCGCGAAAAACTAGGCTTCGTGTTTCAAGATTTCAACCTGCTGGATACCTTGTCTGTCAAGGATAATATCCTCCTGCCTCTAGTCCTCTCACGCAGACCGGTCAAGGAAATGATGAGCAAGGTCGATAGCGTGAGTCGGGAATTGGGCATTCACCAACTCCTTGAGAAATATCCCTACGAAATTTCTGGTGGGCAAAAGCAACGGGTGGCTGTAACACGGGCCATCATCACCTCACCTGAAATTCTCCTTGCTGATGAGCCAACAGGGGCGCTGGATTCTAAGTCTTCAGCTGCTTTGCTGGACGTCTTTGAGGATATCAACACTATGGGCCAAACCATTCTTATGGTGACCCACTCAACCGCAGCGGCAGCACGTGCCAAGCGCGTGCTCTTTATCAAGGATGGGATCCTTTACAACCAGATTTTCCGTGGGGAAAAGACGGAGCGTCAGATGTTTCAAGAAATCTCAGATACTCTGACAGTCATGGCAAGTGAGGTGGAGTAGATGTTTCGATTAACCACTAAACTAGCTTGCTCCAATCTGATCAAGAACCGCAAGCTCTATTATCCCTTTGCGATTGCGGTCATTCTCGCAGTGACCATCGCTTACCTCTTTGACTCCCTGACCTTTAATCCCCGCATTTCCGAGCTTCGAGGGGGCTCTTCTATAGTGTTCACTCTCAGCTTGGGATTCTTCGTGGTCAATGCGGCGGGAGCTATCATCGTGCTCTATGCCAATAGCTTCGTCATGAAAAATCGCTCCAAGGAGCTGGGAATCTACAGCATGCTGGGTCTTGAGAAACGCCATCTCATCAGCATGATCTTCAAGGAACTCTTGATGTTTGGCTTTCTAACCATCTCAGCCGGAGTCTTGATTGGAGCCCTCTTTGACAAGCTGATCTTTGCCTTTCTCTTGAAACTCATGAAGATGAAGGTCCAGCTAGTATCTACCTTCCAACCTGGGATTGTCATCTTGGTCTTTGTCACCTTTGGTCTCATCTTTGGACTTTTGATTCTTCTCAATGCTTGGCGCATTCTTCGTTTGAATGCCTTGCAGTTGACGCGTGAGAAATCTAGTGGCGAAAAGAAAGCCCGCTTTTTGTGGCCTCAAACCATCCTGGGCTTAGCAGCTCTTGCTTTTGGCTACTACCTAGCTGTGTCTGTCAAAGACCCCATTATTGCGCTTGTGACCTTCTTTCTAGCCGTTATCCTGGTCATGATCGGAACCTACCTGCTCTTTAATGCTGGGATCACCGTCTTCTTGCATCTGCTTAAGAAAAAGAAGAGCTACTATTACCAGCCCAACAATATGATCTCGGTCTCTAACCTCATCTATCGCATGAAGAAAAATGCAGTGGGGCTTGCGACCATTGCCATCCTCTCGACCATGGTGCTGGTAACCATCTCTGCAGCAACCAACATCTATGTCGGTAGCGAAATGGTCAAGAAAATCATGGCGCCTCATGATTTCTCTGTCCAAGGAAAAGGGGTTGAGCTGGAGCAGATCAATCAGAAATTTGATGAATTTGCCTCTGAGCACCATCTCGAGATCAAGAATCGGGACCTGATGATCTATGCCAACTTTGGGGTTAAATCACAAAAGGGCACAGACTTGACCGTCTATCCAGCTGATGAACGCAGCGTCACTCCTAAAACCGTCTTTATGGTCTTTGATGTAGCTAGTTATGAACACATGACAGGAGAAAAGATCAATCTGACAGGCAACCAAGTCATCCTCTTTGCCCATAACAAGGATCTTAAAGGGCAAAAGCAGTTCACTATCAACGGGCAAGACTTCCAAGTCAAAGAAGAGGTGAGCAAGGATTTTATCACCGATCATGTGCCAAACCAGTTTAATATGCTGACAGAGGATTTCAATTACTTGGTCGTGCCAGACCTTTCAGCCTTTGTCGCTCAGTTTCCGGATCTTGCCATCAATACCAATATCTATGGTGGCTTCAATGTCAATGTTGACGAAGACCAGCAACTCAAGCTGGCAGCCAGCTATGACAAGATGATCGATGAATTGAGTAGCCAACAGGCCCAAGGAACATTTATCTATGGAGGCAACCGAGCCAATGATGTGGCAGAGTTGAATAGCCTCTTTGGCGGCATCTTCTTTATCGGTATTTTCTTGTCATTGATCTTTATGGTCGGAACCGTCATCGTTATCTACTACAAGCAAATCTCAGAAGGGTATGAAGACCGTGATCGCTTCGTCATCCTCCAACAGGTGGGGCTCGATGAACACGAGGTCAAACGGACCATCAACCGTCAAGTGCGGACCGTCTTCTTCCTCCCACTTATCTTTGCCTTTATCCACCTGGCCTTTGCCTACCATATGATCCGCCTCATTCTTAAAGTGCTCGGTGTCATCAATAGTGGTCAAGTCCTCGTCGTGACCCTCAGCGTCTGCGCTGTCTTTCTTATCACCTACCTGATCGTCTTTTGGATCACCTCTCGGAGCTATCGTAAGATTGTGCAGATTTAGGAAAAGAGAAGCTCGCTTATAGCGGGCTTTTTCTTGTAAAGTCCGATCGCTATTGTCAATTGGTGTTCAAAGGGATACACAAAAAAGACTGAACCAGTCGAGTTCAGTCTTTGATCGATTTCTATTAAAGTGATGTAAGGAAAGTCAATCCCCCTAGGATGACACCTGCTGAATTTGGAATGATCAAAATCCAGTCTTTTTTAGGTTCCTTTGTCCAACCATAAATGACCCAGATCAAGCAAGAAATAGCAGCTGACAAGGGTTGGAAAGGTTGGGCCTTATTTCCCTGTAAATTAGCAATAATTTGTGGGATGTAGGCAATGAAAACGATAATCCCAATAAAGGCACCGATCGAGCCAACGATTTGGTTGATTTTTTGTTTATTCATAAAATTTTACCTCTGTGTATCAAAATAGCATAAGTAGGAAGAAAATGCAATTAATTTGCATGCTATGCAAGATGAAAATGATTACATTCGCACAAAATTAGACAATGTGTCAAAAAATGGCAACTAGAGAGAAGACTCTCTCGAAAAGAAATCCATCTTCCTGCAAAATCACAAGATTGTGACACTTTACAGTTCGGTAACATTTGAAAAAAAGACTTGAATTTGTAAAGGACAAAAGGTAGAATAGTGCATACTTTAAAAAAAGAAAAGGAAATGGTAGTTTCAAAATGAATGAAAAACAAATGAAAATTCTTGGTTGGGTTGCGACCTTTATGTCTGTTATGATGTATGTGTCTTACTTCCCACAAATCATGGATAACCTCGCAGGTCACAAAGGGAACTTTGTTCAACCCCTTGTCGCAGCCATCAACTGTAGCCTTTGGGTTTACTACGGACTCTTCAAAAAAGAACGCGATATTCCACTTGCTGCAGCCAATGCACCAGGGATCATCTTTGGTTTGATCACAGCCATCACAGCCTTGTAATCAATGAAAGAGAGAGTAGGACAGAAATCGGTAATTCGTTAGAATTCGATTTCGTTGTCCCACCTCCGCACAGTTGAGTAGGGCTGTAAATACTGATGAAATCAGCGTAGTAGAGCCCACTCAACCACTGCGTCTTGCTCGACAATCCAAAAACAATTAAGAGGCTAGGACTTTTGTCCCAGCCTTTTTTTGATGGAATGAATCATTTCCATGGTATAATGGGAGGACTATTCATAGAGAAGATCAAAAGGAGACAAGAGTGGATCAAAAACATCACTGCCAAGTCCTATGGGCGAAAAATAAATACCTGGTGCTGAGTCGTTCCAGTAATCTCTACAAGGAAATCCGGGAATACCTCAAGCAAGACCAGGTAGAGGTCAGTCACGTCGAAGGCTTGATCCAGCAAGCGCTAGCCCTACCAGAAAATCGTGGCCAGGTCTCCAATGCCTTTCAGCATATCTGGGGCTATTTCAAAAAGCAGGCGACTGCAGAGGAAAAGGCGGACTTTATGTTGCTACTTGAGAAGTACCAGCATGGCCAAGCCCAGCAAGAAGATCTGATCAAGGGGATCCAGACGCTCCTTGAGCGCTACCCTAATCGATACTTACAAGACTCGACGCTACTAGGAGGTCAATAGATGAGACTCTGGCACCAAGACTTGATTCCCAAACTCCCTCGTCCCCAGCTCCTGGGCCAACACCGGGAATGCTGCGCCCTTCGAGGCAATGGCTGGGGCAAGAAGCACGCGACGGTCAACTATGTCTTTGACTACTCGCCCTATCGTCTCTATGCCTATCACCGCCTGATTATGGAGGAGATGACTGCTCGCGGTTACAAGGTCAGCCCAGAGTGGTGGGAGCCGACCTACCGAGGCAAGACCTGCCCAGCCTATCCCGAACTGGAAGAGGAAGCTTTTAGTACTCCCATCTATCCTGAGCATCAGGCTACTTATCTCAAAGAATGCCTGGAGAATCTAGCAGAAAAAGGGATCCAACTAGACTAAGAAAGAACGAACCAGACCTGGTTCGTTTTTTTGCGCGAAAAACCAACAAAATGCTTTGAAAGCGTTAATTTCTTTCTCAAACATGCTATAATAATAGGAGATTATGCACAGGAAAAGGATAGACGGATGAAGGAATTAATCGACTTAATTAATCAATTTAGAGATGAACGTGACTGGAGAAAGTTTCATAATGAAAAAGATCTAGCCATTTCAATTTCATTAGAAGCAAGCGAATTGTTGGAACTATTTCAGTGGAAACAATCAGAGGAAGTAGTTGAAAAGTCATTACAAGAAATCAAAGAAGAACTTGCGGATGTTTTTATGTATTCTTTCATGTTAGCAGATAATTTGAATCTGGATGTAGAAGAAATTATAAAAGAGAAAATGGACATAAATTCAAAAAAATATCCTGTAGAATTAAGCAAAGGAAATAATAAAAAATATACGGACTTGGAGAAAAAATGAGCAACATTCAATCACCCGTAGTTATAGAAATCGACTATTCAAGTCGAACGTTTGACCAATTAAAAGAAACGATTGCCCCAAAACATTCTAAGCTTATTTTTGATTATCCAACTGTATACATCGTAAACGATGAGAATAAAAACAAGTATAGTGTTTATGTCGGAGAAACAACAGATATCATTCGTAGAACAAATCAGCATTTGTCAGATGATATAAAGAAGGATAGAGAAGACTGGCGACAATTTGAACAATCTAAAACCTCTAAAATGTTTGTTATTGGGCATAACCATTTCAATAAATCTTTGACATTGGATATTGAGAATAGGTTAATGCTCTACCTATCAAGTGTTGAACAAGTTGAAAGGGTTCAGAATAGAAGAGGAAATCCTCAAAATCAATATTATACTTCTGAAGAGTTAGACGAAATTTTCTCAAAGATATGGAGAACCCTAAATCGGAAAAACCATTATTTATTCCCAGCAGAAAGTTTTATTCGAAATTCAGCGATATTTAAATCTTCTCCATTTCACAAGTTAACGGATGAACAAGTAAAGGCTAAAAATGAAATTTTGCTAAAAATCACCTCTGTTATCAGTAGAAATGAAACAGGAGTTTTAATTTTAGTAAAGGGTGATGCTGGTGCAGGAAAAACAGTTTTGATGAGTTCTCTCATCGATGATTTGTTGAATTCAGAAGACACACAGATGATTCGTGAAAACAATGATATCAATTTGGTTGTGAATCATGATGATCAACTCAGTGTTTACCAAGAAATTGAGAAAAAATTAGAATGGAAGAGTGGATCAAATATTAATGTTGTGATGAAACCAACTCAATTTTTGAATGCTCTGAAAAAAGAAAATAGCGATGCTGGAATTGTAGTGGTTGATGAAGGCCATTTATTATTGACTGCAAAAAATCAGGCTTATCTAGGAGGGAATCATTTAAATGATTTACTTGCGAAATCAAAAGTAGTCGTACTTGTTTATGATGAGAATCAGATTATGAACAAATCTCAAATATGGACAGATGATTCTTTCTTGAAATTGGAACATGAAGCCAATTTAAAAGGAAATCTCATTACACTACATAACCAAATGCGTATCCATGCGACAAAGGAAACAGTTGAGTGGATAAGAAATCTGATTGATGTTGGAGTTGTGAATGAGGTTCCAATTGATAATGATTATGATATTAGAGTTTTTGACTCTCCTAAGGAACTTCAAAGTGCAATCATGGAAAAAAATGATGATCAGAGTTTAGGAATTTCACGCTTAACAGCAACATATGATTGGGAATATAGTAGTCAATCAAAACCAAAGGATTCTGACTATTGGTGTGTCCGTATCGGAGACTGGTCTTGTCCGTGGAACAGACAACTTGCAAAAGAAAAAGAATCTAAACATTTATCCTGGATAGAACAGTCCCAAACGATTCATGAAATTGGCTCAACGTTTACGGTTCAGGGATTTGATCTAAATTATGTGGGAGTTATCATTGGCCCATCTGTCAAATATAGAGACGGGAAAATTATTTTTGATATAAGTGAAAGCAAAAATAAAAGTGCTGTTCAAAACAGAAAACTTGAATCAGGTGAAATGATTAATTACGGAGAAACATTATTGCGAAATGAGTTAAATGTTTTGCTGACACGTGGAGTAAACGGTTTATACGTCTATGCCGTAGATGAAGAACTCCAACAAGCATTAAAAAATGCGACAAAATAAGATGTTTCTTATTCCCAAATTTTTTTCGAATTATAGAAGTAGAGGGACATTCCCTCTATTTTTTATCGAAAAGGAGCAGGGATGCAAAAAAGACACGCGCATGTATCGCCGACCTTGGACATCATGGCCAAGAAGATTTTTAGTTTGCCGGAGGTGACGACGGCGTTTATTCGAGATATTTTGGAGCTGGATGTAGCGGATGCTCAGATTGTGGAAGGAAACCAGCCCCACAGCATGGCCTATGAGGAGGATGACTTGTTCTCCACTGCGGTGGATGTGAGGGCCAAGCTCCATGACGGGACCGAGGTGATCATCGAGATCCAGATTCGCAAGCAGCAGTATTTCTTGAATCGGTTCCATTACTATTTGGCCAATCAGCTGGTGGAAAATGTGCAAAAACTGCGCCAGCAAGGTCAGACACATAAGATGTACGAGCAGATGGAGCCCGTCTATGGGATTGCGATTTTGGAGAAGTCGCTCTTGCTAGACGAAGAGGCCACCATCAATAAATACTGGCTGACCAATAGCCGGTCCGGCAAGCAACTTAAGGCCTATTATAAAAATGGCAAGCACCAAAATCTTCTGCAGGTTGCCTTTTTAGAGCTAGACAAGTATAATAAAGATGAGAACCTGACAGATGCAGGCAGACAGTGGCTAGAGTTTTTTGGGAATCTTCCCTTCACAAAAGCTCCCAGTCAGGCCGTTGCCCACGCAGATTCATTATTAGATTCATCTAGCTGGACCAAGGAGGAGAAGACCATGATAGACGAGCGGATTCGTATTCAAGAAAATTATGATATGACCCTGGAGACGGCTATAGACGAAGCGCGTGAAGAAGGTTTAGTACAAGGTCGTAAACAGTTGGTATGCGAGATGATCTCACGAGGAATGAAACCTGATCTGATATCGGAGATGACGGGCTTATCGCTTGAAGAGATTGAGACTCTTCTTTCCTGAGTCGTTAAAAGAGGCAGTGCCTCTTTTATTTTTTGAAAAAACTTGAAAATTTTCCCATTTTTTCAATCCGCCTTTCTAGAATTGTGGTAGAATAGAGTCAACAAAGAGCTATCCTCACCAACAGTGTGATCGATACTAGAAAAGAGGATTCTGATGACAAGAAAAATTGGTATTATTGGTTTGGGGCATGTGGGTGCCACCTTGGCCCACAGCATGATTTTGAAACACACCTGTGATCACTTGGTCTTGATTGATACCAATGAGAAAAAGGTCAAGGCAGATGCCTTGGATTTCTGTGATACGGTTGCCAATACGGGGTATCCAGTTCATATCACGGTCAATGATTACGCAGCTTTAGAAGATGCGGATGTCGTGGTGTCGACTCTTGGAAATATCGAGTTGCAGGCTAATAACACTGATGACCGTTTTGCGGAGCTTCCCTTTACCAGCAAGCAAGTGGTGCAAGTAGCGCGTGATCTGAAGGCTTCTGGCTTTAGCGGGGTCTTATTGGTAGTGACCAATCCGGTCGATGCCGTCACTCAACTCTATCAACAATATACTGGCCTTCCAAAAGAGCAGGTGATTGGGACAGGGACGTTACTGGATACAGCTCGGATGAAGCGTGCAGTCGCTGATCGTTTGCAGGTTTCTCCTGCTAGTGTATCAGGTTACAACCTCGGTGAGCATGGAAATTCTCAATTTGTTGCTTGGAGTCAGGTCCGTGTCAAGGGACACGCTATTACCGATCTCTTCTCTCAAGAAGAGCTTGACGCCATCAACTACGAGTCCTTGCGCGGTGGTCACACGGTCTTCTTTGGTAAATTCTATACTAACTTTGGGATTGCAGCAGCAGCCCAACGCCTGGCAGAAGCTGTGATCAATGATAGCCACGAGGAAATGCCAGTGTCTAACTATCGTCCAGAATATGGAACCTATCTTGGCTATCCAGCAATTGTAGGTCGAAAAGGAATTCTTGAACGATTGGATTTGCATTTGACAGAAGAAGAAAAAGAAAAATTGCTCCATTCAGCCGAAACCATTAAGGAAAACACACGAAAAGGATTGGAGCATGCATAAAAGCAAAGAGAGTGGGACAGAAATCGGTCATTCGTTAGAATTCGATTTCGTCGTCCCACCTCCGCACAGTTGAGTAGGGCTGTAAAAGCTGATGAAATTAGCGTAGTAGAGCCCACTCAACCACTGCGTCTTGCTCGACAATCCAAAAATAATTGAGAGGCTAGGATTTTTGTCCCAGCCTCATTTTCTGCAATTTTTTCGAATAGTATAAGTGAGGGGATTCCCTATACGAAATCATCGGAGGTTGGAGACATTTGTCCAACTTTTTTATCTCACTTCTTTTGACCTTCCCTTAGTAAAATGGAGTAAAAGTTAAAAAATCCGAGTTGTAATCCTTGACATTACATTCCGATCCTGTATAATAGCTATTGTAACAAATAATCTTACAACAGAAAGAGGAAATAACTATGAAAAACATTTTATTTATCGTCGGATCTCTTCGTCAAGGATCATTCAACCACCAAATGGCTAAGAAAGCAGAAAGCCTTCTTGAAGGGAAAGCAACGGTGACTTACTTGGACTACAAGGACATTCCAATGATGAACCAAGATTTGGAAACACCAACCCTGCCATCTGTGCAAGCAGCGCGTGATGCGGTTCTTGCTGCGGATGCCATCTGGATCTTCTCGCCAGTCTATAACTTTGCTATTCCAGGTGTAGTGAAAAACCTGATTGACTGGCTTAGCCGTGCCCTTGACCTGTCAGAAACTCGTGGTCCATCTGCCCTTCAAGATAAGATCGTAACGGTTTCTTCAGTAGCTAATGCCGGACACGAACCAATGTTTGCGGCTTATCAAGCGCTCTTGCCATTCGTTCGGACTCAAGTGGTTGGAGAGTTTACTGGAACAACCGTTAACCCAGAAGCCTGGGAAACAGGTGAATTAGTCTTGACAGATGAAGCGGTCGCAGGACTGGAAAAACAAGTACAAGCCTTATTAGAAGCATAAGAAAAGCTGAGACAGAAGTCTCAGCTTTTTAGATACTAAAGAGTTGCCCGAAGAAGTATGTCACACCCATGGTGAGAAGGCCAATGATGAGGTTGCGAAGCATGGCTGGCTTGGTTGGTGCTTTTCCCAGTTTCGCACTGGTATAGCCAGTGAAGATCAAGGATAGTCCAACAACGAAGACTGTCACCGGAATGCGATAGGCAGTTGGAAAGAGAATGATCGAGAGCATTGGAGGAAGGGAACCAACAGAAAAAGCAAGGAAGCTAGATGCAGCAGCATGCCAAGGATTGGTAAACTCCTCGTATTCGATACCATATTTCTCTTCGACCAGGGCTTTGAGGGGATATTTCAGAAAGGCCCGTTCTGTCAAAATCTTTGCGGAAGTTTCGCATTCTCCATTTTGAAGATAAGCATTGTAGAGAGAGTCTCTTGCTAACTTTGGATCGCGATCCAACAAGGCTTGTTCGCGGTTCACAGCGGCTTCTTCCGTGTCTTTTTGTGTGGAAACAGAGACATACTCACCGCCTGCCATCGAAAAGGCACCTGCCAGAATCGCCGATAAGCCAGATAGGAAAATGATCCAGATGTTTGGTGTGGCACTGGCCACCCCGATCACCACCCCAGCAATAGAAATGATTCCATCATTGGCCCCGAGAACAGCAGCTCTCAAGATATTCAATCGGTCGTTAAATGATTCATCTACTCCATGTTTTATTTCAGTCATACAATATCTCCTTTGTCTTATTTAGAATGATTATAAATAAAATACAAAAAGAAAGCAAGGATTTTAACTCAAATGATAAAAGTTCGACAATTTAATGAAATTTAAGTTATAATCTTTGACATTGCAAGCAAAAAAGAAAGAATAGGGCATACGCCTATTCTAGCAAGGTTTATTTAGCGGAAGTGGTCTTACCATTGAAGATCCTGATGGCATTGTCACACGGGTCAGAAAAGGATAATAAAAAGGGAGTGGGAAAGAACTCCAACTAATTAAGAAGAGTTCGTTTTCCCACCCCCGCACAGTTGATTAGGTCATCTTTGGAGCTTAATCAAGCGAACAAAGATGCCAATCGACCACTGCGTCATACAGTTATTTCTATCAAAGATCGAAGGCTGGACAGTTTATTCCCAGCTTTTTTTTGATGAGATAAATTAGTTGGTTTCATTTTCTTTCCCAACAACCCAAAATAAGAGAAGGAGTTGGAAGATGCCCAAGGCAAATAAGACCATAAAACCGTTGCGACTTCCTTTAGCAGTGGCTTGAGTAAAGTCCATCTTTTGATTAGCTTGGCTCATGGCAACGATCAGCGAAGCCAGGGTTGTTCCGACAGCGCCTGCAAATTGTTGCAGGGTGTTAAAGATCGCGTTCGCATCGGGTTGCTCTTCCAGAGAGAGTTGTTTTTGTCCGTTGGTCATGATATTGCCAAAGGCCAGTCCCATACCAGTCATAAAGATCATGTAAAAGATAAGAATCAAGCCATTTGTCAGCTTCAGGGCAAAAAGGGTGAAGTGGAAATGGGCCAGAAGGATTAAAGCAGCTCCAAGGAGAATCGGTTTACGGGCGCCCAACTTATCTAGAATGAGACCGGAGAAAGGAGCAAAACCTGCTCCAATGATGGCTCCTGGAAGCAGCATCAAGGCCGCAAGCGTGGTGCTCGAGTGGTTGACCAATTGGACATAATTGGGCAAGAGGAAACTCATGGCCAGAGAACCTAATTGGAAGGTGAAAAAGGCAAGAACATGGCCAGTGAGGAGATGGTTCTTTAAGATGGCAAGGTTGATAATGGGAGTCTCCAAGCGATTAGACCGCCAGACTAAGAGAACCAGTCCCAAGAATCCGATCACCAGCCAACCAAGGACAGAAAAACTAAAGAAAGCATGGTCAGAGAGTCCGTGAATGCCTAGAATCAAGCCTAAAAATAAAGCAATAATGGCGAGAAGACTCATGATATCAAGCCTTTCTCGCTTGACTGTACTGATTTGTTTAATGGAGCGAAGTCCTGCAACCAGAGAAGCTAGAAGGATCGGGAATTGAACCAAAAAGATGGACCGCCAACCGAAGTTAGCCGTCAAGAGACCACCGACAGTAGGCCCAATAGCGGGAGCGATGGCTGTTATCAGGGTACCCACTCCCATCATGAGACCGATCTTGCGTTTTGGGACCTGCTCTAAAATGATATTAAACATCAGAGGAAGGGCAAAACCAACCCCCATTCCTTGGACCAATCGACCCAAAACCACAAAGCCAAAACTTGGAGCTAGGAAGTCAATGAGAACACCTAAAACAGATAGGAGATTTCCAACTAAAAAGATGGACTTCATTTTAAAAGAGCGTTTGAGATAAGCAGACAAGGGGACCACACAGGCAACCACTAGAAGATAGATGGTGGTGACCCACTGGACGGTTGCGGTATTGATCTCAAATTCCTTCATCAATATTGGGAAGGTGATATTCATGGCAGTTTCTCCAGCCACCCCGCAAAAGGAAAGGATCCCTGTTGCAAAAATAGCATACAGGACCTTGGCTGAAATTTTTTCTTGTGACATCGGTGTCTGATTCCTCCTAAATCTTCCTAAAGATATGGAATTTGGTATAAAATCGGATGAAAATTCATGGTTACGATCTGATTTTCCGTCAGCTCCAATCGCTATGAGCATAGCAAGACCAACGGTAACCTGATTCATCGTTTTGTTAGCTAACAAATAGTATAGAGGAAATGAAGACCCCTGTCAAAGAGTTTTTGAAAAGTTATGAAAATAATAGCATTCTCAACTGATGACGTCTCTACAAACGAAAGGAAAGGCTCGCCAGTATGGTATAATAATAGAAAAGTAAACAATGTGAATAAGTCAATCAACTCGAACAGGAGGCCCCATGACCAAGTATTTAGTCCAGAAGTTTTTCTGGTTACGAGAAAAAAGTTTGATTCAAATTTCCCAGAAAACCCTGGTTTCCTTATTTCCTTTTTTCCTATTTTCAGGAATCATTCGGGTGATCGCTCTATCGGTCTTCTCCGATCGAGGCTATATCCATCAGCTCTTTTCGATGGATAGTTGGTTGCCGTGGGATCAAGCTATTAGTCAAGTCCTTATCAATTTTTCCAACTTTCTAGGAGGTCTAGCTGGACCGTTAGCAACCTACTTCGCTGGAAAATACACAGCTGGGCACTATGGCAGAAGTACAGGAACAGCTGGAGTGACAGCTCTTTTGGTTAGCCTGGTGGTGGGGTCCCAGGAATTATTGGTGGGTCCACTCCATGACGGGCAACTGACGCGTATCAACTTACCTGCGACGACCAATATCCTCTTAGCCATTGTTTTAGGCTATCTTATCGGACAGATCTTTCGTCTATCCAAGGCCAGTGACGACCAGATTGTGGATAAGGATTTCATCTATCAGCCCAAGACGGTGCGTCCCATTTTCTTATCCTTAGTTCTAGGGGTCAGCCTCAATCTTCTTTTGGTTCTTGGAAATCAATTTAATATTTTTCAGACTATCCGACAGTTCTTGGCTTCTCTAATGGTAAGCAGTCATCATCTGCTGTCCACCTTTGTCATGGGACTATTTAGTGGGCTATCTGCTTGGTTTGGTAATAGTCAATCCTTTGCCTTGAACTCAATTGCGGATGATAACTTTGCTTTGGAAAATCTTACCTACGCTGTGACGCATCATACAACGACAGGCATTCCTCATCTCTATACCTTGACCAATTTGTACCGCAGTTTTGGTCTGGTAGCTGGAATTGGTGCAGTTCTAGCCTTATTGGTAGCGATCCTGCTGGTTTCACGAAGTCAAAAGGACAAGAAAGTCAGCCTCCTCAGTCTGTTTCCAAGTCTCTTTAACAATGGGGCGTCTTTCATGGTAGGGATACCGGTCCTTCTCAACCTGCTTTATGTGATTCCTTTCTTGTTGATCCCTTTGGTGAATATGGCGATAGCAGCTCTAGCTTTGTGCCTCAAACTGATGCCAGCAGCCGTCTATCCGGTGCCAGATGGGACTCCTAGCCTTTTCTATGCTTTTATTGGAACAGGAGGTAGTCTGAGAGCCTTAGCTGTAAGTATATTTTGTTTTGCCGTCGATGTGCTCCTTTATCTACCATTTGTCCGCATGGGAAATCGTATCCGAAAAGATTTAAAAGTGAAAGGAGAAAGCGGTGAAACAATCTAAAAAAACAGCAATCGTCCTTACTTTGGTCAGTCTTTTCTTAATCGCTTTAGCCATTCCATCTTATAGCTGGACTCGGACCAATGTTTCAAAAATTGAGAAATTTTATAATTCAAAATTGTCTCCCATCATCATGATCCCGGGAAGCTCTGCGACAGAGAACCGCTTTGATGGCTTGGTGACCAAGCTCAACCAAGACCGCCAAGGAACTAAACACAGCCTGCTCAAGGTCAAAGTTTGGAATGATGGGCATATCACCTATAGTGGAAGTATTGATGCCAAGGACAATGAGCCAGTAATTGTGGTTGGTTTTGAAAACAACAAAGATGGCTATAGCAACATTAAAAAGCAAGCTAAACTATTTAATCAAGCCTTCGAAGCCCTTCAAGAAAAATACAATTTTAATAATTTTAAGGGCTTGGGTCATTCCAACGGTGGCTTGATTTATACAGCCTTTATTGAAAATTATCTAGGGGATTATGATGTGGATCTCAAGACCCTTATGACCATCGGAACTCCCTATAATTTCACGGAGACCAATATCAAAAATAAATCTGAGATGTTGGCCGATTTTATCAAGGGAAAAGAAGCCATCCCCACAACTCTTCATATGTATTCAGTAGCAGGGACCATTACCTATGATTCAGATGAGTTGGTCCCAGATGCCAGTGTTTCTGCTGGGAAGTATATCTACCAAAACCAAGCAGCTAGCTATACGGAGATTACGGTGACGGGGGAAGATGCCCAGCACTCGGACCTTCCAACAAATGATGAGGTGGTTGCCTTGGTGAAAGAGCATATTGAAAGTCAAACGGATCGTCGAGCCAAACCGAATAAAATAAACTAAGTGTGAAGAAGGGATTCCTTCCTCACCTTTTTTTTAGTATAATGAAGATCAGTGAAAACAAGGGAGACTAGAGGAGATCAGATGAAAAGAAAAAAATGGATGCAATTGGGCTTAGTGGCTTCGAGTATGGTCATGTTAACAGGATGTTACCAGAGATACCAACGCCAGTCCAGTCCCAAAAAAGAGGCTGCAACAAGCCAGACTTCAGCAAAGAAACAAGCCAAAAAAGCAGATAACAAACAATTATACCAGTCTGTTTTTTCAGACTACCAAAAGATTTTTGCCACTTCAAAAGATTTAGATGCCATTTCCAAATTGAATGATGCATTAGCCAAAGAAGATCGGATGATCAATAGCTGGGTGATCGAGACCGTGATCAATCAGCCAGAAGCCGTTCGCTATGCCTTTAAGGACTTAAATAACGATGGGGTAGATGAGATGATCGTCGCCAATCAGCAGACCGATGGAAGCTACTTTGTGACGGGAGTCTACTATCTAAAGAACCAAAAACCGACTCTGCTAGCTGAAGGTTTCGTCGCTGGACACGGTGGAGCGCGCAATGCGACGACCCTCTATCAGGGAGGAGAAGTCTTAGAAGTCAGCTGGATGTCAGGAACTGGCCGTGGTGTAGCTGTGCTCTCACGGATAGAAAAGGCACCTCAAGCCGCGACCAAAGTCCAGGAAGAAGAAGTCCAAGTACCGGGGTCAGATCTGAATGCCCTCTTTGGAAAATCGGATGAGGAAAAATGGGATCTCAAGAGGTTTGACTGGCAAACTTTTGACAGCACACCATCAGCGGGAAATAGCCAAAGCCAGGAAAAAACGCCTTGGAACGCAGAAAAATCAGCAAAATTAGCAGAATTTATGAAGACCTGGGGTGAAAAGATGGGACAACCCAACTATCAAAAAGGTATTGCTGGCGGTGATGTAGGACCAGACAACCTCTATACTCTAGGGGAAAATAGCAAGATGGATGCCATTTATACAGAAACTGGTCAGGGAAATGCAAAATACAGAATCGTGGAACGCTATAGCAATTGGGACAAGTATCCAGATGTGCATAGTTATTTCTTTGCCATTACAGATACAGGAGAAGGCATTGTCTTTCATTCTCCCACGACCAATGGTGGAAAGATGTATCTAAAACCAACGAACAACAAGGAACTTCAAGAAGAGTTCAATCAATTACTTCATCAATGAAAAAAAGAAATACGGGCTTATTCAGTTCTTTCAATCATTCATCAAAGATTGGACGTTTTGTCTAATCTTTTATTTTATATGCGGAATGAATAAAAATTTATTTTCTGGGTTTTGTGAATTGGATGGCGAAACATGTTAAGAGTTAGTGATAAAAACTGGTATAAGAAGGATCAAGTACATAAAATATTTGACAATAAAAAGATTTCATCTTAAAATATAATCAATCAATATCTATAGGAGAAAAATTATGAAAAAACTTCTCACAGCAGGCGTGGCTCTCTTATCAGTCGCAACATTAGTAGCATGTTCTGGCAAAACTGCTTCAGAATCATCAAGCAAAGATGCAAAGTCTTCTTCAAGTAAGGTAGAAAAGTCATCTAGTTCAGAAAGCAAATCAAGCAATTCATCAAAATCATCTGCTAATGATAAGACAAAAGATTCAAAAAAAGATGATAGTAAAAAAGAGGACTCTATCGCAGATGCTCAAAAAACCGTTCTCGAAACGAGTGATGAAGCAGGTAAGTCAATCATCACCTTGTATTACAAGGGAGATACCTTGTTAGTACAAGAAAAAGTTGATGATTACGATGTCTCAAAAGTAGCTGGCGATAACCCTCTTCAATCAATGAAAGAAGCCGTTGCTAGGAACCAAGAAAAATTTAAAGATCTGATGGGACATGGATTTGAACTGACATCAGAATACAAAGACGGTATCTTCTATATCACCAATACAATTGATTACACCAAAGTAGATATTAAAAAATTAAAAGAAATAATCCCTACTCTGAACCTAGAAGCCGACAATACAATCAGCTATTCTAAAGCTAAAGAGCTTTTCATTAAAAGCGGTATGGTCGAAAAATAGTGTTTAGATGTCCAAAATGGAATGGAGAGCAGCTGAATCCGCTGCTCTCTTTTTGCTTTCTTACAAAAATGTAAGAAATAAAGGGTAAAATGTAAGGTTATGTTATGGTGAAAGCGTTTCAGTTTTAGTACAATAGATTTGTAAAAATCGATTGAAGCTTTTATCGAGCTAGAAAGGAACGGACCATGACCCTACTAGACGTTCAACATATCAAAAAAATCTACAAAACCCGCTTTCAAGGGACGCAGGTCGAAGCCCTAAAGGACATTCACTTCACCGTGGAAAATGGCGAATACGTCGCTATCATGGGGGAATCAGGATCCGGGAAATCGACCCTTCTCAACATCCTAGCCATGCTGGACCAGCCAACCGAAGGGCGGGTTTACCTCAATGGCACCGACACCTCAACCATCAAGAACAAGGACGCTTCGAGCTTCCGTCGCGAAAAACTTGGTTTTGTCTTTCAAGATTTCAACCTGCTTGATACCTTGTCTGTCAAGGACAATATCCTCTTGCCTCTCGTCCTCTCTCGCAGACCAGTCAAGGAAATGATGAGCAAGGTGGATAGCGTCAGTCGGGAGTTGGGCATTCACCAACTGCTTGAAAAATATCCCTACGAAATCTCTGGTGGGCAAAAACAACGGGTAGCCGTAGCACGGGCCATCATCACCTCCCCTGAAATCCTCCTTGCCGATGAGCCAACAGGGGCGCTGGATTCCAAGTCTTCAGCAGCTTTGCTAGATGTCTTTGAAGATATCAACACTATGGGCCAAACCATTCTCATGGTGACCCACTCAACCGCCGCAGCAGCGAGGGCCAAGCGCGTGCTCTTTATCAAGGACGGGATCCTTTACAACCAGATCTTCCGCGGGGAAAAAACAGAACGTCAGATGTTCCAAGAAATCTCGGATACCTTGACGGTCATGGCGAGTAAGGAGGATCGTGATGTTTAAATTAACAAGTAAATTAGCTCTTTCCAACCTCAAACAAAATCGTAAGCTCTATTACCCTTTTGCTATAGCTATCATTTTAACGACTATGATCCTCTATAGCTTTATCGCCCTGGCAACGACCCCTCATTTAGAAGCTTCTTACGGAGGACGAACGGCAAGAGCTGTCCTTGGTTTTGGTTGTTTCGTCGTCCAGCTGGTCGTCGTCATTTTAGTGGCTTATGCCAATGGCTATGTTATGAAAAATCGTTCCAAAGAATTGGGATTATACAGTGTTTTGGGGATGGAGAAGAAGCATCTCCTCGTCATGACCTTATGGGAATTGCTTATCTTCTATATCCTCACAGTTGGAGTAGGACTGGGCTTGGGGCTCTTGTTTGATCCCTTGATTTTTGCCCTCCTCTTAAAATGTATGGGGCTTCCAGTCGTCATTCAATCGACCTTCCAGATAGGGGCTGTTCTTAACACTTTATTTGGGCTAGCCTTAGCTTTTGCCCTCATTCTCTTGTTAAATTCTTTCCGTCTCTTGCGCTACAGTTCCCTCCACCTCATGCAACAGAAAAAGGCAGGAGAGAAGAAAGGACGCTTCTTGCTGGTCCAAACTCTTTTAGGACTAGGACTCTTAGGAATTGCTTTCTATTTAGCGCTAACAGCAGAGCGTCCAGTTGCGGCTGTCCAAAGATTCTTTATTGCCGTTATCTTGGTCATTCTTGCGACTTATCTCTTATTCAACGCAGGCACCATTACCTTTTTAAGATTTCTCAAAGGTCGGAAATCCTACTATTACAAGCCAGAGAATTTTATATCCGTCTCCAACTTAATAGCACGGATGCGAAAAAATGCAGCGGGCCTTGCGACCATTAGTATTCTTTCCACCATGGTCTTGGTCACCTTAACAGGGTCGCTGAATCTCTTTATTGGAGGGCAGAATTACCTAGATACTATGTACCCTTCGGACTACAATATTAGTGTGGGGCATATGACTTCAGAAGCTGAAACAGAACCGGTTATTGAGGAGGTTCAAGCACAAATTAAGAAAGTGGCCGATGCGACACATCTATCAGATTATCAAGTGAATCAGACAACATACTGGTCGGCTGAAATTCGAAAGATTGATGGAAAGGTCTTAGAGGTTTATGACCAGTCCGATCAAGAAACTGGTCAGGAATTGAAGACAGAAGGAGTAGTCTACTTTTTTGATCAGGCAACTTATGAGCAACTGACGGGTCAAAAAGTTGAGCTTGGGGAAAATGAAATCCTAGCCTATGGGTATCAGTATCCTGGAAGACTAGACTCGCAATTAGAAATCAATGGAAAGAGCTTCGCGATTAAGCAAAAACTAGACTCCAATTTTATCCAAGGAAAACTCCCGCAAGCCGACCTGTTTCAACACCAAATGGGCTTGTATCTTGTCCTCCCTGACTTGAACCAACTGGGACTAAAAATTGATAAAAATTTGGAATTCTCTATTAGTGCTAAAAATAAAGAAAACCAAGATTTTATAGCTGGAATGGCCAAAGAGCTTAATTCGACAGACAAAATGAGTCAATATGGTGCGACTTTGTTTGGTGGGGTTGATCGATACAGCATGGAGAAGTAGTGGCGTGAATCAGCAGGGACAATCCTCTTTATTGGGATTTTCCTATCGGTGATCTTTCTATTGTCTACGGTACTCGTCATTTACTACAAGCAGATTTCAGAGGGCTATGAGGACCGGGATAATTTTGTGATCTTGCAACAAGTAGGGTTGGACCAAAAGCAAACGGCCACCACCATTCGCAAACAGATTCTCACTGTCTTTTTCCTTCCTTTATTCTTCTCCTTCCTCTACCTAGGAGTGGCCTACAAGATGATTGCAAAGATCGTTGCCCTCTTAGGAGCAACCAATGCGGGCTTGGTCCTTCAAACGACTCTGTCTATCTGCGCTGTCTTTTTCATCTCTTATATCCTCGTCTTTCTACTGACGTCTAGAAGTTATCGGAAAATTGTCGTGAGGTAGCGCTGAGTCTATAAAAGATTGAGAAATGAAAAATCCAATAAATAAACAAACTGGTTTTTACATAGAACAAGCTAAGTGTTGTGGAAAGAATTATAATAATGTATGTTATTAAGCTTATTTAAACAAAAACCGAAACTTTCCGCCGTGAGAAAAGTGCTAGAAATAATAGTATTTCTAGCACTCGGGAGTTTTGGAACCTTAGGTCCAAAACTAAGTTATGGAACTTCCTGGATTGCTGAAATCATCCACTGGATAATTTCACCTAACGTCCGTACTCACCTAAGGAAAGTTTCAAAGAGAGTTTTATCCTTAACCAAAAACACCGGGGATTATATCCCCGGTGTTTTCTTTCGTGATTATTTCACGTGTTTTGCAAGTTCTTCTTGCGCTTTTTTGTTTGATTCTTCTTTTTCTTTCAACCAATTCTTATAAGCTTTTTCGTAGTCAGCAGTTGTGACTGTCTTATCTTGAAGTTTTTGGTATTTGAAGAAGCTTGTTTCACCTTTAATACCAATTGCAGAATTTGCTGCTGAGAATGGCGTTACCTTCGTGATAGATGGAACTCCACCCTTAGAGTAGATTGGAAGAACAATTGCGTTTTCTGTCAACCAAGCTTGGGCATCAGCATATTTTTCATAACGCGCATTGGTATCCAATTTTTCAGCATTGGCAGCATCTAGCAATTCTTTGTATTGGTTCAAACCAATTTTCTCGATGAGCGCTTGGTCTTTCTTAGGATCAAGTCCCATACCAGTCAAGGTTGAACCATCTGTTGGGTTCAAGATATCTAAGTAAGTAGATGGGTCTTGGAAGTCAGGTCCCCAACCAGTGATATCCATGTCAAAGTCTTTTTGATCTGGTGATTGGGCAAAGTAAGTAGCGTTATCCGCATCGTCTGTAGACAATTTTTGTACGTCAATCACGACATTGTCTTTACCAAGAGCAGATTCGATAGAGCTCTTCATAGAGTCTGCTTGTTGAACAAGTGAGCTAGAAGATTGGTCTACGACATAGTCGATATGGATTGGGAATTGAACCCCTTGTGATTGCAATTCAGATTTTGCTTTTGCAAGTTCTGCTTTGGCTTTGTCTGCATTATGCAAGCTATCTTGAGCATCGGCAAAGCTCACACCTTTCCACTCATCTCCTGTTGCGGCAAGTTTTTCTTCAACGAGCGTACCGAAATCTTTTCCGTTGGCTTGCACAAATGTAGGTGGAACTAGTAGGGTACGAAGGGTTTTGGTTGCTCCATCTTTCCCATTAGCTTGAGCACTGTATGAAGTTCTATCCAAAGCAAAGTTCAAGGCTTGACGGAAGTTTTTGTTTTGAAGAGCTGTCTTAGTGCTGTTCTTTTGCTCGTCAGAAGTCTTCTTCGTATGACCGTAGTTTTGACGGTTTACATTGAAGTAAGCATAGTAGGCAACCGCATCTTGTGGTGAATAAACGATGTTATCCTTGAATTTCTTTTGAATCGTAGTGTAAGTTGAGCTCGTTGGGAAGAGACGGGCAGTAGATAAGTTGCCATCTGAGAAGTTACGAGCGAGATAGTCTTGGTCAGAGCCATCGAAGTAAGTCAATTTAACGGTATCGATGTGAACATTTTTCTTGTCGTAGTATTCTGGGTTTTTATCCAATTCAATTTGTGATTTTGAAGTGAAGGATTTCAAAATGTATGGACCGTTGTAGAGGATACCACTTGGTTTCACGCTACCAAAGTCTTTCCCAGCTGATTCCAAGAATTTTTCATTAACTGGCATCATAGTAGCAGTCGTCAATTTAGAATTCCAGAAAGATTCTGGTTGGTTCAAAGTATATTGAAGAGTGTGATCATCAACAGCTTTTACCCCAACAGTTGAGAAGTCTTTGGTTTTCCCGTTTACATAATCATCTAATCCTTTGACTGAGTTTTGAACCAAGTAAAGTGCATCAGATTTTTTATCTGCTACGTATTTTAGAGATGTCACGAAATCTTGTGCAGTGACGTCAGCATATTCATTTCCTTCTGAATCATACCACTTCGCGTCTTTTCGAAGCTTGTAAGTATAAGTCAGACCGTCTTTTGAAACGGACCAGTCTTCAGCAAGAGCAGGCACTAAGTTACCGTATTGGTCGTTTTCAAACAAACCATCGACCAAGTTGGTAGTAATATCGCTTGTAGTTGCACGGTTTGAAGTCAAATAGTTCAAGGTATCAGGGTCAGAACTATACACGTAGTTGTAGGTTGTCCCTTTTGACGCATTAGAAGATGAGCCACATGCAGCAAGGAAAAGCGTTGAAGCTGCGGCGACACCTGCTAAAAGAGCAAGCTTCGATTTTTTCATATTCGTGTCTCCTTTTGAATAATTTTAATTATTATACTCCAATCAATCTACAAAATAAAGTGTTTTTTGAACTTTTTTTGTATATTTACACACGAGTATACAGAAAAACCTTGATTTTAAGGGATTTTTAAGGAATAAAAATTTTTTAAAAAAGATTACTAATATGCTTTACATACTAGTGGAGAAAGAGTATACTGATAGTGAAATAGCTAGTATGTAAAACAAACTAGTTAAAAATGTGAAGAAAGAGGTGAGAAGGATGAAAGAGTCCCAATTACTAAAGGGAGTCTTGGAGGGCTGTGTGCTGGAGATTATTTCTAAAAAGGCCATCTATGGCTATGAATTGATCCAAAGTCTCAAAGAGATGGGATTTGATAAAATTGTCGCTGGGACCATTTATCCCCTGCTTCAAAAATTAGAAAAACAAGGGGTTATTCATGGGGAAATGAGGCCGTCTCCAGATGGTCCTGATCGCAAGTATTTTTCACTCAGTGATGCTGGAAGAGAACGCTTAGAGGAATTTTGGGACCAGTGGCAGGAGCTGGTCACAAAAGTAGAACGTATCAAGAAGGAGGGGGAAGAATGGTAGAAAGTTATACAGAAAAAATGTCCGATGAATTGATTCATTTAAACAAAGAGGATCAAACCTATATGAAAAAAATGGTGGCCTATATTGGGGCCAAGTCCTATTTTTATGATGATGAAGCACTCGGTGAACAACTCTACAATATGGTTTGCGACCTAAAAGTTGCTGAGAAAGAAGGCATACGGGCGGTGGATTATTTTGGAAAGGATCCACGGGCGATGGTGGATCAAGTTCTTTCAGACTTGCCTAAACGCTCTTTAGGATCTTATGTGGGACTAGTCTTTATGCTTGGAGGGATCTTAGTTGGCATGCGTTATTTAATGGATTTTACCTGGATGACGCCACTGAAAATCGAACCCCTGACCTATGTTGTCATTCTACTCAATTTCTTGGTGTTCAGCCAGTTCATTACGTGGCTTTGGTCCAAACAGAGCTATGGTGAAATGAAGTGGTCGTGGGCTACTTTTATCAGTGTGATCAGCCTGATGGTGTTTCTGAACATCGTACGACTATGTTCGATCTATTTTGGCCACATTGGGGGTCTCTTCTTATCAGATGGTTGGGCGATTGTTCTCGCTGTCTTAGTCCTGCTTGGGTTTGCAGTTATGGCCTATAGAAGCAGGAATCGTTTGATGTCGAGTCTACTAGTCCTGGGCCTGACTTTCTTAGTTACTGGATGCTGGATTCGTCTTGTGAATCAGGAAACTGCTCATTTAATAGGCTGGCTACTTCCTCTCATGGGACTAGTCCTGACTCTCATTGTATTTTGTCTCCAAAGAAAGAAGGAAGAAGCATGAAATCAGCAATGTATTATGAAGAAACGCAGGTCTTGATGCAAACCTTTAGCCAAGAGGACCAAGCCTATTTCCAAGATCTCTGGGATTATTTCAATCTTGCAGGTTTCTTATATGAGGAGAAAGCCTTAAGAGAGCAGGTCTATAATCTAGCACTTGACTTTTCGCAAGCAAGCGGAGATGGCCTCACGGCAAAGGATTATTTTGGTCTCGATCCAAAGGGAATGGCAGACCAAATCATCGAAAATATGCCTAAAGAATCGACGCGGTCTGTTTTGAAATATGGGGCTATCTTTTCAGGTATTGTGATTTTTTATCGCCTCTTAAGTGATTTTGCTTCTCAAGCGGTCCTTGTGCTCAAGCCTCTCGTCTATTTGACCGACATCATTTTGGGACTCCTAGCTGTTGGGATGATCTTCTATCTCCTTCGTCGCCTCATTTTTGTGGAAGAAAAAGCAAAAAAAGCAATTTATGTAGCATTCGTTCTAGTTCTAGGATTCTATTTTGTCGGTGAAATAGTGGGCGTCCGTTTCTTACCTGCTCTTGCCTGGCTAGTGGTCCCTAGTCCTTGGGATGCTCTTCTCATGACAGGGGCTAGCGGAGCTCTCATTCTTTGGCAATGGAAAGAAGAGTTTGGACGAGCTTTCATCTTTCCTATCGTCGCCTTTTTAGTGGTTGGATTCTTACATCGCTGGACCTTGGCACAAGGAGTTCAGAATCTTGGTATGACGGTTCTTCTGCCCACAGTGATCATCGTCTTTGGGCTAGTTATTTATTATTGGTTTACGATTCGTGCTTTGAAAAAGAATAGGACGGAAAGTGATAAATAGAAAGAAAAGGGGGGCTGGGACAAAAGTCCTAGCCTCTCAATTGTTTTTGGATTATCGAGCAAGACGCAGTGGTTGAGTGGGCTCTACTACGCTGATTTCATCAGCTTTTACAGCCCTACTCAACTGTGCGGAGGTGGGACGACGAAATCGAATTCTAACGAATTACCGATTTCTGTCCCACTCTCTTTCTTGTCCAAGTATGATAGAATAAACTCATTAGATGGGAGAATATACATGAATCTATTTCGAAAAAAGAGACTTGGGCAAGTACACCCAGGTCTAAATCGCCATTTAAGATTGTGGGATTTGATTATTTTAGGAATCGGTGCCATGGTGGGGACAGGGATCTTCACGATTACGGGTACTGCAGCAGCGAATTTAGCTGGTCCAGCCTTGATTATTTCGATTGTGGTTGCGGCTTTTTGCGTCGGCTTATCTGCCCTCTTCTTTGCAGAATTTGCGTCTCGTATTCCTTCAACCGGTGGAGCCTATAGTTACCTCTATGCCATCTTTGGAGAGTTTCCTGCCTGGATTGCCGGTTGGTTGACTGTGATGGAATTTATGACAGCTGTATCAGGGGTGGCTTCAGGTTGGGCTGCTTATTTCAAGGGCTTGTTGGCCAATCTTGGCTGGAGCCTGCCGACGGCTTTAAACGGGACTTTTGATCCAGCTAAGGGAACTTACGTGGATCTCTTGCCTATTTTGGTCATGGTCCTCGTCACTGCCTTAGTTCTTATGAATGCAAAAGCGGTATTACGTTTTAATTCCTTGCTGGTCTTACTCAAGTTCTCCGCTCTTGCCTTGTTTATCCTTGTGGGGATTTTTCATCTAAACCCTGGCAACTGGGAAAACTTTGCTCCGTATGGATTTGGCGAAATCTATGGTGGTCAGACAGGGATTATAGCTGGAGCTTCGCTCATGTTCTTTGCCTTTCTTGGTTTTGAGTCCATTTCCATGGCGGTCGATGAAATCAAGGAACCACAAAAGAACGTTCCTCGTGGCATTGTCCTTAGTCTTTTGATCACAACTGTTCTTTATATTTTGGTTACCTTAGTTTTGACAGGTATGGTTCCTTTTAAGAACTTAAATGTTGATGATGCAGTAGCCTTTGCCCTTCGTCAGGTCGGAGCCGGCTGGGCTGGAAATTATGTATCGCTGGTCGCGATTTTGACCCTGATTACCGTCTGCATTTCGATGACCTTTGCCCTTTCACGGATGATTTACAGTTTGGCGCGGGATGGGCTTTTGCCAAAAGATATGAAACAGCTCGATCCAAAAACTAAAATTCCAAAAAATGCAACACTAGTAGCTGGGTCGATGGCTGCCATTGCCGGTGGAGTCTTTCCACTAGCCAGTATCGCTTCCTTCTTAAATATCTGTACCTTGGCTTACCTGGTTATGTTGGCTCTTGCCCTCTTGAAATTGCGCAAGGAACACGGGGCTCCTGGACCTGGTGAATTTAAAACACCCTTGGTTCCAGTCCTGCCAATCCTATCGATTGTGGTCTGTCTGTCCTTTATGACCCAGTATTCCCTATCGACCTGGCTGGCCTTCGGAGTTGCTCTCTTGATCGGGGTCGGAATTTATTTCGGCTATGGCTATCGCCATTCAGAAGAAAATCAATAAAACATGAAAGCTAGAGTAGAAGAACTCTGGCTTTTTGTATAGGGAAAGCTCTTTTTTTGGTATAATAAAGGGAGAAGGTTAAATAGATAACAAAGGAGAAAAACATGACATTTGAAGAGATTTTACCAGGCTTAAAGGCTAAGAAAAAATATGTACGAACTGGTTGGGGTGGAGCAGAAAACTATGTCCAATTGTTTGATACCATTGAGCAAAATGGGGTGGCTCTAAAAGTGACGCCTTATTTCCTCATCAACGTCTCTGGTGAGGGTGAAGGTTTCTCCATGTGGAGCCCAACCCCTTGTGATGTCTTAGCCACAGATTGGGTGGAAGTCCATGACTAAAAGAGTCTTGATTACAGGCGTGAGTTCTGGGATTGGTCTGGCTCAAGCTCGTCTCTTTCTAGAAAATGGCTACCAGGTCTATGGGGTGGATCAGGGAGCGGATCCTCAGTTAGCAGGTGATTTTCATTTCTTGCAACGGGACTTGACCCTGGATTTGACGCCGATTTTCGACTGGTGTCCTGAGGTAGAGATCTTGTGCAATACAGCAGGAGTTTTGGATGATTACAAGCCGCTTCTGGAGCAAAGCGCTCAGGAGATTCAGGAGATCTTTGAGATCAACTATGTGACCCCAGTGGAGCTGACACGGCATTATCTGACTCAAATGTTGGAGAATAAAAAAGGTATCATCATCAATATGTGCTCCATTGCTTCTAGCCTGGCAGGAGGAGGCGGTCACGCTTATACCTCTTCCAAGCATGCTCTAGCGGGCTTTACCAAGCAGTTGGCCCTGGATTATGCAGAAGCTGGTGTTCAGGTCTTTGGCATCGCGCCAGGAGCCGTCAAAACAGGCATGACTGCAGCAGATTTTGAACCAGGTGGATTAGCTGACTGGGTAGCCAGTGAGACGCCCATCAAGCGCTGGATTGAGCCAGAGGAAGTAGCAGAAGTCAGCCTCTTTTTGGCAAGCGGGAAGGCATCTGCCATGCAAGGGCAAATCCTGACTATTGATGGTGGTTGGTCTTTGAAGTAATATAGTTGATACTCAGTGGATATGTGGAGGTAAGCTATGAAAAGAGATGAGTTTGGATTTGTATTGCCCAATCTCTACTATCAGTTTTTATCAGAGTGGGAAGAGATTGATCCCTATGAAATTGGAGATACAGGTATCTGTTTGTATGCTAAGGAGGATCTCCAGGAGCGTAATGAGACTTATCAGATTGAGGAAGTAGAGCCAGATTACTTTATGATTGGACAGGAAGGAGATTTGGCTTACTTTATCAAGAAAAATTCTGATGATTGCATTTATGAAAATGACCTGGGTGCTTTAGGCTCCTTAGAGATGAAAATAGTTGCTGCAAATGTTTATGACTTTATTGAAAAGGAACTAAAAGAAGAATTGTAGAAAATTGAAGGGAGTAATCATGTTTAGGATGCTTGATGAAGATTCACCGATTTCAAAAGAAGACCTTTTACAATTTGAGGAGATTCTTGGAAAGAAATTGCCAGAAGTCATGAAAAATTTTTATCTCAAGAACAACGGTGGTCAGCCCCAAGTAAGTGGTGTCCACGATGAACATCACCTCTTTCCTTTCAATTCCTTTAATTCACTTGAGGAAATGAGCAAGTCTCTTACATGGTATGACGATGAGGCTGTGCCTGCAGGATTTAGGGCTACAGACCTTCTCCATTTCGCCTATGATCCTGGTTCTGGCAATTACGCTCTTTCCCTAAGGGAAGAAGATTATGGTATGGTTTGCTTCTATGTTCTAGAAGAAACAGCTGAGATCTACGGTCAATGGGCTTCTTTTGAGGACTTTTTAAACTCTTTTGTTGAAGAGTGAGACGAAAAAGGAGAAGGGATGCGTAAACACCAAGAACTTTTACTAGAGCAGATAATTGAGCAGGTGCGCGTGGACAAGTTGGCATCAGATGATTAAAAACACTTTAAATTTTTTAAAAAAGAATAGAAAGGATTTCAGATGAAGCTACCTGAAGTAGTTGAACAACTGGAAAAACATCCAGACCTACATCTTTATTTAGATAAAGTATTAAAAAAGAATAAGAAAACCCAAGCTACCTATCTCGAATCGCTAAATCATCTGGCTTATTTACTTTATCTGGATGGTCAAGAGGAAATGGCTAAGGAATTATTAGATAGGATCATACAAGTTCCATTTGAAGGGAATTATAACACTTGGTCCTTTGTTGATAGCTCTCTAGTTTTATTGGCTTATCTGGAAAGAGAAAAAGAAAATCAGGTACTCCTCTATAAAAAACTCCTTTTATCTCCATTAGAACAAGGGGAGGAATCAACTCAAAAAATAAGAAGGAGAGTTCATCAGAGATTTTTGAATGGTGATAGCTTGGAGCAAAAGCTTGCAAAAATCGAGCAGGCTCCAAGCCCTGAATCAGAAATGGAACGTCGTCTGCTATACCTGACAGATTTATTGAAGATTCACCTTTTTATTGATGAGTCAACTTGTGAAGAGACAGATATTCGGACAAAAATCGAAGAGAATATAGAGATACTAAAGAAGTATATCAAGGAGCATGAAATCTTTAGCCTATTTCCTTTTAAGGGATAAGGTAAGTTATTGATCTTGGACTTTTAGAAAAGAGTAGAATATGGAAATCAAAAAACACTTTGGTGTATACGGAGTCTGTCTTCAAGAGGGGAAACTGCTCTGCATTGAAAAAAAAAGAGGCCCTTAACAGCATCGTTTTGATCTACCGGGTGGTAGCCAGGAACTAGGAGAAGGGCTGACTGAAACCCTCAAGAGAGAAGTTCTGGAGGAGACAGGCTATACGCTTAGCAATTATTCAAATCCTAGGATGTATGACGTGATGGTTCAAGAAGAGGGCAAAGATTTCGCTGTACACCATATCATGGCCTTTTATGATATCGTACTCGATTTCGAGAGCTCTCAACAATCCCTTCCTCAGGAGGTTCTTGATGGAAGTAATGATTCAGCCAATGCCATTTGGTTGAATGTGGAAGACATTACTGCCGACAATGCTTCTCCTTTAGTATTGAAGGTGAAGGCAGAGTTAGGAGGATTTCCAGAATTAGAACTGACAAGCTATAGAAATTGGAAGGTTAAAGAAAAGAAGGAGAACCAATGACACCTCAAGAAATGTGGAATGCCTACAAGCAGATTAACCCCTCGATTGGAGATGAGATAGATGCCTGGGCCTTTGGAGTGGATCCAGACCTTTTAGCGGAACTGGTCTTTAAAGGCGAAAAAACAGCAACAGCTTCAGCTTATGACCTCTACGCAGTAGAGGACGAACTCCTTCCACAAGAAGGGACCTTTGATGTTATTTTAGACAGTCAAGATCAAGCTGTCTGCATTGTTGAAATTACAAAGGTTTCCGTTCAGCCTTTTCATCAAGTGTCAGCCGACCATGCCTATAAAGAAGGCGAAGGAGACAAATCTCTGGCTTATTGGCGTCAGGTTCATGAAGACTTTTTCAAAGACTGTTTAGGAGAAGCGGGACTAACTTTTACACCTTATAGCAAGGTGGTTTTAGAAGAATTTCGCAAGGTTTATCCATTATAGAACGAGGCTGGGCAAAAACTGTCCAGCCTTCGATGTTTAATAGGAATAACTGTATGACGCAGTGGTTGATTGCTCAAAGCACTGCTTTTAGGTGGTGGATAGGACTTGCGAAGCAAGGTTCCTAAGTATTTGTTCGTTATTTAGCTCCAAAGATGACCTATGAAGACGGATAACAATGTTTTCTTTATCTGCAACCTCCAACAGTCTCCCAGACTGTTGGAGCTGTGCGAGGGTGGGGAAATTGAATAGGTTTGGGGAACCTTTTCAACTTTTGTTTAATTAGTCGAAGTTCTTTCCCACTCCCTTTGATTTAGGTCTTATTTTCCAAAAGGGGTGAAAAATGGTATAATAACTACGATATTGTAAAGAAAAGAGAATGTATATGCCAAATTATGCCATTATTTTAGCTGCGGGTAAGGGAACTCGCATGAAGTCAGATTTGCCTAAGGTTCTTCACAAGGTTGCTGGGATCTCTATGTTGGAACATGTTTTCCGTAGTGTTGGAGCCATCTCACCTGAAAAGACTGTAACGGTTGTGGGCCACAAGGCGGAATTGGTAGAGCAAGTCTTAGCGGGACAAACAGACTTTGTTAAGCAAACGGAGCAGTTAGGAACTGGTCATGCGGTAATGATGGCAGAGCCAGTCTTGGAAGGTCTTGAAGGGCATACTCTCGTCATTGCAGGTGATACTCCTTTGATTACGGGTGAAAGCCTCAAACACTTGATCGACTTCCATATCAACCACAAAAATGTGGCAACGATTTTGACAGCCGAAGCAGCGAATCCATTTGGCTATGGTCGGATTGTCCGTAACGACAATGCGGAAGTGCTTCGAATCGTCGAGCAAAAAGATGCGACAGAATATGAACAACAAATCAAGGAAATCAATACAGGGACTTATGTCTTTGACAATGCGCGTCTCTTTGAAGCCTTGAAGAATATCAATACAAACAATGCCCAAGGCGAATACTATATTACGGATGTCATCGGAATTTTCCGTGAGGCAGGGGAGAAAGTTGGAGCCTATACTCTGAAAGATTTTGATGAAAGTCTTGGGGTTAACGACCGCGTGGCTCTTGCAACAGCAGAAGGCGTCATGCGTCGTCGCATTAACCAAGCCCACATGGTTAATGGAGTGAGCTTTGTTAACCCTGATGCGACCTATATCGATGTCGATGTTGAGATCGCACCAGAAGTGCAAATCGAAGCCAATGTTACCCTAAAAGGGCACACAAAAGTTGGGGCTGAGACAGTTTTAACCAATGGAACCTATATCGTGGATAGTGAAATTGGTGCAGGTGCCGTTATTACTAACTCTATGATTGAAGAAAGCACCGTAGCCGATGGCGTGACAGTAGGACCATATGCTCATATTCGTCCAGGATCTAGCCTCGCCAAAGATGTCCATATTGGAAACTTTGTCGAAGTCAAAGGTTCGTCTATCGGCGAAAATACCAAAGCTGGTCATTTGACTTACATTGGCAACTGCCAAGTTGGCAGCAACGTCAATTTTGGTGCAGGAACTATCACGGTGAATTATGATGGCCAACACAAGTTTAAAACGACGATTGGAAACAATGTTTTTGTCGGATCCAATTCGACGATTATTGCGCCAGTTGAATTAGGGGACAATTCCTTAGTCGGTGCTGGATCAACTATTACCAAGGATGTACCAGCTGATGCGATTGCGATCGGTCGTAGCCGTCAAGTGAATAAAGAAGAGTATGCTCTTCGTTTGCCACACCATCCTAAAAATAAATAGGAGAATCTCATGCAATTTGAAGAAAAAACCATTGAGCGCAAGGAAATTTATCAGGGACCGATTTTCCAAGTGGTGACTGATCAAGTAGAACTACCCGCTGGAAAAGGTCAAGCTCAGCGTGATTTAATTTTTCATAATGGAGCAGTAGCGGTTTTACCGATCACAGATGAGGGCAAGACTATTTTGGTCAAGCAGTACCGCAAGGCGATCGAGAGGACTTCAGTAGAGATCCCTGCAGGGAAGTTGGAAAATGGTGAAAATGCGGATCCTCAAGCAGCTGCTCTGCGTGAATTGGAAGAAGAAATTGGTTACACAGCGGAACTAGAGTTGTTGTATGATTTTTATTCTGCCATTGGATTTTGCAACGAGCGGATCAAACTCTATGCTGCGACCAATTTGAAAAAAGTGGAACATCCACGCCCACAAGATGAAGATGAGACCTTGGAGTTATTAGAAGTGACCTTGAAGGAAGCGAAAGATTTGATCCTTTCTGGTGAAATCTGTGATGCCAAGACCATCATGGCTATCCAATATTGGGACTTAATCAATAAATAGAGGAGGATCCGATGGGAAAACCTTTATTAACCGATGAAATGATTGAACGAGCAAGGCGAGGAGAGGACATCACCGGTCCTAAAATGATCGATGCTGAAGAGACGAAAATTATTCGGACAGATCACAGAGGATTTGGCTATGAACGTCCTATGAGAGAAAGCCGTATGGAACGTCCGCAAGAGCGTTATTCTCAGGATACGGTGCAGATCCAAGTGGAGCCCACAGTGACCAAGAGTCGTCGCATTGAAGAGCGCAAACAAAGTGTGGTCCAATCCAAACTCAATAAGATTTTGTTCTGGATCATTGTGCTCCTCATTGTCTTGATCATTGCTATTTGGCGTCTATAAGGTCGTCACAAGGAGAGAAATGACATGAAAATTGGAATTATTGCAGCCATGCCCCAGGAGTTGAAGATCTTGGTTGAAGCCCTTGAAAATGGGGAAAAGCATCTGCGTCTTGGAAAAGTCTACTATACAGGATCAATTGGACGCCATGAGGTCGTTTTGGTTGAAAGTGGTATCGGAAAAGTCATGTCTGCTATGAGTGTAGCAGTCTTGGCCAATGATTTTAAGGTGGAAGCCATTATCAATACGGGTTCTGCAGGTGCCGTTGCCCCAGGGATGGCTGTTGGAGATATCGTTCTTGCGGACAAATTGGCTTATCATGATGTGGATGTAACAGCCTTTGGCTACAAGTATGGTCAAATGGCAGGCCAACCGCTTTACTTTGAATCCAGTCGCTATTTCGTATCAGAAATGAAAAAAGTTCTGGAAGAAGAAGCTGCAACCACACATGTAGGCTTGATCACAACAGGAGATAGCTTTATCGCGAGTGAAGAAAGAGTCGCAGCCATTCGGGAGCATTTCCCAGAAGTATTGGCAGTTGAGATGGAAGGGGCAGCCGTTGCCCAAGCCGCTCACGCAGCTGGACGTCCCTTCATGGTCATTCGAGCTATGAGTGATACGGCAGATCACGCAGCCAACATCTCATTTGATGAATTTATCGTAGAGGCTGGCGAACGCTCTGCTCAAATCCTGATTACCTTCTTGAAGAGATTGGTGTAGAAAAAATATAGGGAGATGGACCATGTATCGTGAATCGTATTTTGATGGAGGCTTATTTTCATATATTGGCCATGTTTTATTAGCAACCTTCATTACAGTATTTACTTTTGGGATTTGTGCTCCTTGGGGCGTGTGCATTATGTATAACTGGAAGGTCAAGCATACCGTGATTGATGGTCGTCGTCAGTACTTTGACGGCACGGCTATGCAGTTATTTGGAAATTGGATCAAATGGTGGTTCTTTACCATCATTACATTTGGGATCTATGTGTTCTGGTTAAATATCAAGGTCACTCAATGGATTACCAAGCATACTCATTTTATAGACTAATTGAAAAGGACTCGTCTACGGACTAGTCTTTTTCTGAAGCCGATTCTTTTAGAAATAGGGTGCTTTCATGCTATAATAAAGATTAGTAATGTAAAGGAGAAATGATGGTTTTATCAAAGAAACGGGCACGTCATGTGATCGAAGAAATTATCGCCCTTTTTCCAGATGCCAAGCCAAGTCTGGATTTTCGTAATCATTTTGAATTACTAGTGGCAGTTATGCTCTCAGCTCAGACGACAGACGCGGCTGTTAACAAAGCGACACCAGGTTTGTTTGCGGCTTTTCCAACCCCGCAAGCCATGGCAGCAGCCAGTGAGGCCGATATCGCCAAGCATATTTCTAAATTAGGCCTCTATCGAAATAAGGCCAAATTTCTCAAAAAATGTGCCCAACAATTGCTGGATAACTTTGATGGGCAAGTACCTCAGACTCGCGAAGAGTTAGAAAGTTTAGCAGGAGTAGGACGCAAGACAGCCAATGTGGTCATGAGTGTAGGTTTTGGGATTCCAGCCTTTGCTGTCGATACCCATGTGGAGCGGATCTGCAAGCACCATGATATTGTCAAGAAATCAGCGACGCCATTGGAAGTTGAAAAGCGGGTCATGGATGTTCTGCCAAAGAGCGAATGGCTGGCGGCTCACCAAGCCATGATTTATTTTGGGCGGGCTATCTGCCACCCCAAAAATCCTGAATGCGATCAGTACCCACAACTCTATCATTTTGATTAGAAATCAGTCCCTCTGCTCGAAAGAGCAGAGGTTCTTTTTTTCGCTGAAACGTATATTTATTAAAAGGATTAAAAGATGAGGTTTTACAAGTCTGTAATGGTATGTGATAAGACTTGCCTATCCAGCATCTATGAGATCAATTTCAAAATGCTTTTCTTGACATCTTATTATATTCATTCAGAAATAACGAACTTTTTTAAAATAAATTTGGTTTTTTTTAAGAAATAGTGTATAATGGTAGAAAATCTAACATAAGGAGATAGTGATGAAAGCAAAAAAACTGTTAGCTCTTGCAGGAGTTTCTGTTGCAGGTGCCTTTCTCTTAGCAGCGTGTGGCGGTGGTAGTAGCAATCAAGCAACCTACTCATTCGTATATTCAGCGGATCCAAATACATTGGATTATATCGCTGCAACTCGTACAACGACTTCAGATATCACAAGTAACCTTGTAGATGGTCTTCTTGAAAACGACCGATACGGAAATTTTGTGCCAAGTCTAGCAGAAGATTGGACTGTCTCTGAAGATGGATTAACCTATACTTACAAACTTCGTAAGGATGCCAAATGGTATACAAGTGAGGGTGAAGAGTATGGTGCTGTAACAGCTCAAGACTTTGTTACAGGGATCAAACACGCGGTTGAGTCAAAATCAGAAGGTCTCTTCTTGATTCAAAATTCGATCAAAGGTTTGGATGCCTATGTAAAAGGAGAAACGAAGGACTTTAAAACAGTTGGAGTCAAAGCTTTAGACGACCACACCATCCAATATACCTTGGTCCGTCCAGAAAGCTTCTGGAACTCAAAAACAACTTCAGGTGTTCTTTTCCCAGTCAATGCAGATTTCTTGAAATCTCAAGGAAAAGATTTTGGTTCGTTGAAACCTAGTAGCATCTTATACAATGGTCCATATTACTTGAAATCATTGACTTCAAAATCTGAGATTCAATTGGTCAAGAACAAAGACTATTACGATGCAAAAAATGTTCATATCGACAATGTCAAATTGACCTTTAACGATGGATCAAACCCAGATTCTATCATTAAGAACTTTGAAAAAGGTCAATATTCCTTTGCCTCTGTTATGCCAAACAGTTCGACGTATAAGAGCGTCAAGAAAAACTTTGGTGACAACATTGTCTACGGTTTGCAATTGGGAACATCTTACTATCTTGGATTCAACTTGGACCGTCAAAAGTATGATCACACAGCCAAAACAACGGATGAACAAAAAGCTTCTGCCAAGAAAGCAATCTTGAATAAGGATTTCCGTCAAGCGGTGAACTTTGCCTTTGACCGCAAATCTTATGCGGCGCAAGTATCTGGATCTGACGCGGCTGAAAATACCCTTCGTAGCACCTTGGTGCCACCAACTTATGTCCAAGTCAATGGAGAAGATTTTGGTAAAGTGGTTGAAAAACAATTGGTTACCTATGGGGATCAATGGAAGGGTGTGAATCTGGACGATGGTCAAACAAGCCTGTATAGCCCAGAAAAAGCCAAGGCTTCATTTGCGAAAGCCAAAGCTGAATTGCAAAAACAAGGAGTTCAATTCCCAATTCATTTGGACTACATTGTCAGCCAAGTGGACAACAGCATGGTCCAACAAGCGAGCTCTTTCAAACAATCTGTAGAGTCAGCGCTTGGTGCAGACAATGTTGTAGTGGATCTTCAAAAGGTATCGGATGATGATTTCCAAAATATCACCTACTTCAGTGATACAGCTGCTGCAAGAGACTACGATATCTCAGGCGGTGGATGGCAACCTGACTACCAAGATCCATCGACTTACCTCGAAAGTATCAGCCCAGTAAATGGTTCTGTCTTCTACTATCTTGGTATTGATGCAGGTTCAAACAACCCAGCCATTGCAACAGTTGGGTTGGATCAATACGCTAACATGTTGAAAGATGCCGATGCTGAATTGTTGGATCAAGCAAAACGCTATGAAAAATATGCAGCAGCGCAAGCTTGGTTGACAGATAGCTCGATTACGCTTCCAACTGTCTCAAATGGTGGTGCTCCAATGCTTCAACGGACCGTACCATACAGCCGTGCTTCTTCATGGGTAGGTACTAAAGGAACAGGAACATTCTACAAATACCTTGAAATGTCTAAAGATGTTGTCACCACAAAAGACTTTAACAAGGCCAAAGAAGAATGGTTGAAGAAAAAAGCCGAATCCAATAAAAAAGCTCAAGAAGATCTCAAAGATCACATTGAGAAGAAAAAATAAAAAAATCAATCATTGGTCTATCAATGAAGATAAAAAAGTCGGAGCCGTCATGTGAAGGCTCCGTTTTTTTTTTAATGTCTCGAAAGTCAGTCTGTCTCATTTTTTAAGATGAAAGATAAATAAATCACCCGCTATTGAACTGTACTCCAAATAATAGATTTTTGGGTATAGCTCATAGACGGGTGATGGTTATTCTATTCACTAAATCTTAAAAAATAGCCGTCTGGATCCAGAACTGCAAATTCATGAGGATAGATATAATGATCACCAACACGAAATTTTCTTTTAATTAATGGGCGATAAATAGGATAGTTGGATTCTAACAACTTCTGATAGAGTTTAGGAACATCCTTTATTCCAAAGGAGATGTTAATTCCTTGGCCAAATGGGTAAGCAAGTTCAGTTAGTTCATTATCTGTCCCCTCCTCTATCATTAGCTGGCAATCTTCGAGAGAAAGGAAAAGGAAGTTCTCTTCTGGTCGCCCGTATTCGATGGTAAAACCAAGTAAATCACAGTAGAAGGAACGGGACTGCTCTAAATCCGATACAATAAACTCAGGAATCACTGCATTGAAATTCATAAAGAACATCCTTACAAATCAATTTCTAATACAATTGGTGTATGATCTTGACGAGCGCCTGAGTCAATCATATCTGATTTAGTGACCTTGTCAGCAATGCGGTTTGAGGTTAACCAATAGTCGATTCTCCAGCCCGTATTGTTGATTTTTGAGGTTTTACTTCGTTGTGCCCACCAAGTATAGCGCTCAGGAACATCACCATGTAGGTGACGAAAGGTATCTGTAAATCCTTTGGCCAAAAGATTTGTAAATCCTTCACGTTCTTCGTCTGTGAATCCTGGTGAACGGCGGTTGCTGGCTGGGTTGGCAAGGTCAATTTCCTTGTGGGCAACGTTGTAGTCCCCAGTTGCAAGGACGGTTTTTTCTTTGTCTAATTCAGCCAAATATTCAGCATACTTAACGTCCCAAATTTGACGTTCTTCCAAACGTTTGAGTCCATCACCAGCGTTAGGTGTGTAGACCTGAGTCACGAAAAATTCATCAAATTCCAAGGTAATGATCCGACCTTCCAAGTCCATGGTCGAAGGAGCTCCGATTTCTGGGAAAGTCACAACTGGTGTGAGCTCTTTTTTATAGAGGAACATGGTTCCAGCGTAGCCTTTACGAGCCGGTTCTTGAGAAGAGCGCCAGGTGTTTTCGTAGCCAGGGAAGAGCTCCTCAAGGATTTCGAGGTGTTTTTTAGTAGGACCTTTGGCGGATAACTTGGTTTCTTGAATGGCAATGATATCCGCATCCTCAGAAACCAAGGTTTGGAGGACTTCTTGAGAGAGTTTGGCGCGTGCTGAATCACTAGTTAATGCAGCATTAAGCGAGTCGATATTCCATGAAATGAGTTTCATTGTATTTCCTTTTCTTGACATGATAGATAATTTTATTATAACAAAAAATATATTTTTTTCTGATTAGAATGCCTTGAATTCTCCCCTGAAATCTATTATAATAGCTTGAATTAATTTGGAGAAAGGGAGTTCATTATGAAATTTTACTCTTATGACTATGTATTGAGTCAGATCAGTCAGCAAAATTGGGTGACTATTGGGATCTCTGGTTTGCTCATTCTACTGACTGGTTTTTTTGCGGTGAAAGCTTATCGGGATAAGCACGATAGCAAATTCCGTGAATTATCCATTATCTCGATTTTGACTCTGGTTGCAGTGGTCTTGATCGGCATCAGCAATTTCCAAAATAGTCAAAGTAATAATGATCAATTCCAACGGTCTCTGCATTTTATTGAGGTCATCTCAAAGGAGTTGAATGTCAAAAAAGAAGACGTCTATGTCAATACTTCAGCAGCCACAGATGGGGCGATCCTGAAAGTTGGAGAAGTTTATTACCGGGCTATCGCAGGCTCTGACCCAGATAGCTACCTATTAGAAAAGATGGATCTGTATAAAACAGATGTAGAACTTGTGGAGGTGAACAAATGATAGTAAATTTTTTAAACATCTTGATTAAATTAGCTTTGGGCTTGATTTCCTTGGTATTTGTCATCAATGTGACCGGGAAAGGAAACTTAGCACCAAATTCTGCAGTAGACCAGATACAGAACTTTGTTCTTGGGGGCATTATTGGTGGGGTCATCTACAATAGCTCCATTACCATTCTTCAATACATTGTGATTCTCTTAATGTGGACTATTTTGATCTTGCTCTTAAAATGGCTCAATACCAATGTTCGTTTTATGAAGCACTTGATTGATGGAAAACCAACTGTCATCATTAAAAATGGGAAACTGGATCCGGAAGCGTGTCGTTCCAAAGGACTTTCTGCTTCAGATGTTGCCTTGAAACTACGTGGACAAGGGATTTTTCAATTAAAAGATGTGAAGCGCGCTGTTATTGAACAAAATGGTCAATTGATTGTTGTCCGTGCGGGGGATGAAAATCCTAAATACCCGATTATTACGGATGGAGTGATTCAACTTGAAATTTTGGAAACAATTGGGAAAAGCGAAGAGTGGTTGCTGGCTGAATTGGAAAAAGAAGGCTATGACAACGTTCTGGACATTTTCATTGCCGAGTACGACAAAGGCAAGATCAACGTGGTGACCTATTAGAAGAAGAGATTGGGCAAACAGGTCCAATCTCAAATTGAATACAAAATAGTCTTAAAAACTTTCCTTAGGTGAGTACGGACGTCAGCGAACTTCTACGAAGTTCCATGACTTAGTTTTGAACCTAAAGTTTCAAAACTCCCGAGTTCCTGAAACAATTGTGTTTCAGGAACTTTTCTCACGGCGGAAAGTTTCGACATATGCTTGAATAAGCCTAAAAATTAAAAATCAATATTTTATTCAACCACCTCACCTAAGATTGTACATGTAAAAAAGTTTGTGTTAATTTCAAGATTGGACGAGCCTGTCCAATCTTTTTTCTTTATTAAATTCCAGGAAAGGGCTCTTCCTTTTCTTGAGATACTCTGGGAAAAATAGTAAAATGGAAGGTAAGTGTTCATTAGAAAAGAAGGATAGAAAATTTCATGAAGAAGAAAATACGGAAGTTTGAGAATCATTCGATTACACGCAGACTCTACCTGCTGTTTAGTTTGATTTGCCTTCTTTTTTTGGTGCTGATTGCCCGACTTGGCTATATGCAGATCACTCACCAAGCCTATTATACAGATAAATTGGCAAAAGCTACGAAAAAGACGGTCAAACAAGGGAGTGTGCGAGGGCAAATCTATGATGCTTCTGGTAAGCCCTTGGTGGAAAATGTGGGAAAACAAGTCCTGACCTTTACGCGCGATCGTAAAATGACGGCCCAAGAAATGCGAGAGACAGCTGGGAAACTCTTACAGTATGTCGATGTAGAAAATCCTCAAGTAACCGAACGGCAAGAAGTGGATTACTATCTAGCCAATACCAAGGTCTACCAAGAGGTCGTGGAACACCTGCCTGAGAAAAAGAAATTTGATACCGATGGCAACCGCCTGCCGGAAGCCAAGGTTTATCAAGCGGCAGTGGATAGTATCGACCCTTCAAAACTCGGCTATACAGATGATGAGAAAAAGATTATTTATCTCTATAGCCAGATAAATGCGGTGGAGAATTTTGCGACGGGGATTATTTCGACGCAAGCACTAGGAGCTGAACAGATTGCGACCATCGCTGCGGACAGTCAGGACCTTCCGGGAATTGCCATCACGACTAGCTGGGACCGCAAGGTTTTGGATACTCCTTTAGCTTCTATTATTGGAAATGTATCAACCGAGCAGGCGGGACTTCCAGCAGAAGAGGTTGAGGACTATGTCAAAAAAGGCTATGCTCTCAATGACCGGGTTGGTACCTCTTATCTCGAAAAGGAATACGAAAATGTCCTTCAAGGAAAACGCAGTGAAAAAGAAATTCTCCTAGATAAAAATGGCAATATGGAGAAAGTGGTCGACGTTTCAAAAGGGGCCAAAGGAGAAAACCTCAAGCTCTCGATTGATTTGGATTTCCAAAAAGGAGTGGAAGATATCCTTCGCTCCGCCTTTAGCGCAGAGTTGCAAGCTGGAAATGCGACCTACTCCGAAGGTGTCTATGCTGTAGCTCTGGAGCCCGATACAGGGAAGGTCCTTGCCATGGCAGGGATTAAACACCAGGCTGGTAGTCAAGATCTATCAGCAGATGCGTTGGGAACAGTCACCAACGTCTTCGTTCCAGGATCCGTGGTCAAAGGAGCAACCTTGACTTCTGGATGGGAAAATGGAGCCATTTCTGGGAATCAGGTGCTGACCGATCAGCCGATTGTTTTTGCAGGATCAGCTCCTATCAATTCTTGGTTTACCCAATACGGTAGTCGTTCCATCAATGCGGTGGAAGCATTGGAATACTCTTCTAATACCTATATGGTCCAAATTGCCCTTAAGATGATGGGGCAACCTTACACTCCAAACATGACCTTACAAGTCGATCAGGTTGAACCTGCTATGAAAAAACTGCGCTCTACTTTTGCAGAGTATGGTCTTGGAACGTCAACGGGGATTGACCTTCCCAATGAATCGACCGGTTTTATTCCAAAAGACTACACAGTCGGTAATTATTTGACCAATGCCTTTGGTCAGTTTGACAACTATACGCCTATGCAATTGGCTCAGTATGCGGCAACCGTAGCGAATGATGGGAAGCGAGTGAGTCCTCATGTCGTCGAAGGCATCTATGACAATAATGATCAAGGGGGCCTTGGTCAGTTGAAAAAAGCGATCGAAACCAAGGAGCTCAATCAGGTCCATATCTCAGCGGAGGACATGGCCTTGATCAAGCAAGGATTCTACCAGGTTGCCAATGGTACGAGTGGGTTGACGACAGGGAAAACCGTCGGTCAAGGTGCTAGTGTCTTTATTAGTGCCAAGACTGGTACAGCCGAAACCACAGTCGATGGAGGCAAACAAGCCATTAATACCAATGTGGTGGCTTATGCACCGTCAAACAATCCAAAGATTGCAGTAGCGGTGGTCTTTCCACATAATACCAATCTACAAGCGACGGTCAGTCATTCCATTACGCGTGACATTATTAACTTATACAATCAGAAACACCCCATGAATTAGAAAGGAAACTATGCTTTATCCAGCACCTATTGCAAAATTAATTGACAGCTATTCGAAGTTGCCAGGAATTGGGATCAAAACAGCGACTCGTCTGGCTTTTTACACCATTGGTATGTCAGATGATGATGTGAATGAATTTGCCAAGAATTTACTGAATGCCAAGCGTGAGCTGGGGTATTGCAGTATTTGTGGCAATTTAACCGATGAAGAAACCTGCGAGATTTGTCGAGATGAAACGCGGGATCCATCCCTCATTCTGGTTGTAGAAGATAGCAGGGATGTATCTGCTATGGAAAATATCCAGGAATACCATGGTCGTTACCATGTCTTACATGGCTTGATCTCGCCCATGAATGGTGTGGGACCTGATGACATCAATCTCAAAAGTTTGATTAGTCGCTTGATGGATGGAACAGTCACTGAGGTGATTGTTGCGACCAATGCGACGGCAGACGGGGAAGCGACTTCTATGTATATCTCACGTGTGCTCAAACCTGCAGGGATCAAAGTGACCCGTTTGGCACGGGGATTAGCAGTTGGAGCCGATATCGAGTATGCGGACGAAGTGACCTTGCTTCGCGCGATTGAAAATCGGACAGAATTATAAGAGAAGTTCTTTCGAAAGGGCTATCATTGTGGTATACTATCAAGTAAGAAATCAAGGGAACAATTAGGGAGCAACTATGAGTAAACAAGACTTAATCCTGTTGTATGGTGGACGTAGTGCAGAACGTGAAGTATCTGTTCTTTCAGCAGAAAGCGTGATGCGTGCGATTGATTACCAAGCATTTTCGGTTCAAACCTACTTTATTACGCAGTCAGGAGACTTCATCCAGACGCAAGCTTTTGAAGAGAAACCAGCGGATGATGAGAAATTGATGACCAATGAGACAGTGGACTGGTCTAAAAAAGTGGCTCCATCTGCGATTTACAAGGAAGGAGCAGTAGTCTTTCCAGTTCTTCATGGACCAATGGGAGAAGATGGTTCCATTCAAGGCTTCTTAGAAGTCTTGAAGATGCCTTATGTCGGCTGTGGCATCCTAGCTTCCAGTGTTGCGATGGACAAGATCACGACCAAACGGGTCTTGGAGTCGGCGGGGATTCCACAAGTTCCTTATGTAGCTGTAGTGGAAGGCGATGACGTGGAAGAGAAAATTGCTGCAATTGAAGCGACTCTCTCTTATCCTGTCTTCACCAAACCATCCAATATGGGTTCAAGTGTGGGGATTTCAAAATCTGAAAACCAAACAGAGCTTCGGACTGCTCTCGAGTTAGCCTTTAAATACGATAGCCGTGTCTTAGTAGAGCAAGGAGTCAATGCGCGTGAGATCGAAGTTGGACTGCTTGGAAACTATGATGCGAAGAGTACCTTGCCAGGTGAAGTTGTGAAAGATGTGGCCTTCTATGATTATGATGCCAAATACATCGACAACAAAATTACCATGGCGATTCCAGCTCAATTGAATCCTGAGGTTGTGAAAACCATGCGGACCAACGCAGAAAAAGTCTTTCGTGCGATCGGTGGTCTGGGCTTAGCGCGTTGTGATTTCTTCTATACCGATAAAGGAGAGATCTTCTTAAACGAACTCAATACCATGCCAGGATTTACCCAATGGTCTATGTATCCTTTGCTTTGGGACAATATGGGACTCAACTATACAGATTTGATCACCAAGTTAGTAGAGCTTGGAAAAGAAGTCTTCCAAAAACACGAAGCGCATTTGTTGTAAGAAAAGAGAGAGTGGGACAGAAATCGGTAATTCGTTAGAATTCGATTTCGTCGTCCCACCTCCGCACAGTTGAGTAGGGCTGTAAAAGCTGATGAAATCAGCTTAGTAGAGCCCACTCAACCACTGCGTCTTGCTCGACAATCCAAAAACAATCAAGAGGCTAGGACTTCTGTCCCAGCCACTTTTTTTGTGGTCTAGAATATGGTATAATGAGAAGAATTTGATAGGAGCGTCCAAATCTTTGAGAACGTTACGGAGAACTGAGGAGTCGGATATGAATCTCACATTACATGAAGTTGCTCATCTAGTACATGCAAAAAATGATATCAGCCAATTTGAAGATGTGGCTCTCGTCAAGCCGGAATTTGACAGCCGTTTGATTGGGCCTGGAGACCTGTTTGTTCCCTTAAAGGGAGCGCGTGATGGTCATGACTTTATTGAGACTGCTTTTGAAAACGGAGCCGTAGCCACTTTTTCAGAGAAAGTGGTAGAAGGCCACCCTTATATTTTGGTGGAAGATGTATTGAGTGCTTTTCAAACACTTGCTGCAGCCTATCTTCAAAAGACAAAAGTAGATGTTTTTGCGGTGACAGGGTCAAATGGTAAAACCACCACAAAAGATATGTTGGCACAGCTTTTGTCCACCACCTACCTGACCTATAAAACACAAGGAAACTATAATAACGAAATTGGTCTTCCTTATACGGTTTTGCATATGCCAGAAGGGACGGACAAACTCGTCCTTGAAATGGGGCAAGACCATCTAGGAGATATCCATCTCTTGTCAGAACTGGCGCATCCAAAAGCTGCTATTGTCACCTTGATTGGGGAAGCCCATTTGGAATTCTTCAAAGATCGAAGTGAGATCGCAAAAGGAAAACTCCAGATTGCGGACGGGATGCCAGAAGGTGGCCTTCTGGTAGTTCCAGCTGATCCGATCGTCGATGCCTACCTTCCTGAAAATCAAACAGTCGTCCGCTTTGGTCCAGACGAGGAGATTTTTATTACCGAGTTAATCGAGCGAAAGGATAGCTTAACTTTCCGAGCGAATTTCTTAGAAGAAGCGATCGATCTTCCAGTAACAGGAAAATACAATGCGACCAATGCCATGATTGCAGCTTATGTTGCCTTAAAAGAAGGAGTGAGCGAAGCTGCGATTCGTGATAGTTTCGAAACCCTGCAATTGACACGCAACCGGACAGAATGGAAGAAGGCGGGTAATGGGGCGGATATCCTATCCGATGTCTACAATGCCAATCCAACGGCAATGCGCCTAATCTTAGAAACCTTCTCTACCATTCCTGCTAATCCAAATGGTCGAAAATTAGCCGTCCTGGCAGATATGAAAGAACTAGGGGAGCAATCTATTGATCTGCACAACCAAATGATTCTCAGCCTCTCGCCAGATGTCTTGGATACGGTTATTTTCTACGGCCAAGACATTACGGGATTGGCCCAATTAGCGAGTCAGATGTTCCCACTCGGACATGTCTATTATTTCAAGAAGACAGCTGAGGAAGACCAGTTTGAGGACATGGTCAAACAAGTCAAGGAAAGCTTGAAAGAGCAAGACCAAATCCTTATCAAGGGAAGCAATTCCATGAATCTAGCCAAATTAGTAGAGGAATTGGAGAATGGTAAGTAATAATGTACTGAAGGACATTCAGCGCTTGATTTCAATCACCAATACAGGCTTAGCGTTCTCAAAAGATCCATTTGATCAAGAGCGCTACCAGGATATTCGTGAAATTTTACAGGATCTTGTGAGAGAAACGACTGATCTGAATTCACAAGAATTATCGGATTTGTTTCGACCGACAAACTATTATGACACCCCCTTAATTGATGTAAGGGCCTGGATTGTCAAAGATGACAAACTTTGTTTAGTGAAAGGTCAGGGAGAAGAGACCTGGGCTTTGCCGGGTGGTTTTGGTGAGGTTGGCTATTCTCCTAAAGAAAATATTTTAAAGGAAATCCAAGAAGAAACGGGCTATTTAGCACGTGTCAATCGCTTGTTGGCAGTATTTGATACCAATCGCTACCAATTGCAAAGCCGCCAATATGTGAAATTGGTATTTGAATGTGAATTGCTGGATGGAAGTTTTCAACAGAATCAGGAAATTTCCGACCTTGCATTTTTTGAGAGAGAGAAAATGCCTGCTCTTTCTACCAAGCGCAATACAGAAGAACAATTGAACTTCCTTTGGGAGGTTTATGATGGGAAACGAGATTTGTATTGTGATTAAAAACGATCTATAAATTAAAGGGATATAAAATGACACTTTGGGATTTATTGTTTACGAACCAAAAATCAGCCCCGCCTGAGTTTGGTCTCTGGTATTTCATTCTGCCAGCATCTTTGTTGGTGGTTGGTTACTTTTCCATCAGATATGCGCAGTCTAAAAGCTACCAACGCTTTTGGTATTGGGCACAGTTGATCCAAGTCTTGACCATCAATACTTGGTATATTCTAGCCCACATGCCTTTGACGGATAATTTGCCTTTTTATCATTGCCGCTTGGCCATGTTGGTGATTCTCTTTGCCCCTAAAGGGACCTATATCAAGCAATATTTTGCTCTCTTGGGAGTTTTGGGATCGATTGCGGCCCTGGTTTATCCAGCCTTTGATCCCTTCCCATTCCCTCATATCACTGTGCTCAATCTAATTTTTAGCCACTGGGCCTTGTTTGCTAATAGTTTGATTTACCTGCAAGATTTTTATCAGTCGGAAAAGCAAGACAGCCTACGAATTGTTAAGATCACCTTTGGCATGAATGCCTTGATTTTCTTGGTCAACCTTTTGACGAAAGGAGATTACGGCTTCTTAAAGCGTCCACCAATCATTGGAGATCACGGTGCTCTCTTGAACTACCTCTTGGTCAGCATCGTGATGGTAGCTGGTATTTGCTTGGTCAATCAACGCTATAAATACAAATACAAGATGGTCGAAGAGAGTATAGTTTCGCGTTCAGAATAAAAAGAGCAGAAAAGGGAAAGAAATCATGACACTTTGGGACTTATTTTTCACCAGTCAACCAACGACCCCTCCTCAATTGGGGGTCTGGTATTTCTTATTGCCGACTTCATTAGTGGTAGTGGGAGGTCTGTCCATTCGATTTGCTCACTCTAAAGGCTACCAAAACTTTTGGTATTGGGGGCAATTGATTCAGTTGTTGATTATCAACTCTTGGTATCTAGCTGCTCGCTTGCCTCTTTCAGAGAGTCTTCCTTTCTATCATAGCCGGATGGCCATGTGGATCATTCTTTTGGCGCCCAAGGGCAGCTTCAAACAATATTTTGCTCTCGTGGGAGTCTTTGGCTCCATTATGGCCTTGGTTCATCCTGTTTTTTATCCCTACCCTTTTCCTCACGTTTCTTCGATCAACAATGTTTTTGGTCACTGGGCTCTCCTGGCCAACTGTTTGATCTATCTGGTTCAATCCTACCAGGTGGAAGAAGGGTCTGTTTGGAAAATCTGTCAGATGACTGTTGGGGTCAATGCCATTATTCAGCTTGCCAATCTCGCAACAGGTGGAAACTACGGCTTTATGCGTCGCCCTCCTGTGATCGGTGACCATGGTCGTGTGTTCAACTATTTAATCGTGACGGTACTCATGACGGGGACACTGATTTTCATCAATACGATCGTTCAGTACAGTAAGAAAAGAAGAATACCTAAATCTGTTTAAATAAGGAGATTTTATGCATCATTTTTTCACTACAGAATCAACAGCACCACCAGCAATCTCAGCACTTTGGTATAGTGTGATGGTCTTGTTAATTGTGACAGCGATTATGATGTCACTTCGTTATTATCAGAATGAGCAATTTCGCAAATGCTTTCAATATTTACAAGGCTTCCAGTTAATTTGCTTGTATCTTTGGTATTTTGCCTACCACATTCCTTGGTCCAATAGCTTACCATTTTATCATTGCCGCTTGGCCATGTTTGCGGTCTTGTTTTTACCAGACCGCTGGAAAAGCAAACAGTTCTTTGCCTTGATGGGAGTGAGTGGAGCCATCTTTGCTTTAGGCTATCCAGTCTTTGATCCCTATACTTTCCCTCATATTACGAGCTTTTCTTTCCTCCTCGGACATTACTGTCTTTTAATCAATTCCTTGATTTATCTCTTGAGATGGTATGATCGAAACCTCTTAAAAAATAGTCAGATTGTTCTCTATACCTTTGCCTTAGATTTATTCCTGGTTGGAGTCAATCAATTGACAGGAGGAAATTATGGCTTGATGGCCCGACCTCCGATTATGAGAGGGGATAAGGTGTGGCTTAATTATCTGGTTGTATCCAGTATTTTAGCCCTTGCTTTATTACTCTTTAATCAGTTCTTCAGTCGCAGAAGTGAGCGGGTGAAAGTGAGAAAATAACCATGATTGAAGAGGACTAGAATCGACGGATTTTAGTCTTTCTTTTTGCTCTCAAAGAAGAATCATCGTTGAAAAAAGTGCCTATTTTCGCTATAATAGGACAGATAGAGAAATTGAGGAGAAATCCGATGTAGAGATGAATTTGTAAATTTATCAAAAAATAAGAAGAGAAAGAATTAGGAACATGAACGTACAAGAAGAAATTAAAAAACGCCGTACCTTTGCCATCATCTCCCACCCGGATGCTGGTAAAACGACGATTACAGAGCAGCTGCTCTACTTTGGGGGAGAGATTCGGGAGGCCGGTACTGTCAAAGGGAAGAAAACAGGAAACTTTGCTAAATCCGACTGGATGGATATCGAGAAACAACGTGGGATTTCGGTAACTTCATCTGTCATGCAGTTTGACTATGATGGAAAACGGGTCAATATCCTAGATACCCCAGGGCACGAGGACTTCTCAGAAGATACCTACCGGACCTTGATGGCGGTGGATGCTGCTGTTATGGTGGTGGACTCTGCCAAGGGGATCGAGGCCCAAACCAAGAAATTGTTTGAAGTTGTGAAACACCGTGGTATTCCAGTCTTTACCTTTATGAATAAGCTGGACCGTGACGGTCGTGAGCCGCTGGACCTCTTGCAAGAATTGGAAGAAGTCTTGGGCATCGCAAGTTATCCAATGAACTGGCCGATCGGGATGGGGAAAGCCTTTGAGGGACTTTACGACCTCTATAACCAACGCTTGGAACTCTACAAAGGGGATGAACGCTTTGCCAGTCTAGAAGATGGAGACAAACTCTTTGCCAACAATCCATTCTACGAGCAGGTGAAAGACGATATCGAACTTTTGCAAGAAGCTGGGAATGAATTCTCAGAAGAAGCCATCCTTGCGGGTGAATTAACACCAGTCTTCTTTGGATCCGCTTTGACGAACTTTGGGGTGCAGACTTTCTTGGAGACTTTCCTCAAGTTTGCTCCAGAACCACACGGCCACAAGAAGACCGATGGAGAAATGGTCGATCCTTATGACAAGGATTTCTCAGGATTTGTCTTTAAAATCCAAGCCAACATGGACCCTCGTCACCGTGACCGGATTGCCTTTGTGCGGATCGTATCGGGTGAATTTGAGCGTGGGATGAGTGTCAACCTGCCTCGTACTGGTAAGGGCGCTAAGCTATCAAATGTCACCCAGTTTATGGCCGAAAGCCGTGAGAATGTCAGCAATGCCGTGGCAGGAGATATCATCGGGGTCTATGATACTGGTACTTATCAGGTTGGAGATACGCTGACAGTTGGTAAAAACAAGTTTGAATTTGAACCACTGCCAACCTTCACCCCTGAAATCTTCATGAAGGTGTCTGCCAAGAACGTTATGAAGCAAAAATCCTTCCACAAGGGGATTGAGCAATTGGTGCAAGAAGGAGCTATTCAGCTCTATACCAACTACCAAACAGGTGAATACATGTTGGGTGCTGTCGGGCAACTTCAGTTTGAAGTCTTTAAGCACCGGATGGAAAATGAATACAATGCCGAAGTGGTCATGAGCCCAATGGGTAAAAAGACCGTTCGCTGGATCAAACCAGAAGACCTAGATGAGCGCATGTCTTCAAGCCGGAACATCTTGGCCAAGGACCGCTTTGACCAGCCAGTCTTCCTCTTTGAAAATGATTTTGCCCTCCGCTGGTTTGCGGACAAGTATCCAGACGTTGAGTTGGAAGAAAAGATGGGATAAGGAACGTTTTCAAAACCGATCCACAACAAGAGAAATAAGAAAACGGAAATTTATCTGTTTTCGCTTTTAAAGGAGAAATGATGGGATTATTAAGTGGTTTGATGGGCAATGCCTCTCAAAAAAATGTTGACAAAGTAGAAAGAGATCTAGAAGATATCTTGGTGCCTGGCGAGCAAGTCACTCTCGCTTTTAGCCTGATTCGTGATTTGATCGTCTTTACCGAATTTCGTTTGATCTTGGTGGATAAGCAAGGGATGACAGGAAAGAAAACATCCTACAAATCCCTTCCTTATCGCTCCATCTCTCGTTTTTCAGTGGAAACTTCCGGTCATTTTGATTTGGATGCTGAATTAAAAATCTGGGTTTCTTCTGCAGTGGAGCCTTCAGAAGTTTTACAATTCAAGAGTGACAACAGTGTCATTGAAATCCAGCAAGCATTAGCTAGTGCGGTCTTTAAATAAAAGAAATCGATTTGATAGAGAACAGTTGAGAAAGGAGACGGAATGTTTATCGATAAACAATTGGGCCATGATCGCAAATGGATTAATATTGACTCGGATATGATTACTGAGAATTCATATCTTTATAAAAAATACGAGATTGATAAAGAAACCATTGAGTACGCGATGGATAAGAACGAACGTGCCCATATGGATTACAATCGAGAAAACGGTACGATCACCTTTATCTACAATGTATTGGATTTAGAAAAGGACAAGGAATACTACGAAACTATTCCTATGACCTTTATCGTTCAAGATACGCGACTCGTGACCATCAGTAACCAAGACAATGCCTATATCATTGAACAAATGGTTCGCTATTTGGAAAGTCATGAGGAACTGTCGATCTATAAGTTGCTTTTTGCAGGTCTTGAAATGATCAGTAATGCTTATTATCCGATTATTGATCGCTTAGATAAGCACAAGGATGAACTCAATCGCTTGCTTCGAAAGACTACAACAACCAAGAATCTCTATGCCCTGTCTGACCTTGAGACCGGTATGGTTTATCTGGTCGCAGCAGCCAAGCAAAATCGGATGTTGCTAGAGCATATCAAAGCGCACGCCATCTATCGCAGGCTGGATGATGTTGAAAAAGAGCAGTTTGATGATGCCATGATCGAAGCGCGTCAGTTGGTTTCAATGACGGAGTTGATTTCCAACGTCTTGCAACAGTTGTCAGGATCCTACAACAATATCCTAAACAACAACCTGAATGACAACTTGACAACCCTGACCATCTTTGAAGCCTTGTTGGCGGTCTTAGCCGTTATCACCGGTTTCTTCGGAATGAATATCCCTCTTCCTATGACAGAGGATCCCAATGCCTGGATCTATGTATCCGTATGTAGCTTTATTTTATGGCTCATTTTGGCAAAGGTCATGCGTTGGATTGTGAAAAAAAGATAAAAAAAGAGGCTTGGAGAAATCCGAGCCTCTTCGTATCTAGAAACATCTGAGAAATAGGAACCATCTAGACACCTGCCCTCCTCTCCAAAGAAGGGGCAGTGTGAATAGTTCATCGACTGTACAAATCTTCTTGGAAATAGTAGGAGTAGATTTAATAGTACTGAGTGGTTTCTAAATAAATTAGAACGTAGAATAAATCGTTGAATCAGATAAAATGATCCTATTTCTTTATACAGAAATATTTTAGATACTAACTGTATTATACATATTTATTTGTAAAAACGCAAGATAAGAGCTACCAAAAAATAAAAGTTTTTCCTGTTTTTTATACTCATATGATGAAGTATATGAAATGGTCGCAAGAAGAAAAGCAGTCCTGGCTTGGCTTTGCGTCACTTTTATGATTTCGAGCTATCAAGGATGTTTTCCTAAAAAATAAAATTATTCTCCTTTGACTATCATTTGCCTCTTCATTGTGTTATACTAGATAAGTTGCAAACTTGTATGAGAGAAATGGTGGGGAGGCAGAACAGATGGAAGGATTCTGTTCGAAAGAAGACTCCCGCAAGAAGGATCTTATTGACTGTTTGTTTGAAAAACAATTCCAGTCAGCAACATCCGTTAGGACGCAAAATATTTTTCTCTAAAGAAAATGTAGTCCATAACAGACGGACTAAGTTTTTCTTTAGATGAGTCTTGCGACAGGTAACCAGGAAGGCGACTTCCTATGCAATCAATGCGTTTTCGCATTGAAAGAAGTTTGATAAAGTGGCTTCGCACCACTTTTTAGAAAGAAGAAAGAATTGAAATTTAACGAATTTAACTTGTCTGCTGCACTATTAGCAGAAATTGAAAAAGCTGGCTTTGTAGAAGCAAGCCCGATCCAAGAACAAACTATTCCTTTGGCACTTGAAGGAAAAGATGTCATCGGTCAAGCGCAAACAGGGACTGGTAAAACAGCTGCTTTCGGTCTTCCAACGTTGGAGAAGATTGATGTCGATAACACAGTGATCCAAGCCCTTGTCATTGCCCCAACGCGTGAGTTGGCGGTTCAAAGTCAGGAAGAATTGTTCCGCTTTGGACGCAGTAAGGGTGTTAAAGTTCGCTCTGTCTACGGTGGATCAAGCATTGAAAAGCAAATTAAAGCTTTGAAGTCAGGCGCTCACATCGTTGTGGGAACACCTGGACGTTTGCTAGATTTGATCAAGCGCAAGGCCTTGAAACTCGATCATATTGAAACCTTGATCCTGGATGAAGCAGATGAAATGCTCAATATGGGCTTCTTGGAAGATATCGAAGCCATCATTAGCCGTGTTCCAGAAACACGCCAAACCTTGCTCTTTTCAGCAACGATGCCAGAAGCTATCAAACGCATCGGTGTTCAGTTTATGAAAGAGCCAGAACACGTTAAGATTGCGGCCAAAGAATTGACAACTGACTTGGTCGATCAATACTATATTCGCGTCAAAGAAGGCGAAAAATTTGATACCATGACTCGATTGATGGATGTCGAGCAGCCTGAACTTGCTATCGTCTTTGGTCGTACCAAACGCCGGGTCGATGAATTGATTCGTGGCCTCAAGATTCGTGGCTTCCGGACAGAAGGAATTCACGGAGATTTGGATCAAAACAAACGCCTCCGAGTGCTTCGTGACTTTAAAAATGGGAACTTGGACGTCTTGGTAGCAACAGACGTTGCGGCACGTGGCTTGGATATTTCAGGTGTTACCCATGTCTACAACTACGATATTCCACAAGATCCAGAAAGCTATGTTCACCGGATCGGACGGACAGGTCGTGCTGGGAAAACAGGGCAATCCATTACCTTTGTATCGCCAAATGAAATGGGCTATTTGCAAATCATTGAGAACTTGACCAAAAAGCGGATGAAGGGAATGAAACCTGCAACAGCAGAAGAAGCCTTCCAAGCGAAAAAACAAGTAGCGCTGAAGAAAATTGAGCGAGACTTTGAAGATGAAAAAATCCGGACCAACTTTGAGAAGTTTGGCAAGGATGCTCGCAAATTGGCTGCAGAATTCACTCCTGAAGAATTGGCTATGTATATTTTGAGCTTGACCGTTCAAGATCCAGACAGTCTTCCAGAAGTTGAAATTGCGCGTGAAAAACCATTGCCATTTAAACCATCCGGTGGTGGCTTTGGTGGAAAAGGCAAAGGTGGCCGTGGAAATGGCCGTCGTGGTGACCAACGCCGTGACCGAAATCGTAGAGATGACCGTGAAGGTGGACGCCGTGATTTCAAACGCAAGTCCAATAAAAATAGCCGAGACTTTGAAGGTAAAGGCAACAAACGTCCTCATCGTACTTCCAATGAAAAGAAAAATGGATTTGTCATCCGCAATAAAGGGGATAAATAAGTCTCAAGGACGGTCTAGCAATAGGCCGTTTTTTATATGAAAATCAAAAATACAAGGGTTAACCAGCTGTTAACCCTTGTATATTTATAAGGAGACCTAAATGATAACTGACTCTTTTAGAAAAATGTATCATGATAAGGAGCATCCAAAAAAGTCAGACAACAGAAAGAATGAATTCCTAAAATGGAATATTTCTGTTAACATATTAAGTCTACAATTATTTCTAAGCCTTGTCAAGAATTTTTTCTTATTTTTTTAAAATTTTTGACTAGAAAAATAAAAATTGACAATCTCTTCTAAAAGTTTATAATGAATATAATAACTATACTAATTACAAAGAGGTGTCGCCCATGGTGATTGCATTAAAAAATGATGATCTAGAACTACAATTTAAGACATTCGGAGGGGAATTGAGCTCTATTCGAAGTAAAGAAGGCATAGAATATCTCTGGCAAGGGGATCCAGAGTATTGGTCAGGACAAGCGCCCGTTCTGTTTCCGATTTGCGGGAGCGTTCGTAATGGTCAAGTGCAGTATCATCTAAAAGATGGAGTGAAGACAGGCCAGCTTCCAAGACACGGCCTTATTCGCAAGAGAGAGTTTGAACTCAAAGAACAAACAGACCATCGTCTTGTCTTTGAAATCAGCTCTAACGACGAAAGCTTACAAAATTATCCCTACCATTTTCGAGTGGAAATCGCTTATGAATTGAAAGGGAAAGAAATCACCATCACCTATCGCGTGCAAAATCTAGAGTCAGATCAAGTCATGCCTTATTTCATTGGAGGGCATCCAGCCTTTCGTTGTCCCCTTTTAGCAGATGAAGACTATGAAGACTACGAGTTGATTTTTGAAAAAGAAGAAAGCTGTAGCGTTCCTCTCTTGTTCACAGAAACCGGTTTGGTTGATCGCCTGCAGCGGACGCCATTTTTAGACCATAGTCGTAGCCTACCTTTGCGCCATGAACTGTTTGAAAAAGACGCCATTATTTTAGATCAATTAGCCTCCAAATCTGTGCAGCTCCTCTCGAAAAAATCCGGTAAAGGTTTGGAATTTGACTTTGCAGATTTTGAGAATCTCGTCCTTTGGTCTACCAATAACAAGGGCCCTTTCATTGCCTTAGAGCCTTGGACGGGTATTTCCACATCTGCAGAAGAGGGAGATTTCTTCGAAGATAAAAAGGGTGTGATCCAGTTGGCTCCTCAAGAGACACGGAGTCACCAGTACCGTATCACCATTTTGTAAATGAAAAACCGTTGGACTATGGAGTCCGACGGTTCTTTTTGATATAGTTTAGCTTTGCTTGGCGGGATTTCTTTTTAAAGAGAGCCTCGGCAGACATAGCAGAGGGTTTATCTGGATAGGATTCTTGATAAAGAAGTTTAACGGGGAGGCGAGCCCGTGTGTATTTGGCGCCTTTTCCAGCATTGTGAGTCTTTAGGCGTTTTTCGACATCCGTGGTGTAGCCAGTGTAGAGGGAGCCATCCGCACACTCTAGGACATACATGTAAGCCTTAGTTTCCATAGTAGATCTCATGAATCTCGTCTGTATAGCTGCCGTCTTCATTGTGAATAAAGAGGGGAGGCAGAATTTTTAAACCATCCAGTGAGCCATCCTTGATCGCCTCAATCAACAACATATTCGCCTCTTTGGTCACTTTGGGATAGACAAACTGGATCCGCTTAGGTGCAAGATTGTAACGCTTCATGGTTTCAATGATATCTAAAAAGCGATCTGGACGATGGACCATCGCAAAGCGGCCATTTGATTTGAGAACCCGCTGGGCCACATGGCAAATCTCATCTAAGTTGGTCGTAATTTCATGCCGAGCTAAGAGGTAGTGTTCACTCTCATTGAGATTGGAATGTTCATCTACCTTGAAATAAGGAGGATTGCAGAGGATGATATCCACCTTACTCCCCTTGATGTGTTGAGGCAAATGCTTGAGGTCATCGGTGATCATGGACATTTGCTGGTTCAAGCCATTGAGAGCAATGGAGCGGGTAGCCATATCCGCTAGACGTTCCTGAATTTCGACACCAATGATCTGGGCCTCTGTCCGAGTGCTTGCAAAGAGTCCCACAGCCCCATTTCCAGCGCAGAGATCTACGATCAAGCCCCGCTTGGGCAATTTTGGAAAGCGCGAGAGCAGGACGCTATCCACGGAGTAACTAAAGACTTCCCGATTTTGTATAATTTTCACATCACTTGAAAAAAGTTGATTGACGCGCTCGCCGTCTTTTAATTCGATATCTGTCATGGCTCTATTATAGCATGAAAAGAGGCTTGGGGAAAGATCGATAAAACATAAAAAGTTGAGAGTTTTACTCTCAACTTTTTTTAATCAAATTCATATTTTTGGAGAATTGTAGTGAGGATAAAGACTCCTGTAAAGATGGCCATCAATGCCAGATAAACTGGGAAAGTAGTGGCTGTAAGGAGGGAAATCTCGATCAAGTTTTTCAACACGATCGCAGATGCGTAGAATCCTACTACAGAGAAGAGAATGAGGAGGGCCCGCCAGATATTTAGTGGCAGGCAAGCACGGATAACGGATAGGAAACCGATGGATCCAAGTAAGTAGTAGGATACAGTAGACATATCGGCTGCAGACCAACCATGGCTTGCTCCCCAAAGGCGAATAAACAAGACACTAAAGACGACCATCAAGGCGCTTGGTAAGGCTAACAGAAGGGAACGTCTCAAGAAGTGTTTTTCAACCGGTTTGATATTGCGTTCAAAGGTCAATACAAATGGTGGGAATCCTTCGACGAATTGGTCGATCAGGGTGATTTGAATAGGAATGAAAGGGAAAATCAGCAAATAGTTGACGTTAAAGAAGAGAGCACTGGCGATACAGATGATAGCCAAGAGGAAGGAATAGATCGTTTTGATAAAGAAGATTGGAGCGATTCGTCCAATGTTATTCACCACACGACGGCCTTCAAAAAGAATTTCTGGAACGTCATTAAAGTCAGAGTTCAAAAGAACAATATTGGCAATTTGACGGGTTGCGGGATCTCCTTCAGCCATCACGATGGAGCAGTCTGCTTCGCGAAGAGCAAGAATATCATTGACCCCATCTCCTGTCATAGCAGTCGTCCGACCAGCTGCTTTCAAGGTTTGGATAAGCAGTTTTTTCTGGTGAGGGGACACGCGCCCAAAGATAGCTGTTTCTTCTGCTTGATCCACTAATTGATCATCAGAAATTTTTGAACAATCGATGTAGTTCTCATAATTTTCGAAGCCAGCTTGTTGAGCGATATAAGAGACCGTCACAGGGTTGTCACCAGAGATGATTTTGAGATCCACTCCTTGAGAGCGCAAATACTCAAGAGTATCTGAAGCCCCTTCACGAATGGGGTCTGTAATCTCAATAACCGCAATCCCTTCAAGATTTTCAGGCAGATTCAATTCCTGCATGCTGATCAGTTCTGAACTATGAGCCAAGACGAGCACGCGTGATCCACGAGCTTGTGCTTCGACGACAGCAGCTGGATTTTCTTGAAGGAGCATTTCAGGAGCACCGAGAAAGACGGTTCCAAGGTTGGATAGGTGCATGGCTCCCCATTTCCGATCACTTGAGAAAGGAATAATGTTTTCCGCAGTATAAGCATGCTCCAACTCCCCATAAGCCTTGCGAATAGCTTGAGCAGTAGGATTGGTGTCCTCGCTATTTTGCATGTAAGCTGAAAGAATAACTTTGATGGTTTCCTCAGAAAAATGATCAGATAAGCTATGGAGAGATTCAACTGTCATCTTCCCTTGAGTGATGGTGCCGGTCTTATCAAGACACAAGGTATCCACACGCGCCAGGGTTTCTACTGAGTACATTTCTTGGACAAGAACCTTGCGCATACCGAGCTTAATCACCGCTGTCAAAAGAGACGTAACTGTCAGTAAAGCGATTCCCTTTGGCAACATTCCCAAGAGAGCTGTTGAAGAATTCACGACAGAATCCTTGATCGGTAGCATCTTGATCAACAGTGCTTCAAAGAAGAGGGCAAGGCCAAATGGGATGATAATTTTACCAGTGAAGCTCGAAATTTTCGCTAAGTTATAAAGAATACGCGAATTGATAGGCTTCAAGGTCTTGGCTTCCATCATCAGTTTGTTGGCATAGTTGTTTGCTCCAACTCGCTTGACACGGGCATAGACTTGACCACTGGCAATATAACTACCAGAAAGCAGTTCATCGCCAACTTCTTTTAAGACAAGGTCACTCTCACCAGTCAGCATAGCCTCATTGGCTTCTGCGATACCGGACATGACTTCGGCATCACTAGGGATCTGCTCACCCGAAGATAAGAGCATTAGATCACCCAGAACAAGCTTTTCTGGTGGAATCGCATCTTTTTCCCCGTCTCGAATGACAGTCACTAGCTCACGACTCATGAGGTTAAGTTTATCAATCATCCGCTTAGCGCGCATCTCGGTCATGATCCCTGTAATGGCATTGAAGCAAATGACTGCGAAAAAGATCATATTGCTCCAAGCCTGTACAGCAGCTAAAGCCACAGCAATCACAAAGTTTAAGGTATTAAACAAGGTGAAGACGTTGCGCTTGATAATTTGCCAGGTGCTGGTACTTGTATTCGTTGTAAAATCATTGGTTTGTCCGCGATCCATTTTCTTGCGGACTTCACTGAGGGACAAGCCCTTTAAATCAATAGTTTCCATAGATAATATGATATCATTTTTTTGAGAAAAAGACTATCTAGAATCGGTCCGCTGAGACAATTTTTATCTAAAAAAGGTTTGCGGTCAAAATCAGGATACGGTATAATAAGAAAGAACCTTTTACAGGATGAAATATCTTGTAGAGAGACGAATGAAATGGATTTGAGGAACAACTATGTTTTATACCTATTTACGTGGCCTTGTTGCCTTTATTCTGTGGGTTTTAAATGGGAATGCCCATTACCATCATAAGGACAATATTCCAGATCGAGAAGAGAACTACATCTTGGTATCCCCTCACCGGACTTGGTGGGATCCTGTCTATATGGCCTTTGCGACCAAGCCAAAGCAGTTTATCTTTATGGCTAAAAAAGAACTCTTCACCAATCGTATTTTTGGCTGGTGGATTCGTATGTGTGGGGCTTTTCCGATCGACCGTGAAAATCCAGGAGCAGAAGCCATTAAGTATCCTGTCAATATGTTGAAAAAGAGCAACCGTTCTTTGATTATGTTCCCAAGTGGAAGCCGTCATTCTCAAGACGTCAAAGGTGGTGTTGCCATCATTGCCAAAATGGCGAAGGTTCGAATCATGCCAGTGACTTATACTGGTCCAAGAGACTTGAAAGGGTTGGCAACGGGTGAACGCATTGATATGAACTTTGGACATCCCATTGATATCTCGGATATTAAAAAGATGAATGACGAAGGAGTGGCAGAAGTTGCCCGCCGTATCCAAGAGGAGTTTGACCGCTTGGATGCGGAAGCACAAGCGATCAACACCCCAACAAAACCTTTTATCTTGATTCGTTTGTTAAAAATCCTTTTGATTCCCCTTGTCTTAGTCATGGGCATCTTGACCTTGCTCTTTAGTTACCTAGCAAGCTTTGTATGGGATCCAGACAAACATCGGAAAAATAAGTAAAAAAGCTGAGAGTTTTTCTCAGTTTTTTTTATTTTTACGAATAATAAAAGTGAGAGGAGGTTTCTTATGGAGGATATCATCGAAAAAATCAAAGAATATAAGCTCTTTTTAGCTCTTACTGCTATCGGACTCTTACTTGGAGGGTATTTTCTTTTTCATCGACCCCAGTCAAGTGCATCCACCATACCGGATTTTTATCAGTCTTCTAGTTCAACTTCGAGCAAAGAAAAGGTGCAGACCACTAGTTCCAAAGAAGAAAAGACGACTACTTCTGTGTCTGATGCACCCGAGATCATTACGGTCGATGTCAAAGGAGCCGTCAAACAACCAGGTGTCTATGAGTTGCGCTCAGATAGCAGAGTCCACGATGCCATTCATAAGGCGGGTGGGATGACAGCAGATGCCAATAGCCAATCAGTCAACTTGGCGCAAAAACTCTCCGATGAAGCAGTGATCTATGTTGCTAAAGAAGGAGAGGATGTTCCAGCACTTGGAAGTTCAGAAAGTCCTGCAACTTCGTCAGCGCCAGCAGAAAAAACAGGCAAGGTTAATTTAAATCGAGCGACAGAGACAGAGCTCCAGACCGTATCGGGCATTGGCCAGAAACGTGCCCAGGACATTATCGCCTATCGCGAGGCAAATGGTCCTTTTCGATCAGTGGATGATCTGAAGAATGTTTCAGGAATCGGAGAGAAAACACTGGAGAAACTAAAAGATGCTTTCACGGTGGATTAAAAACCTTCCTTTTTCGCTTGTCCATCTCGCCTTTGTACTCCTATGGTTGTATTTTAGTGTTTATCAACCATCTTGGCTTTCGATCAGCGGTCTAGTAGTAGTGGGAATTTTAGCGGTTCATCACTATAAAGGGGAGCGCTCAAGTTTGCTAGGGCTTGCTTTAGCAATCCTTTGTTTTGCGGCCTTCTTTGTCTTTCAGCGAATACAAGATCATCCAGTACAAGTAGAAAGTCAGCCCCCAGCCCATTTACATCTGATCCCAGATACCATCAAGATCAATGGGGACGCCTTGTCTTTTCGTGCTAAAAATCAGGGAAGGACCTACCAAGTCTTCTACACTTTAAAATCAGAAAAAGAAAAACAGCATTGGCAAAGTCAAACTCATTTGTTGGAGTTGACGTATAAAGGTGCTATAGAAGAGCCAGAAGGGCAGCGAAATTTTAGAGGATTTGACTACCGGTCTTATTTGGAAACACAGGGCATTCACTATCAAATAAAAATTGAAACGATCCAATCTGCTCTCCCTATCCAAACTTGGAATGTTTTCGATTGCCTATCTCAATGGAGGCGCCAAGCCATTGTTTGGAGCAAGAAGCACTTTCCGCAACCGATGAACCAGTATATGACCGGCCTTCTTTTTGGCTATTTAGATACGGATTTTGAAGAGATGGACCAGCTTTACACGAGTTTAGGAATCATCCATTTATTCGCCTTATCTGGGATGCAGGTTGGCTTTTTCATCAATGGGATCCGGAAAGCTCTCTTACGTTTAGGAATCTTGCAAGAGACAGTCGATATCTGGATGGTTCCAATTTCTTTGGTCTATGCTGGCTTGACAGGTTTTTCTGTTTCAGTGGTTCGCAGCCTCTTGCAGAAGATCCTCTCTCAAAAGGGGGTCCGAGGGATGGAGAATATGGCGATGACCTTGATGATCTTAATGTTGCTCATGCCCAAGTTTTTCCTGACAGCTGGAGGGGTCTTGAGTTGTGCCTATGCCTTTATTTTGACCTTGGTAGATACCAGCTCTTATTCAGGACTTAAAAAGATACTAGTGGAAAGTTTCTGGATTAGCCTGGGGATTTTGCCCCTTTTGACCTATTACTTTAGCGTCTTTCAACCCTGGTCACTCCCTTTAACCTTCCTCTTTTCTTTCTTATTTGACCTTGTCCTTCTTCCAGGTTTAACGGTGCTATTTATCTTATCGATTCTAAAGCCCCTTACCATTTTTAACAGTTTCTTTCTTCTCATAGAGGAGTGTATTCGTTGGATTTCAAAGCTCACGTCGCTACCTTTGGTATTTGGTCAGCCAACGGGACTAGCTCTGATCGCTCTCTTCCTTCTTTTAGGGATCTTGTATGATCTTCGAAAGCAAAAAAAACGTCGTTTCCTGTTAATAGGCATGATTCTACTCATCTTTTGTTGGACCAAGCATCCTTTAGAAAATGAGATCACCATGGTGGATATCGGTCAAGGAGATAGTATCTTTTTACGTGATTGGAAAGGAAGAACCATATTAATTGATGTCGGAGGACGCGTCACTTTTAAAAGTGGAGACAAGTGGCAAGAGCGCAGTCAATCTGCTAATGCGGATCAAACCTTGATTCCATATCTCAAGAGTCGAGGTGTTGGAAAAATCGATGCGCTGGTCTTGACTCATACAGACCAGGACCATATGGGTGATATGGTGGAGGTCGCCAAACAAATCCCAGTTAAAAAAGTGTATGTCAGTCCAGGCAGTCTAACCAATTCTCAATTTCGAGAGAAATTGAAACAGCTTCATAGTCCGATTAAAGTAGTCCAGAGAGGGGATCGACTTCCTATTTTTGATCATCATCTAGAAGTCTTATCCCCTGATGAAGTGGGGGATGGTAAAAATGATGATTCGATTGTCCTCTATGGGCAGTTCTATCAGAAACGATTTTTGTTCACGGGTGATCTAGAAGAAGCTGGAGAGAAAAAACTATTGGAAAACGATCCACAATTACAAGTAGATGTCTTGAAAGTAGGCCACCACGGATCTAAAGGTTCCTCTAGTGATGTGTTTTTAGACCAGTTACATCCTCAGTTGGCCTTGATCTCTGTTGGAAAGAAAAATCGCTACCAGCATCCCCATAAAGAATTGCTCGATCGTCTAGAGGAACGCTCTATTTCTTATCTTCGTACCGATGAAAGAGGAGCAATTCGCTTGATTGGATGGGACCATTGGAGGGTAGAAACGGTCCGCTAGAGATGAGGAGAGGTTTGCTTTCTATGCTGAAAATTGCTATTATAGAAAGTGAAATCAATGTAAAGGTAGAATCGTATGAACGCATTTAAGCAATTTTGGATACATTATGCAGATTTTTCAAGTAAGACCAGTCGGGCCCATTTTTGGCTAGCTTTTTTCTGGAATTCCCTGATTTCGTTGCCTCTTTGGGTCTTTTACATCGTGGCCTCATTATCTCATCAAAATGCTCAAGAAACGCTCAATTTTTCAACTGTTCATTCTAAGACAGGTTTATGGGCGCTCGCTTTCTTAGCATTCTTTTACTTCCTCATTTTAGTACCCAGTCAAGCCATTTGTGTACGTCGCTTGCGGGATGCTGGGATCCATTGGTCTTGGATCTTTTTGAACCTTGGTCCGGTTCTGCTCTATTTGTTGACGGGCCTAGATATTTTCCTATTTCTTTGGGTGATTACAGTTATTTCTCTATTGATTCTCATGATGCTTCCAGGGAAAAACACCTTCCCGCAACCAGTAGAAACTCCTATGGGAGTGGCTTCTGAACCACAAGTCACAGCGACAGGGGGGAGCTTTGGAGGCAACTCGTTTGAGCAAATTCCTAATTTTGTATCAGCACCTGATTTGTCTGATGAAAAACCACCATTGGAACAAAAAATGGCTGCTGAACACGAAATCCACTAAACTGATAAAGATAAGAGAGTTTCATGCAAGCAATTACTGACACTAAACATCTGACGGTTCAAACTCTGCCTTCTGTTCTTGTCTTGACAGGGGAGGATGTAGGTCAATTTGAATGGTTAAAAAAAGACATTTTAAAAAAAATAGGCTATGATCCTTCAGATTTGAATTATTCTTATTTTGATATGAAAGAAGCCTCTTATGCTGAAGTCGAGCTGGATTTGCTCAGTCTTCCCTTTTTTGCAGATGAAAAAATCGTGATTTTGGATCACTTATTGGATCTGACCACTGCCAAGAAACGCAATTTAACCGATGAAGATCTGAAGCAATTTGAAAACTATCTGGAAAATCCTTCTGAATCGACCCGTTTGGTGATTTTTGCAGAAGGAAAATTAGATAGTAAGCGTCGCTTGGTCAAACTCCTAAAACGGGATTCCCAAATCATTGAAGCAACAACACCTAAAGAGCAAGATTTAAAGCGTTATTTTTCTAGTCAGGCCCAAGAATTGGGCTTACAGTTTGTAGGCGATTCCTTGGACCAGCTACTTTTAAAATCTGGCTATGATTTTGGAGAGTCACAGAAGAATATCGCTCTATTGCAGGCTTATAAAGAAGATGGTCAGATTACCCTCGAAGAGATCGAGGAGGTTGTTCCAAAGTCCTTGCAAGATAATATTTTTGATCTGACACAAATGATTCTCAAATGCCAAATCGATCAAGCCCGGAATTTGGTTAAGGATCTCCGCTTACAAGGAGAAGATGAGATAAAATTGATCGCTATTTTGTTGAGTCAATTCCGAATGTATTCTCAAGTTAAAATTTTCTCAGAAGAAGGCCAATCCGAAAGCCAAATTGTAGCGAGCTTGTCGGACTTGTCAGGGCGCAAGGTCAATCCTTATCAGGTGAAGTTTGCCTTACGGGATAGCCGCAGGCTTTCCCTGTCCTTTTTGAAGCAGGCCATGATGACCTTCATCGAGGCGGACTATGCGATTAAAAGTGGAACATATGAAAAAGACTACTTATTTGATTTGGCCCTGTTGAAAGTAGCAAATAGCGTCTAACGATGAATGAAATCGCAGGCAGATTAGTTGAATAATTTAGCTGTTTGCGTTATCATCAAGTCAGTAATAAAGAAAAGAGGACCATAAAATGGCTATCATTTTACCAGAATTACCATATGCTTATGATGCATTGGAACCTTATATCGATGAAGAAACCATGCATTTGCACCATGATAAACACCATCAAACATATGTAAACAATGTGAATGCAGCTCTTGAAAAACATCCTGAAATTGGAGAAGACCTTGAAAGCTTGTTAGCTGATGTTGAATCCATTCCAGCTGACATTCGCCAAGCTGTGATCAACAATGGTGGTGGTCATTTGAACCACGCTCTTTTCTGGGAATTGATGACTCCAGAACAAACAGCTCCTTCAGCAGAACTTGCTGCAGCGATTGATGCCACATTTGGTTCATTTGAAGACTTCAAAGCAGCCTTCACAGCAGCAGCAACGACACGTTTTGGTTCTGGTTGGGCATGGTTGGTTGTCAACAAAGAAGGCAAACTCGAAGTGACTTCAACAGCAAACCAAGATACACCAATCTCTGAAGGTAAAACACCAATCCTTGGTTTGGATGTTTGGGAACATGCCTACTACGTGAAATACCGTAACGTACGTCCTGACTACATCAAAGCTTTCTTCTCAGTGATCAACTGGAATAAAGTTAATGAATTGTTTGCAGCAGCAAAATAATAAAATGAAGGAATCTATTAGAGCGAGTATTGGCTCTTATAGATTTTTTTGTTTACATCCGAAAAATCGGAGTATAATTTCTTGCGTTTGGACAGGAAAATGATACACTAGTAGGAGTGTGTCTTACTTGTTAGAAGCCTGGTTTGAAGGGCCTAGGCAAGGAAAAGATAAACCTTAAAATGAAAACTGAAACATTCAGGGAGAAATGAAATGACTAGTATTACCATTACCAAAGGAACAGTTGAGACGCCTATCTATTTGCGGATGTTGAATCGTCATGGCTTAATTGCAGGAGCTACTGGGACAGGAAAAACGGTTACTCTCAAGGTTCTAACAGAAAAATTAAGCAAAGAAGGCATTCCGGTCTTTCTAGCTGATATCAAGGGAGATTTATCTGGCTTAGCCAAAGCCGGGCAATGGACACCAAAACTGGAAGAACGCTACAAGCTGCTTGGTATCACAGAGCTGTTTGAGCCACAAGCCTTCCCAGTTCGATTGTGGGATGTCTTTGGCCAAGCTGGTCATCCTGTTCGGGCGACTGTCGAAGGGATGGGCTCATTGCTTCTTTCTCGTTTGCTTGATTTGAATGAAACCCAATCAGGAATTCTTGCAATTGTCTTTAAAGTGGCCCAAGAGAAAGACTGGCCCTTGATTGATTTGAAAGACCTGCAAAGCCTTTTAAAGGAAGTTTATGAACACAGCTCAGACTATTCGGCCCAATATGGCAATATCACCAAACAATCTGTCGGAGCGATCCAAAGAAGTCTCTTGGTTCTTGAAGAAGAAGGAGCAGACCAGTTTTTCGGAGAGCCAGCACTTGATTTAAATGACTTCATGCAACTCGATGCATCTGGTCGTGGTTATATCAATATTCTTTCGGCTACAAAGCTCTTTCATTCACCAAAATTGTACTCAACCTTTTTGATTTGGATGCTGTCTCGTCTCTTTGAAACACTTCCAGAGGTTGGGGATCCTGAAAAGCCAAAACTGGTCTTCTTCTTTGATGAAGCTCATCTCCTATTTAAGGATGCAAGCAAGCTCTTTCTTGAGAAGGTCGAGCAAGTGGTACGACTGATTCGTTCTAAGGGTGTAGGGATTTACTTTATTACCCAAAATCCTCAAGATCTCCCAGAATCTGTTTTGGCACAGCTTGGAAATCGTGTTCAGCATGCACTTCGAGCTTATACACCAAAAGAAATGAAGGCGATTAAGGTTGCTGCCCAAAGTTTTCGTCCGAATCCAGACTTTGATACAGAAACAGTAATCACAGAATTAGGGACAGGGGAAGCCTTGGTTTCTTTCCTGAATGAAAAGGGACAGCCTAGTGTGGTTGAGCGTGCTTATATTCTCTCTCCTCAATCGAGTTTTGACCTCTTAAATGAGAGTGAACAATTGGCCTTGATCACAACCTCGCCTTTCCATCAAAAGTATGCGACGACGATTGATCGGGAATCTGCCTATGAAAAATTAGCAGCTAAAGCAAGCAAGGAAGTACAAGAAAAAGAGCAAAAAGAAGCAGAAAAGGAAGAGGCTGCAGCAGATAAGGCGGCTCAAAAACGTAGTCCAGGTCGTCCAAGAAAATCTAGTCTTGAAAAGGCAAAAGATTCCTTCTTGAGTTCCTTATTCCGAACGATTGCGCGTGAGATCGCTAAGCTGATTATGGGCTCCTTTAAACGGAAATGACAGTCTAGAGGTAGCGTAAAAAGGTATTTAAGGAGAAATCGTTTTCCTCACCTGATATGCCTTGTTATTTTTTGTAGAATCTTTTATAATAAAACTTATATGAAAAACTATTTGAAGCTACGCTCGATCATGATTGCGATCAGTATTCTATTGTGCATGGCGGGAACGGGTACACTGGGCTACTTGCATGTTACGCAACCAATAGCATCAGCAATCGACAAAAAAGCAAAGAAAACAAAAGAAGCAAAAGAACAAGATATCGAAAAGTCTACCCCTGAGACAAAAAAGCCACGTATCAAATCTCCTGAAGCCAAGCAAGCGGTGCTAGATGCTGACAGGGAGACAATGAATGAGTATGGCTTAGTCTATGATTATGCTAATAAAGGTTTGGTAGAGGTTGTTCAGGATTTCCTAGCAGAAAGTGAAATTGATCCATCACAAGTTGCCTTCACTTATCGCAATGCCATTACAGGAGAGCAATTTGCCATGAATGATCTCCAACCAATGACTGGAGGAAGCACCTATAAGCTACCATTAAACATGTTGGTGGTAGATGAGGTCGCAAAAGGCAAACTCAATTTAACAGACCGGTTTGACATTACCAATACCTACTATGAATATGTAGGGGAGCATGACAATTACGTTGCTGCCTTCGATGGTGCCATGTCTATTCCTGATATGCAACGCTATTCATTGGTTTACTCTGAAAATACCCCTGCCTATGCCTTAGCAGATCGTTTAGGGGGAATGGAGCAAGCGCGTAAGTTATTCAGTCGCTATGGTCAATCCCGTTCACCAGAGGTTAAAACCTTTAGCGAAGATAATAAAACGACAACGGATTATTACATCCATGTCTTGGAATATCTTTGGAATCATCAAGAAAAATATGCAGATTTGCTGGAATTGATTGGGGAATCTTTCCCAGGCGAGTACTATAAGAAATTCTTGCCAGACTTGGTGATCCAACAAAAACCAGGCTATGTGGCTGAAGCGCTCAATGTGGATGCCATTGTCCATGAATCGACTCCTTATTTAGTTGCCATCTATACTGCAGGCCTTGGAGGGACGACTCCAGAAAGTTCTGAAATCAGTGGTGTTGGTCTTTATCAATTGGGTCAATTGGCTTATGTTATTAATGAATGGCATCGTGTCAATATGAATGAATAATCGACAGAAGGTCTGAGGGTTGCTCAGGCCTTTTATTCTATCAAAGTAGGATGAAATTCACTTGGTGTTTCGAATTACTTTTCTGTTCTAAAGAGACTTCTTTCCCTTTTCTATAAAAAGTATGTTATACTACTAATAGTAATAAGAGGAAGTATAGACATGATTACAAAGGAAGATTACCAGTTGCTCCGCTCGCATCCAGCCTTTTCTGCGCTACCAGTGGAGCTATTTGATAAATTAGCTGTTGAAATTCATGCCAGGGATATCCCTAAGGGACAAATTTTATTTTATGCAGGAGATAAGCGGGAGCGCCTTTTTCTTCTGGCAAACGGCTTTGCTCGTATTGAGCAATTTGATTCGTCGGACCAATTCTCCTATATGGATTATATAAAGAAGGGGGCTTTGTTCCCTTATGGTGGGATGTTCCAGGATGAGCGTTACCACTATACAGCTAGTGCGGTGACGGATTTACGTTGTTTTGTTATTCCCGTTCATCTTTATGAATTTTATGCCAAAGAGAGTAAGGAGCAATTGCTCTTTATTATGAGAAAGATCTCCTCCATCCTAGAATTTCAAGAGTTGCGCTTGCGCAATGTCGTGACAGCTAGTGCTAGTGAGCGCGTGATTCAATCTTTAGCAATTCTGTGCAAGGACTATGAAAGTCTAGGAAATCAGCTTCCATTTCCAATTAGTATGAAGGAAATGGCCAAATTAGCAGCCACAACTCGAGAAACCGTCAATCAAGTTTTAAAGAAACTCATCGATTCTCATAAGGTCCAGTATGAGAGAAAACAACTAACTTTTCTAGATACAGCCTATTTTTTAAAGAGTTTTGAAGAGATCAACTAATTTGTTGATCTTTTTATTTTTTTACAAAAAAATATATATTCATAAAAATGATATAAAAGGCAAAATATGCAAAGAAAACGCTTCATATTAACTAAAAAATAGGAAAGATTCAAAAAAATGCCAAATTCTTTGCATTCAAAAAGTAGAATCCTTTGTGAAAGCGGTACCAATTGGTGATAAAATAAAACCTGTAAACAGGATTAGCTATGCTAAACCGCAAGAAAAAAGGAGGACTATAGATGTCTACACACCCAATTCATGTTTTCTCAGAAATTGGAAAACTGAAAAAAGTTTGTTTGCACCGTCCAGGTAAAGAGTTGGAAAACTTGATGCCTGACTATCTTGAACGTCTTCTTTTTGATGATATTCCATTCTTGGAAGATGCTCAAAAAGAACACGACGCATTTGCTGAAGCACTTCGTAACGAAGGAATCGAAGTACTTTATCTTGAACAGTTGGCTGCTGAGTCATTGACTTCTCCAGAAATTCGCGATCAGTTCATCGAAGAATACCTTGAAGAAGCGAACATTCGTGGACGCCAAACAAAAATTGCGATCCGTGAATTGCTTCACAGCATTGAAGACAACCAAGAATTGGTTGAAAAAACAATGGAAGGGGTTCAAAAAGCTGAACTTCCAGAAATTCCTGAAGAAGCAAAAGGATTGACAGACCTTGTTGAATCTGACTATCCATTTGCTATCGACCCAATGACAAACTTGTACTTCACACGTGACCCATTTGCAACAATTGGTAATGCAGTATCATTGAACCACATGTACGCAGATACACGTAACCGTGAAACTTTGTATGGTAAATACATCTTCAAATACCACCCAGTTTACGGTGGAAAAGTTGAACTTGTCTACAACCGTGAAGAAGATACTCGTATCGAAGGTGGAGATGAGTTGGTACTTTCTAAAGATGTATTGGCAGTTGGTATCTCACAACGTACTGATGCTGCATCAATCGAAAAATTGTTGGTAAACATCTTCAAGAAGAACGTTGGCTTCAAGAAAGTATTGGCCTTCGAATTTGCTAACAACCGTAAATTCATGCACTTGGATACAGTATTCACAATGGTGGACTACGATAAATTCACAATCCACCCAGAAATCCAAGGTAACCTTCGCGTCTTCTCTGTAACTTATGAAAACGAACAATTGAAGATCGTTGAAGAAAAAGGTGATTTGGCTGAATTGCTTGCTGAAAACCTTGGTGTTGAAAAAGTTACATTGATTCCATGTGGAGGTGGCAACGTCGTTGCTGCTGCACGTGAACAATGGAACGACGGATCAAATACTCTTACAATCGCACCAGGTGTGGTAGTAGTATACGACCGTAACACTGTTACGAACAAGAAATTAGAAGAATACGGACTTCGTTTGATTAAGATCCGCGGAAGTGAATTGGTTCGCGGTCGTGGTGGACCTCGTTGTATGTCAATGCCATTCGAACGTGAAGAAATCTAATCATCCTTCTTCAGGTTAGACGGGCTCAGTGTCTAAACTGAGCCCTCTAAACTGAATGACAGGATCCTATCATGCATAATTAAAGGAGATAATTAATGACAACTTCAGTATTCCAAGGGCGTAGCTTTTTAGCAGAAAAAGACTTTACACGTGCAGAGTTAGAATACCTTATCGGACTTTCAGCTCACTTGAAAGACCTTAAAAAACGCAACATCGAACACCACTACCTTGCTGGTAAAAACATTGCGCTTTTGTTTGAAAAAACTTCAACTCGTACTCGTGCAGCCTTCACTACTGCAGCCATCGACCTTGGTGCTCACCCAGAATACCTAGGTGCAAACGATATCCAACTTGGTAAAAAAGAATCTACAGAAGATACTGCAAAAGTTCTCGGACGTATGTTTGATGGTATCGAATTCCGTGGATTTAGCCAACGCATGGTTGAAGAATTGGCTGAATTCTCAGGTGTTCCAGTATGGAATGGTTTGACTGACGAATGGCACCCAACTCAAATGCTTGCTGACTACTTGACTGTTCAAGAAAACTTTGGGCGTTTGGAAGGTTTGACACTTGTATACTGTGGTGACGGACGTAACAACGTTGCAAACAGCCTTCTTGTAACAGGTGCAATCCTTGGTGTGAACGTACACATCTTCTCTCCAAAAGAACTCTTCCCAGAACAAGAAATTGTTGAATTGGCAGAAGGATTCGCAAAAGAAAGTGGCGCTCATATTTTGATCACTGAAGATGCTGATGAAGCTGTGAAAGGTGCAGATGTACTTTACACTGACGTTTGGGTATCTATGGGTGAAGAAGACAAATTTGCAGAACGCGTTGCCCTTTTGAAACCTTACCAAGTAAACATGGAATTGGTTAAGAAAGCTGATAACGAAGACTTGATCTTCTTGCACTGCTTGCCAGCTTTCCACGACACAAACACTGTTTATGGTAAAGATGTTGCTGAAAAATTCGGCGTAGAAGAAATGGAAGTTACTGACGAAGTGTTCCGTAGCAAATATGCTCGTCACTTTGACCAAGCTGAAAACCGTATGCACACCATCAAAGCGGTTATGGCAGCTACTCTTGGTAACTTGTACATTCCAAAAGTTTAAGACTTTATAACCGTATACCAACAGCTATAGGGGCTGGACTGCTAGCTTTAGTCCTGCCCCTATTTTTTATAGAAAGGGAAAATTCATGTCAAGAAAAATCGTCGTTGCTTTGGGAGGAAATGCTATTCTCTCATCTGATCCTTCTGCAAAAGCTCAACAAGAAGCACTTGTAGAAACAGCTAAACACTTAGTTAAATTAATCAAAAATGGGGATGAGTTGATCATCACTCATGGGAATGGTCCTCAAGTAGGAAACCTCTTGCTCCAACACTTGGCTGCAGATTCTGAAAAGAACCCAGCTTTCCCACTTGATTCATTAGTTGCTATGACCGAAGGAAGCATTGGTTACTGGCTTCAAAATGCTCTTCAAAATGCTCTTCTTGAAGAAGGAATTGAAAAAGATGTGGCTTCTGTTGTAACACAAGTCGTTGTTGATAAGAACGACCCAGCTTTCGTTAACCTCAGCAAACCAATTGGCCCATTCTACTCAGAAGAAGAAGCAAAAGCAGAAGCTGAAAAATCAGGTGCAACTTTCAAAGAAGATGCTGGTCGTGGCTGGCGTAAAGTTGTGGCTTCACCAAAACCAGTGGATATCAAAGAAATCAATACCATTCGTACTTTGTTGAACGACGGTCAAGTCGTTGTTGCAGCCGGTGGTGGCGGTATCCCAGTTGTGAAAGAAGCAGATGGTAGCCTATCTGGTGTTGAAGCGGTAATCGATAAAGACTTCGCATCTCAACGTTTGGCTGAATTAGTAGAAGCAGACCTCTTCATCGTCTTGACTGGTGTCGATTATGTCTTTGTGAACTACAACAAACCAGACCAAGCAAAATTGGAACATGTTAATGTGGCTCAATTGGAAGAATATATCAAACAAGACCAATTTGCACCAGGAAGCATGCTTCCTAAAGTAGAAGCTGCCATTGCCTTTGTAAACGGTCGCCCAGAAGGAAAAGCAGTTATTACATCCCTTGAAAACCTTGGAGCTTTGATTGAGTCTGAAAGTGGAACAATCATCCAAAAAGACTAATGAAAAATTAGGAAAAAACTAGTATTTTAAAGCTTATTGTGATAGAATAAGTTTATAGGTAAGCGTTTTACAAGAGACTCTTGTAAAACATCACTCACACTTTGTTGCGTTAGGAGGAAGACAAATGAGTGAAAAAACGAAAAAAGGATTTAAGATGCCTTCATCTTTTTCCGTATTGTTGATAATCATTGCCATTATGGCAGTGTTAACTTGGATCATTCCAGCTGGTCAATACAAGGTTGATAAATCTGGTGCCATCATCGCAGGTAGTTATGAATCTGTGAAACAAAATCCTCAAGGGATTTGGGATGTCTTGATGGCTCCGATCAATGCCATGCTTGGTAAAGCACCAACTAGTGCAGCGATTGACGTAGCCTTCTTCATCTTGATGGTCGGTGGTTTCCTTGGAGTTGTGAACGAAACAGGTACCCTTGATGTAGGGATTGCTTCTATCGTTCGTAAATACAAAGGCCGCGAAAAAATGTTGATCTTGATCTTGATGCCATTGTTTGCCCTTGGTGGGACAACTTATGGTATGGGTGAAGAAACCATGGCCTTCTATCCACTTCTTGTACCTGTTATGATGTCCGTTGGTTTTGACAGCTTAACAGGGGTAGCCATTATCCTTTTAGGATCACAAATCGGATGTTTGGCGTCAACATTGAACCCATTTGCAACAGTTATCGCTTCTGACACTGCAGGTATCTCAAGTGCCTCAGGTCTCTTGCTCCGTGTAATCTTCTGGATTGTCTTGACAGCCCTTAGCACATACTATGTATATCGTTATGCAGATAAGGTTCAAAAAGACCCAACCAAATCTCTCACCTATGCAACTCGTGAAGAAGATTTGAAACACTTCAACGTTGATAGTGGCGAAGAAATTCCTTCACAAATGAACAAGAAACAAAAACGTGTCTTGCTCGTCTTCATTTCAACATTCGTTATCATGGTTGCTGGATTTATCCCATTCAAAGATTTGGGTATTACATTCTTTGAAAACTTTAACGAATCTCTCCATAAAGTTCCAGTGCTTGGTCAATTGATCGGTAACACAGATGCTCTTGGTACATGGTACTTCCCTCAAACAGCTATGCTCTTTGCCTTTATGGGAATCCTTGTTGGTATCATTTATGGCTTGAAAGAAGATAAAATCATTTCATCCTTCATGAATGGTGCAGCTGACCTCTTGAGTGTTGCTCTTATCGTAGCGGTAGCACGTGGTATCCAAGTCATCATGAACGACGGTATGATCACTGCGACAATTCTTCACTGGGGTGAAGAAGGACTTAAAGGTCTTTCATCTCAATTGTTCATTGTCTTGACTTACATTTTCTACTTGCCAATGTCATTCTTGATCCCATCATCGTCTGGTCTTGCCAGCGCAACAATGGGTATCATGGCACCTCTTGGTAAATTCGTCAATGTACCAGGTAGCTTGATTGTCACAGCTTACCAATCTGCATCTGGTGTCTTGAACTTAATCGCACCAACTTCAGGTATCGTAATGGGGGCTCTTGCTCTTGGACGTATTGACTTGAGTGCATGGTGGAAATTCATGGGTAAATTGGTCGTAGCGATTGTTGTGATCACCATTGCCCTTCTTCTACTAGGAACAATGGTTCCATTCTTGCAATAGCATAAAGTAGGTGTTTCATGAAAAATAGAATAAAGGACGATGTAAAAGAGCAGTTTTTAAACTCGCTCCAAACCATCATTTCTTACCCTTCTGTATTAAATGAAGGGGAAAATGGAACACCGTTTGGACAAGCTATCCAAGATGTCCTAGAAAAAACCTTAGAGCTTGCTCGAGAATTAGGTTTTCAAACATATATAGATCCTGAAGGATACTATGGATATGCAGAGATCGGTCAGGGGGAAGAACTCCTGGCCGTTCTTTGTCACTTGGATGTTGTTCCAGCCGGTGATTTACAAGATTGGCAAACGCCACCTTTTGAAGCGACTGTTATAGGTGACTATCTAGTAGGTCGCGGTGTGCAGGATGACAAGGGGCCGTCCCTCGCTGCCCTTTATGCAGTTAAGAGTTTGCTGGATGATGGTATCCAGTTTACCAAACGAATCCGCTTTATCTTTGGAACGGATGAAGAAACCTTGTGGCGCTGTATGAATCGCTACAACCAAATCGAAGAGCAAGCAAATCTTGGATTTGCACCGGATTCCTCTTTCCCATTAACCTATGCTGAAAAAGGCTTATTACAAGTGAAATTGCATGGTCCAGGTTGGGACGATCTTCCCTTACAGGCTGGTCAGGCCCTCAATGTTGTTCCAGACAAGGCGACTTATGCTGGTCATCGTTTGGAAGAGTTGCTTCCTGTTTTGGATCAAAGTGGGGTTCAGTATAGCCAAACAGAAGATTCTGTAACAGTTTTGGGTGTTTCCAAGCACTCTAAAGATGCAGCTGAAGGAGTGAATGCCATTGTCGGTTTAGCGGAAAGTTTATCCCTCATCCAACCCCACCCAGCCTTGCTCTTTATCGCAGATGCTGTTGGTGAGGATGCAACGGGAGAAGCTCTATTTGGCAGAATTACAGATGAACCAAGTGGCGATCTTTCCTTCAATCTTGCGACCCTTGTCATCGATCAAGAACAATCGGAAATCGGGATTGATATCCGGATCCCCGTCTTAGCAGACAAGGATGCCTTAGTAGCTCGTTTGCGAGAAATTGCAGCTAGTTATCAGTTGTCATATGAAGAGTTTGATTATTTGGCTCCTTTATATGTTCCTTTGGATAGTCCTTTAGTCAGCTCTTTGATGGCAGTCTATCAGGAAGAAACTGGTGATAAGACGCCAGCCATGTCTTCTGGTGGTGCGACATTTGCGCGGACCATGGAAAATTGTGTCGCTTTTGGGGCTCTTTTCCCAGGTGCAGAACAGACCGAGCACCAAGCCAATGAACGAGCAAAAATTGACGATCTCTATGCTGCGATGGAAATCTATCGAGAAGCCATTCAACGCTTAGCTACAACATAAAAAGTTTGGAAACTTGGTTTCCAAACTTTTTATTTACTAAAGAAGAAGGGTGGGGTGAATTCTTTTAATTTTTCGAAACAATCCAAAGCTCCTTGATTGTCTTCGCAGATAACCAAACAGACATCGTCTCCACAGATGGTGGCTACAATTTCTTGGAGTTCCAATGCATCTAAGATAGCTCCAAAGGATTGGGCAAGACCTGGAAGAGTTTTTACAACGACCTGGTTTTGAACGGGCCGCAACATGACTAAGGCATCTTCCATATACATCCGCAGTCGATTTTCCCAACGGGAAGGAGCGATGGTGTTCATGGCATAGTAGGAACTATCCCCCTCGTTAATTTTTACTAGATTCAAGGATTTGACATCCCGTGAAAGGGTGGACTGGGTAACGAGAACGCCATTGGCCTCTAAGGCTTCTTGAAGTTCTTGTTGGGTATGAATCCTACGCTCAGAAATAATAGAGCGGATCAAGCGGTGGCGGCTTTCAATTTTATTCATGAGTGACTCCTTTACTTGATGAACATAGCATCCCCAAAACTGAAGAACCGGTAGCGTTCCTGAATAGCATGGTGGTATGCTTCGAGGGTTAATTCACGGCCAGCAAAGGCAGAAACCAACATGACCAGAGTTGATTTTGGAAGGTGGAAGTTGGTTGAAAAGGCATCGACGACTTTCCATTCATAACCTGGTTTGATAAAAATATTGGTCCAACCTGAATCGGCCTGGATGTCTCCATCAAATTTGTTACCAATCGTTTCAAGGGTCCGAATAGAAGTCGTTCCGACGGCTACGATACGTTTCCCTGCAGCTTTTACCTGACGAAGGGTAGCAGCAGCCTCTTCAGAAAGTTGGTAAAATTCAGAGTGCATCTCATGGTCTTCAAGATTGTCCACAGATACTGGACGGAAGGTTCCTAGGCCCACATGAAGGGTCAAATAGACCAGGTGAACCCCTTTTGCTTCAATCTTTTGGAGCAATTCTTGGGTGAAATGAAGACCTGCCGTTGGAGCTGCAGCAGAACCATTTTCTTTGGCGTAAACAGTTTGGTAGCGCTCGCGGTCAGCAAGCTTTTCATGAATATAGGGAGGAAGTGGCATTTCGCCAAGGCTTTCTAGAACTTCTAAAAAGATCCCTTGGTAATGGAAGCGTACGATGCGACCTCCGTGCTCTAATTCTTCCTCAACAGTTGCGGTCAAGCGACCATCTCCGAAGCTGACTGTGGCACCTACCTTTAAGCGTTTTGCAGGTTTTGTCAAGACTTCCCAACAGTCGTCTTGTGTATTCTTAAGGAGAAGGAATTCGACGTGACCACCTGTTTCAAGTTTGACTCCATGAAGGCGGGCAGGTAGAACACGCGTATTGTTCATGACAAGAGCATCTCCTGGCTCCAATTCATCTAAAATGGCATCAAAATGACGGTCTTGGAATTGCCCTGTTTTTCGATCGAGAATCAAGAGTTTAGAGGCATCTCGTTTTTCAAGAGGGGTTTGGGCAATCAGTTCTTCGGGCAAATCAAAGTCAAAGTCGTTGGTATTCATTTGCGCTCCTTTTATAATAAATTTGTGAGTAGATAGATGGTAGTCCCGACAGCTAATAGCATCAGGCAGATTCCCATCAAAAAGATCAGGACCTTGAGAATCTTTCTTTGATGAATCAAGAAAGATAAGAGAAAGACAAGGAGTCCGATCAAAAAAATGATGAATAATAGTGATACAATCATACCTTCCATTATATCACGAATCGACTTGAAAATGAAAAAAACGCCAGAAAAAGATAGCGGTTTCACTTGACAAAAATTGGTCTATACCATATAATAAAAGCATAGAGAAATAGGAGGACTATCCAATGAAAATTATTGAAGTAAAGGACCAAATTGAGGGTGGAAAAGTTGCCTTTGATATATTGAAAGAAACATTACAGAAAGGTGCTCAAACCTTAGGTCTTGCGACTGGAAGCAGTCCCCTTGAGTTTTATAAACAAATTCGTGAAAGTGATTTGGATCTGTCTAACCTAATTAGTGTTAACTTAGATGAATACGTAGGGTTGACGGGAGATGATCCTCAATCTTATCGTTATTTCATGGAGAAGAATCTCTTTGATGCCAAACCATTCAAAGAAAGTTTTCTCCCATCAGGTGTAGAAGAATCTGCCGATCAGGAAGTCATCCGCTATAACAAAATACTCGAAGACCATCCAGTGGACCTCCAAATCTTAGGTATTGGGCGCAATGGACATATCGGTTTTAATGAGCCAGGAACATCCTTTGACAGTCAGACCCACTTAGTTCAGTTGGATGACTCTACGATTGAAGCCAATTCTCGTTTCTTTGATAAGATCGAAGATGTACCAACTCAAGCCATTTCGATGGGGATTGCCAATATCTTAGCTGCGAAATCAATTGTTTTGTTTGCTTATGGGGAATCAAAAGCCCAAGCGATCAAAGGTACGGTAGAAGGTGAAAGAACAGAAAAAGTGCCAGCTAGTGCCCTTCAAGGACATCCAAATGTGACCATTATTGCGGATAAGGAAGCCTTGAGCTTGTTAAGTCGATAAAAAAAAGGACCTATCGCCGATTTATTCGGGTCAGATAGGTTTTTTTCTGCTTTAAAGTATGGTACAATACAAGTAATTATCTGCTGGGATTAGCTCTTTTCATCTACTGGGAGACAAGAGGAAAGGGCATGAGGGCTAGAAGCTTGTTTTAGCTCCCAGCTGAATAGTCTGTTATAAAGGAAACGTTTATGATAAAAAAATATTTGATCCATATTTGCCTCCTTCTGAGTCTCTTGTGTCAGCCAATTCTAGCGAGTGCGGATGAATTGGTGGATATGGCGCAAAAGATGTATCCAAATGACAATGTCCAAGCCATTAACCGCCCGCATTCTTCGCTCATTATTGACGGAAATACGGGAAATGTTCTTTGGAAAGACAATATCGATGAACCCAGAGATCCTGCAAGCATGAGTAAGCTCATGACGCTCTATCTCTTGTTTGAAGATATGGCAAGTGGCAAGATTGGTAAGGATACAGTGATCAAGGCGACCGCTTCAGACCAAGCAATCGGAAAGATCTATGAGATCTCCAACAATAATATTGTTGCTGGGGTAGACTATACAATTCCGGAGTTGATTACCATGACAGTGGTTCCATCCTCAAATGTGTCGACCCTCATGTTGGCTAATCTCATGTCCAACAATGATCCAGATGCCTTTATCGAGCGCATGAATGCCAAGGCTAAGGAATTAGGGATGACCAATACGGTCTGGAATAACCCGAGTGGGGCAGCCATCTCCACCTTGCAAGGCTACTATCCGGTAAACAATTATCCAAATGACGCTGCTAACCAGACAACTGCGCGTGATTTAGGAATTCTGGTCTATCATTTTATCAATAAATACCCAGATATTTTAAACTATACCAATCAAGCACAAGTTACGGTCAAAAAAGGGACTCCGTATGAGGAAACCTTTGATACCTACAATTATTCATTGCCAGGAGCCAAGTATGCTTTGAAAGGTGTGGATGGTTTAAAAACTGGATCAAGTCCTCGTGGAGCCTTCAACTATATCGCGACCATCAAACGGGGCAATCAGCGCTTAATTGCTGTCATTATGGGCGTAGGAGATTGGGCAGATCAAGATGGGGAATACTACCGTCACCCGTTTGGAAATGCTTTGATCGAAAAAGCCTATAAAGATTTTGGCTATAAAAAATTGTTGGATGCAGGTGTCCAGAAGATCGACGGCAAGACCTATAGACTCGAAAAACCCTTCTATGCAACGGTCAAAAAAGGTGCTAAAGAACCGACCCTTGCGGTAAAAAATGGCTATCTGACAGTAGATAATGATCTCTACACCTTGTCTGAAGGTATCCGAGATGATATGAAGGTAGAAGAAGGGGCCAAGCCAGAGCTTGTCAAAGAAACAGCAAGTGGGAAAAAGACAACGGCTAAGCACAGTAAATGGCTTTCGCTGGATCACTTCCTGATCTTGATTCCAATTCTCATTCTTGTCATCATTCTCTCGATTGAAAAACAAAGTCGTGAGAGACGCAAAAAAGAGGCTCAAAAGCGCTATAATAAAGAGTAAAATAAAACCTAACTGATTGTCAGTTGGGTTTTGTCATTGTCTCATTCCGATATTTTTAGAAAGGATTCATATGAAAAAATTCCGAAATTCTTATGCGGCTTATATGTTGCTCTATAGTTTTTATTTTATGTCCACATCTCTCTTTACGACCCTCATTTCCGTCTATTTGATGGGAAAGCACTATAGTGCAACCCAAGTGTCGACCTTGGTATCGGTTGCTTTTTTCTTATCCATGGTAGCCCAACCCTTCTTTGGTTATATCAATGAGCGATTTGGAATCGTAAAAATGACGACCCTCAGTCTGAGTGTGATCATTGGTGGTGTCTTCGGTTTTCTTTGGGCCCCCAATCTCTTTTGGCTGACCGTTTTTTACGGAATTGTTCTAGTCTGTTTGAATGGGACAGCTCCCATGATGGAAGTTTTTGCAACGCAAAGTCCATACGCTTTTGGGAAGATTCGCGTTTGGGGAACCATTGGCTACTCGGTCGGTGTTCAAATAGCCGGCTGGGTCTATCATCAGTTTAGCCCCCAAGCTGTCTATTATACGGTTTTGATCACCATTGTACTCAGCATTTTCTGTCTAAGTGCCGTTCGGATGAAGACAAGAGAGAAAAAAGAAGAAAAGGTTAAAGAGCCAGTTTCTATTCGTCCCCTTCTTCACAATGGACCTTACCTCTTCTTTATCATTTTGATTGGCTTGGCTTCAGGGGTTGGAAATATTGGTCATACCTATATTCCTGAGCTACTCATGGATAGTGGTCTACCAGTTCATATTGCCTCAACAGTTGTGGCTATCTCCGTCGTAGTGGAAGCTCCCTTGATCTTTTTCTCTGATCGATTCATGGACCACTGGCCTTTACGGGTTTTGATCGCTCTTCCAATCGGGATTATTTTTGCTCAATATGTTGTCTACGCTCTTCCAAGTCCTGTCTTCTTAAAAGTGCTTTTGACTCTTTTAGCCAAGCATACAACAGGGATGGTTTTGATTATGGTCTCCTTACGGTTTATCGCCCAACAGGTAAATGGCAAAGACTTGGTTCTTGCTATGGCCATTGTCCAAGGAGCTCGTTATTTAGGAACCATTCTTTTACAACCCCTCGCAGCCCTCTGTATTGAAAGAGGCGGTTACCAAGTCATGAGTTTCTTTTTAGCAGGGGTTGTAGGGATCGTCTTTTTGCTGAGCTTTGCCTTAAAAATGCCCCAAGGGAAGGCTCACGGCCTTTTTGGTGGCAAAGTAGACTAATGAAATTGTTACAATTGTATGACTAATCATCGAGGAGTTGGACAGAAACACTGATTTCACAGTGTTTTGTCCGGCTTTTTTGATATTATTAAGAACTAGTAATTGATTTGGCAATCAAAGTATTCGATGGTAGAATGAGGTAAAATAAATATAAAGGAGACCATTTTATGAAAAAAATGATCTTATCGACAGCTGCTCTTTTGACGATTGTTTCCCTAGCTGCTTGTTCAAACAAACAAGACACAAAGAAGGAAACTTCAAATAGTCAATCAACTACTAAAGTGACGAGCAAATCTGCCAACACTTCAAAAAGCAAGGATACCTCAACAGATTCAGAAGAGACTTCATCTTCTAGCCTCTTAACAGACGCTGAAATCAGCAAGGCTAAAACAGTTGGAGACTTTAAAAAGTTGTTTGCAAAATTAATGGATCAATCTGTTTCTATTACTGAAGAAGCAGGTACTTCTGTGACAGGTTCTGCAAAAGAACAATACGATGCAATGATTAGTACCTTAAAGCAAGGATTAGAAAACCAAAAAGATATCTTTAATGAAAGCTTGGAAAGCATCGGTTCAGATAGTACTGTCGTTCCTAAAGAAGACCGTGAAGCTCTGATCGAAAGCTTGAAAGATGCTCGAGAAGAGTTGGAAAGTACTCGCAAAGAGATGAAAGATATGCAGAAAGAATTGAGTAAATCTCCTGTTGCTGATGATTCTAGTGACGATTCAGACTCAGATTCTGACGAATAATAGCAAAAAAAGGTTGGAAATTTCCAGCCTTTTTCTTATTTTTTTCGAATGATATAGATGAGGAGGTGGGGCTATGTTTATTGCCATGGATAAAAATAAAGAGCGCTGGAATTGTATGGAGGAGATTCCGCCTGTGACAGAAGGTCCCTTCTATTGCTTGGTTTGTCATAGTCCAGTGCGTCTAAAAAATGGCTCGGTTCTACGGGCTCATTTTGCTCATATAAAATTACAGCATTGTCCCTATCATCACGAAGCTGAGAGTTTTGAACATCTGGAATTGAAAGCTTGTCTTTATGATTGGGCCTCTAAGGAATCTAATACAGAGGTAGAAAGTTATTTAGCAGACTTTCAACAAATTGCCGATCTTTTGGTAGTAGACAAGAACTTAGCTTTGGAAGTGCAGTGCAGCTCCCTATCTTTAGAACGCTTGAAGGAGAGGAGCGATGCTTATCGATCCAACGGTTACCAGGTCTATTGGTTACTTGGTAAAAAGTTGTGGCTCAAGGAAAGACTAACAAAGCTACAGGCTGGCTTTCTTTATTTTAGTCAGAATCGAGGGTTCCATCTTTGGGAATTGGATCTGACAAAGAAAGAGCTACGTCTGCAATACCTCATTCATGAGGATTTACGAGGGCGATTGCATTATCAAACAGAAGTTTTCCCTTTTGGTCAAAGGTCTTTACTGGAAGTCTTACGGACCCCTTATCTTTCGCAACCCATGCAGCAAATGGCAGTCGAGCTCGATCGTACATTTTTAACGTATATACAGCAGCAACTCTTTTATCGTCATCCAAAGTGGCTGAAGCTTCAGGAAGAACTCTATTTGCAGGGACACCATCTGATGGAACTGGGGCTGGATTTCTTTTATCCTCTTTGTCGTCCGATCCTTTCACAGAACTTGCTCCAAATTGAAGAGGATGTAGAAGATTACTACCAGCAATTTATGGTCTATTATCAGTCGCAAGGGATCCAACCCGTTCAGATCCTTTATCCCCCACGTTTTTATGCTCAACAGAAAAGCTAACTTTCTAAGATAGAAATCCTCCCGAAATGTTCATTTTTATGCTAAAATAGAACCATTGGAGGATTAATCGAAATGGTAAAACAACGTAATGAAATTGATGAAAAATACCAATGGGATTTGTCGACAATTTTTGCGACAGATCAAGCTTGGGAAGAAGAAGCAGCCAGCTTAGCTGCAGATATTAAAGCAGCAAACCACTATGCTGGCCATTTGTTGGATTCAGCGCAAACACTTTTGGATACAACCAATGCATATTTGGAATTGAGCCGTCGCATAGAAAAGGTCTACGTCTATGCCCATATGAAAAATGACCAAGATACACGAGTGGCTAAATACCAAGAGTACCAATCAAAAGGGATGTCTCTTTATAGCTTGTTAGGCGAAACCTTTGCCTTCTATGAGCCTGAATTCATGGCCATTACGGATGAGCAGTACAAAGCCTTTGTGAGTGAGGTTCCAGACTTGGAGCAATATGGTCATTATTTTGATCGTTTGCTTGAGAAGAAAGAACATGTCTTGTCTCAAAAAGAAGAGGAATTACTTGCAGGAGCTGGTGAGATCTTTGCGGCTGGTGGAGAAACTTTTGAAATCTTGGACAATGCAGATATTGTTTTCCCAACTGTACATGATGACAAGGGCGAAGAAGTTCAATTAACCCATGGGAACTATATTTCTTTGGTAGAATCTAAAGATCGTGCCGTTCGTAAAGAAGCTTACGAAGGTCTCTACAAGGTCTATGAACAGTACCAACATACCTATGCTAAAACCTTGCAAACCAATGTGAAAGTTCATAACTTTAATGCCAAAGTTCGCAAATTCTCATCTGCTCGTGAAGCGGCCCTTTCTGAAAACTTTGTACCAGAAAGTGTTTATGATAGCTTGGTAGCAGCGGTGAACAAACATTTGCCACTCTTGCAACGCTATGTGCAATTGCGCTCAAAAATTCTTGGAATCTCAGACTTGAAGATGTACGATATGTATACGCCATTATCCGATACAGACTACAAGTTTACTTATGAAGAATCATTGGCCAAAGCAGAAGAAGTCTTGGCTGTTTTGGGTGAGGACTACCTTTCTCGTGTAAAACGTGCCTTTAGCGAACGGTGGATTGATGTGCATGTCAACCAAGGAAAACGCTCAGGTGCTTATTCAGGTGGTTCTTATGATACCAATGCCTTCATGTTGTTGAACTGGCAAGATACATTGGATAATCTCTTCACCTTGGTGCATGAAACTGGTCACAGTATGCATTCTAGCTATACCCGTGAAACCCAGCCTTATGTCTATGGGGACTATTCCATCTTCCTTGCCGAAATCGCCTCTACAACCAATGAAAATATCCTGACCGAACGTCTGTTAGAAGAAGTAGAAGACGATGCAACTCGCTTTGCTATTTTGAATCACTTCTTGGATGGCTTCCGTGGAACCGTCTTCCGTCAAACCCAGTTTGCCGAATTTGAGCATGCCATTCATAAAGCAGACCAAGAAGGTACCGTTTTGACTAGTGAGTTCTTGAACAACCTTTATGCAGAGCTCAATGAAAAATACTATGGTCTTTCAAAAGAAGACAACCCTGAGATCCAATATGAATGGGCTCGGATTCCTCACTTCTACTATAACTACTACGTCTTCCAATATTCAACAGGTTTTGCAGCAGCTTCTGCCTTAGCTGAAAAAATAGTTCACGGAACCCAGGAAGATCGCGACAAATATATCGACTACTTGAAAGCTGGAAACTCTGATTATCCGCTCAACGTTATCCGCAAAGCAGGTGTGGATATGGAAAAAGAAGACTACTTGGACGCAGCCTTTGCGGTCTTCGAACGTCGTTTGAATGAATTTGAAGCCCTAGTAGAAAAATTAGGACTCGCATAAGATGGTAGAGTCTTATAGTAAAAATGCCAACCACAATATGCGCCGGCCAGTCGTTAAAGACGAGATCGTTGACTTTATGCGTACGCGTCAAAAGCCGGTATCTGGTGCCCTAAAGGAATTAGAATCATTCGCCCGTAAGGAAAATATTCCCATCATTCCGCATGAAACTGTAGCCTACTTTAGACTGCTCCTGCAAGCCTTACAACCAAAGAAAATCCTTGAAATTGGGACAGCAATTGGATTTTCAGCGCTCTTAATGGCTGAAAATGTTCCCGATGCACAAATTACCACTATTGATCGGAATGAAGAGATGATTGGTTTTGCCAAGGAAAATCTGGCTAAATACGATCAGAGAAAGCAAATCACCTTGCTTGAAGGGGATGCGGTAGATGTCTTGCAGAATTTGACAGAGACCTATGACTTTGTCTTCATGGACTCTGCTAAGTCTAAGTATATCGTCTTTTTACCACGAATTCTCGAACTCTTAGAGGTTGGGGGAGTCGTGGTACTGGATGATATTTTCCAAGGGGGAGATGTTGCCAAAGACATCATGGAAGTGCGTCGTGGGCAACGAACCATTTACCGGGGGCTTCAGAACCTCTTTAATGCGACTCTCAATCATCCAGATTTGACCGCTAGTTTGGTGCCACTTGGAGATGGTATTTTGATGATTCGGAAAAATGCAGAGACAGTAACCTTGCCAGATCCTAGCTCTTTTAGGTAAATTTAAGGTATTCTCTCTAATTTGTGGTAAAATAGAAGAAGTTTAAAAAGAACGGAGAATAATTTTCATGAAGAAAAAACTTGTAGCAGGTGCTGTGACCTTGCTATCAGTCGTAACACTAGCAGCATGTGCCAATGGTACAAACAAAGATGTCGTTACCATGAAAGGCGACGCGATTTCAGTTTCTGATTTCTATGATGAAATCAAAACCAACCAAGGAGCTCAACAAGTTCTTTTTCAAATGACCATCAATAAGGTTTTTGAAAAAGAATATGGATCAAAAGTTTCTGATAAAGAAGTTGATAAAGAATTGGCTAAACAAAAGAAACAATTAGGTAAACAATTTGATGCTTACTTGGCGCAACAAGGCTTGACGGAAGAAACAGCGAAGAAGCAAATCCGTAGCAATATGTTGTTGGAATATGCAGTTAACCAAGCTGCTAAGAAAGATATCAAAGAGTCTGACTACAAGGCGGCTTTTGAATCCTACACACCAGAAGTGACAGCACAAATTATCAAGTTGAATTCAGAAGATAAAGCAAAAGAAGTGTTGGAAGCAGCTAAAGCAGAAGGTGCAGATTTTGCCCAAATCGCCAAAGATAATTCAACAGATACTGCTACAAAAGACAAAGGTGGCGAAGTCAAGTTCGATTCAGGAACAGCAGGTATTCCATCTCAAGTCAAAGAAGCTGCCTTTAAGTTGAATGAAAATGGGATTTCAGATGTGATCACAGTTTCAGCAGGTCAAAACTATTCTGCTAGCTACTATATTGTCAAATTGAATAAGAAGACAGATAAAGGCTCTGACTGGAAGAAATACGAAAAACGTTTGAAAGAGATCATTGTCGATGGTCGTAAGCAAGATACCAACTACATCCGTAGCATTATTGCAAAAGCGATGACCAATGCCAATATCAAGGTCAAAGATGATGCCTTCAAATCAACATTTAACCAATATTTGCAAAATATCGGTGTTCAAACAAGTGATAGCAGCTCATCATCTAAAAAATAGTTGACGGTTCCTTTTGGAACTTGTATAATGAAATAGTTGAGATTAAATCATTGTTACTCGGAATCAGAGAAGTGGCGGGGGTGCGAGCCATGGAAGAGAAATGATTTTGCTACTCGGCTGAGACAATTGCATATAAAATGAAGAATGACAAGTTCATTGAATGAAGGTGGTACCGCGGTTTTTCGCCCTTCGTTTAGTGGCTTGTCTTTTGTTTATGGGCAGTTGTCTGGAGCTTTTTAAAGGAGATCAAAAGATGCGAACCTATCAGGTGAAACAAAAATTTCGATTGGGTGGCGAGCGCTTCGATATCAAAGATGAGTTGGGAAATGTTGAATACCAGGTAGAGGGCTCCTTTCTTAAGGTTCCTAAGACCTTTACCATCTATGATCAAAATGGAGAAAAAGTCAGCCATATCACCAAAAAAACAATCAGCCTTCTTCCAAAATTTGTGATTGAGTTGATGAATGGGGATCGCTTTTATATCCATAAAAAGCTGACGCTCTTCAGAGACAAATACGATATCGAAGATTTGGGGCTTCGGGTGCAGGGAAATATCTGGGACCTGGAATTCAAATTGTTCGATGATCGGGATCAAATCGTCGCTGAGATTAGCAAGGAACTCTTTCATCTCACCTCGACTTACCAAGTATTGGTGTATGAGGATGAATACGCTGATTTAGTCATCTCACTTTGTGTCGCTATCGATTATGTCGAAATGTTAGAAGCTGGCGCAAATTAATCTTAAAAAAATTAGGAGAAAAATATGAAACAATTATCTAGTGCACAAGTCCGTCAAATGTGGCTTGATTTCTGGGCAAGCAAAGGTCACTCTGTAGAACCATCTGTTAGCTTGGTTCCAGTAAACGACCCAACGCTTTTGTGGATTAACTCAGGGGTTGCCACTCTTAAGAAATACTTCGACGGAACCATCAAACCTGAAAATCCACGGATTACCAATGCTCAAAAAGCCATCCGTACCAACGATATCGAAAACGTAGGGAAGACTGCCCGTCACCATACCATGTTTGAAATGTTGGGGAACTTCTCTATTGGAGATTACTTCCGTGATGAAGCCATTACGTGGGCTTATGAGCTTTTGACAAGTCCGGAATGGTTTGATTTCCCTAAAGACAAACTTTACATGACCTATTACCCTGACGACAAGGATTCATACAACCGTTGGATCGCTGTTGGGGTAGATCCAAGTCACTTGATCCCAATCGAAGACAATTTCTGGGAGATCGGTGCGGGACCTTCTGGACCAGATACAGAAATCTTCTTTGACCGTGGAGAAGCCTTTGACCCTGAAAACATCGGTCTTCGTCTGCTTGCGGAAGATATCGAAAACGACCGTTACATCGAAATCTGGAACATTGTCTTGTCACAATTTAACGCTGACCCAGCAGTTCCTCGTAGCGAATACAAGGAATTACCACACAAGAACATTGATACGGGCGCAGGTTTGGAACGTTTGGTAGCCGTTATCCAAGGGGCGAAGACTAACTTTGAAACAGACCTCTTCATGCCGATCATCCGTGAAGTGGAAAAGATGTCTGGTAAAACCTATGATCCAGATGGCGATAACATGAGCTTCAAGGTGATTGCTGACCACATCCGTTCGCTTTCATTTGCGATTGGAGATGGGGCTCTTCCAGGTAATGAAGGACGCGGTTACGTTCTTCGTCGTCTCCTCCGTCGTGCTTCCATGCATGGTCAAAAATTGGGGATTGAAGGAACCTTCTTGTATAAATTGGTTCCAACCGTTGGGAAGATCATGGAAAGCTACTACCCAGAAGTACTTGAAAAACAAGACTTTATCGAAAAAATTATCAAGAGTGAAGAAGAATCATTTGCTCGTACCTTGAACTCTGGTCAACACTTTGCCCAAACCATCGTTGAAGACTTGAAAGCCAAAGGTCAAACAGTGATTGCTGGTCAAGATGTCTTCAAACTCTATGATACATACGGATTCCCAGTGGAATTGACAGAAGAAATCGCAGAAGAAGCAGGTATGACAGTCGACCGTGAAGGTTTTGAAGCAGCCATGAAGGAACAACAAGAACGTGCGCGTGCATCAGCTGTTAAAGGCGGATCCATGGGGATGCAAAATGAAACCCTTCAAAACATTACAGTTGAAAGTAGCTTCAACTACAATGCTAGCCAATTGCCTTCTAAGTTGGTGGCTATTGTAGCGGACAATGCAGAAGTAGAAGCTGTATCTGAAGGGACTGCATCACTGATCTTTGCAGAAACTCCATTCTATGCTGAAATGGGTGGACAAGTTGCGGACCATGGTCAAATCTTGGATGCTGCAGGAAACGTCGTAGCGACAGTGACAGATGTTCAAAAAGCACCAAATGGACAACCACTTCATACTGTTGAAGTTCTTGCTCCTCTTGCCTTGAACCAAGAATACACCTTGGCGATCGATACCAATCGTCGTCATCGTGTCATGAAGAACCACACTGCGACTCACTTGCTCCATGCGGCTCTTCACAATATCCTTGGTAACCATGCAACCCAAGCAGGATCTCTCAACGAAGTAGAATTCCTTCGCTTTGACTTTACCCACTTCCAAGCCGTAACTCCTGAAGAATTGCGAGCTATTGAACAACAAGTCAATGAAAAGATTTGGGAAGCGATCGCAGTCGAAACAATTGAAACAGATATCGATACTGCTAAAGAAATGGGAGCCATGGCCCTCTTTGGTGAGAAATACGGTAAGGAAGTCCGTGTTGTCACTATTGGTGATTACTCTGTTGAGCTCTGTGGTGGTACTCACGTAGGTAACACTTCTGAAATTGGTCTCTTCAAGATTGTCAAAGAAGAAGGGATCGGATCAGGAACTCGTCGTATCTTGGCAGTGACTGGTAAGGAAGCCTTTGAAGCTTATCGTGAACAAGAAGATGCTCTGAAAGCAGTCGCAGCAACTTTGAAAGCTCCTCAACTCAAAGAAGTCCCTCACAAGGTGGAAGGTCTTCAAGAACAACTCCGTCAATTGCAAAAAGAAAATGCAGAATTGAAGGAAAAAGCAGCAGCAGCGGCAGCAGGTGATGTCTTCAAGAATGTTCAAGAAGCAAACGGACACCGTTACATTGCCAGCCAAGTTTCTGTATCAGATGCAGGTGCCCTTCGTACCTTTGCGGATAACTGGAAACAAAAAGATTACTCTGATGTGCTTGTTCTTGTCGCAGCCATCGGTGACAAGGTCAATGTCCTTGTAGCCAGCAAGACAAAAGATGTGCATGCAGGTAATGTGATCAAAGAATTGGCTCCAATCGTCGATGGACGTGGTGGTGGTAAACCAGACATGGCCATGGCAGGAGGAAGCAACCAAGCCAAGATCCAAGAATTGTTGGATGCTGTAGCAGGTAAATTGTAATTATCGAAGAGGTTGGATGTTTGTTCAACCTCTTTTTTCAAAAAAGAAGCAGATCCAATTAGAAAAAGATTGCAACAAAAAAACCTTTCCGTCTGGAAAGGTTTCAGATTGAAGATAAAGTCTTCTGAAAAACTTTCCTTAGGTGAGTACGGACGTCAGCGAACTTCTACGAAGTTCCATGACTAATTCTTGAGACTAAGGTCTCAAGAATTCCGAGTGTCTGAGACTACTATGTCTCAGACACTTTTCTCACGGCGGAAAGTTTTTAATCTTTAAAAAATAAAAGTCATTTTTTGAAAATCATCTATCTGTTTTATGTAAAACAATAGGTTGTCTACATTTAAAAACCTTTCCAAACGGAAAGGTTTTTCTTCTTATAGTCCGTAATTGTAATCGTCATCCTGCATGGCTTCTACTTCACCGAGAAGGTAACCATTTCCGACTTGAGAGAAGAAGTCGTGGTTAGATGTACCGGTTGAGATTCCGTTCATAACGATTGGGTTGACGTCATCCGCTGAGTCTGGGAAGAGTGGATCTTGTCCCAAGTTCATGAGGGCTTTATTAGCATTGTAGCGAAGGAAGGTCTTGACTTCCTCTGTCCAGCCCACACCGTCATAGAGGCTCTCTGTATAGCCTTCTTCATTTTCATAGAGGGTATAGAGCAGGTCATACATCCATTCTTTGAGTTTTTCTTGTTCTTCTTCTGGTAATTCGTTAAATCCAAGTTGGAACTTGTAGCCGATATAGGTTCCGTGAACTGATTCGTCCCGAATGATCAACTTGATGATCTCAGCTACGTTGGCCAATTTGTTGTTTCCAAGATAGTAGAGAGGTGTGAAGAAACCAGAGTAGAAGAGGAAGGTCTCAAGGAAAACGCTGGCGACTTTCTTTTCAAGGGGAGTCCCATTGAGATAGATTTCGTTGATGATTTCTGCCTTCCTTTGAAGGAAAGGATTGGTGTTGGTCCATTCGAAAATCTCTTCGATTTCTGACTTGGTATTCAAAGTAGAAAAGATAGAAGAGTATGACTTAGCATGGACAGATTCCATAAATTGGATGTTGTTAAAGACAGCTTCTTCATGGGGAGTACGAATATCCGCACGAAGGGCTTGAACACCTGTTTCAGATTGCATGGTATCTAGAAGAGTTAATCCCCCAAAGACTTTACCAACTAGGTCTTTTTCTTTATTAGATAACTTTCTCCAGTCATCCAAGTCGTTTGACAAAGGGATACGTGTATCCAACCAGAATTGCTCTGTCAGTTTTTCCCAGGTCGATTTATCGATGACATCTTCGATCGCATTCCAGTTAATGGCTTTGTAGTATGTTTCCATTTGCATCACTTTCTTTTTCTATTCATTCAATCGTTACTATTCTACCATAAATTGATAGAATACCGCACAAAAAGTCGGCGAACCGACTTTTGATAGCTATCTAGGATAGCGGATTAGATGACACAGCTTTCACATTGGTTGGCGCCAACTTCTCCACCATCATCTGTAAAGGTACGGACGTAGTAGATAGACTTGATACCCTTGTTAAAGGCGTAGTTCCGAAGGATAGACAAGTCACGAGTGGTTTGTTTGTTTTCAGTTTTCCATTCGTAAAGACCCTTTGGAATATCGCTGCGCATAAAGAGAGTCAGTGAAAGACCTTGGTCTACATGCTCAGTTGCAGCAGCATAGACATCGATGACTTTTCGCATATCCATGTCGTAGGCAGAAGTGTAGTAAGGAATCGTTTCCGTTGACAATCCTGCTGCAGGGTAGTAGATCTTACCGATTTTCTTCTCTTGGCGTTCTTCAATCCGTTGTGTAATTGGGTGGATAGAAGCAGATACGTCATTGATGTAGCTGATAGATCCATTTGGTGCGACAGCTAGGCGGTTTTGGTGGTAAAGACCATCTGCTTGAACTTTAGCACGCAGTTCTGCCCAATCCTCAGCACTTGGGATAAAGATATCTTTAAAGAGTTCTTTGACGCGATCAGATTTTGGTACAAATTCTCCAGTCGTGTACTTATCAAAGTAAGTACCATTGGCATAATCAGATTTTTCGAAGTTGTGGAAGGTAACACCACGTTCGCGCGCAATGTTGTTTGATTCTACGAGAGTCCAGTAGTTCATGAGCATGAAGTAGATGCTCGTAAACTCAATAGACTCCGGTGATCCGTATTCGATCAATTGTTGGGCAAGGTAGCTATGAAGTCCCATGGCTCCAAGACCAAAGGTATGCGCCAGTTTATTTCCGTGGTCAATAGTTGGAACGGCTACGATATGAGAGCTATCTGTAACGAAGGTCAAAGCACGAACCATGGCACGAATCGAACGACCAAAATCAGGTGAAGTCATCATGTTAACTACGTTGGTTGAACCAAGGTTACAGGAGACGTCTGTTCCCATTTGAACAAATTCTTGGGCATCGTTGATCAAGCTTGGTTCTTGAACTTGAAGGATCTCTGAACACAAGTTACTCATGATGATTTTTCCATCAACAGGGTTTGCCCGGTTAGCAGTATCAATGTTGACTACATATGGATAGCCAGATTCTTGTTGCAATTTAGAAATTTCAGTTTCCAAATCACGTGCCTTAATTTTAGTCTTGCGGATATTTGGATTAGCAACCAACTCATCGTATTTTTCAGTGATGTCGATGTAGTTAAATGGTACTCCGTATTCACGTTCCACAGAGTATGGGCTGAAGAGGTACATTTCTTCATTCTTACGCGCCAACTCGTAGAACTTGTCTGGCACGACGACCCCAAGTGAGAGAGTCTTCACCCGAACTTTTTCATCAGCATTTTCTTTCTTAGTTGAAAGGAAGGCGATGATGTCTGGGTGGAAGACGTTGAGGTAAACCACCCCAGCCCCTTGGCGTTGTCCCAATTGGTTAGAGTAAGAGAAGCTATCTTCGAAGAGTTTCATAACTGGAACCACTCCAGAAGCGGCTCCTTCATACCCTTTGATTGGTGCTCCAGCTTCACGAAGGTTGCTGAGAGAAATCCCAACCCCACCACCGATACGAGACAGTTGAAGGGCAGAGTTGATGGAACGTCCGATCGCATTCATATCATCGGTTACTTGGATCAAGAAACATGATACCAATTCCCCACGGCGGGCACGTCCAGCGTTTAAGAAAGAAGGAGTAGCTGGTTGGTAGCGTTGGTGGATAATTTCGTTTGCGATGTCTCGCGCGATAGCTTCATTTCCATCAGCAAAATAGAGAGCATTGAAAAAGACACGGTCTTCCATGCTTTCAAGATAGTATTCTCCATCATTTGTTTTCAAAGCGTATTGGTTATAGAATTTGTAGGCCGCCATGAAGGACTTGAATTGGAAGTTTTGATCTTTGATAAATTGGGCCAATTCCTCTAAAAATTCAGGACGGTATTTCTCGATAAAAGCTCTCTCAATGTAATTGTGCTCGAGAAGGTACTGAATCTTGTCTGTAATCGAGTCAAAGGTTTTAGTATTTGGTACAACATTTTCTTTAAAGAACGCATCCAAAGCTTCTTTATCTTTATGAAGCATGATTTGGCCGTTTACTGGACGGTTGATTTCATTGTTAAGACGAAAATACGTCACATCTTCAAGAGATTTTAATCCCATAATAATCCTTTTCTAGTTCAAAAAAATGAAGAGGAGAAGTCCTCTCTTTCCAAGTAAAAAGTCTAGTGTTAGGTTGCTAACGCTAGACCCTATTTAAGCAAAATACTGTGTTTATTAAGAAAGTTTCTTCAACTTAGCTGGTTGAAAACCAGAAAATACTTCATCCGGTGTTTGAATAACTGGAGCAGCATTGAAGCCAAGGTTCTTAACATGCTCTACAAATTCTGGCTGTTCATCTAAGTTAATTTCGCGGTATTCCACATGATTGCTATCGAGGAATCGCTTGGTCATTTTGCATTGAACACAATTATTTTTTGAATAAATGGTTACCATTTCTTTTTCGTTCTCCTATCGAAATATAAATCTGTAAACAGTATAAACAAAATCCAGCAACTTGTCAACAAAATAAAACTAAATATTGTGCAAAGATATGAAATGGGGTTTTTAAAACACAATATATTGTGGTGAACGGAAATTGAGAAATTCCAAGAAATGGGATAGGAATAGGCTTTAAAGCATCTTTAATTAGTTATAATTTTTTTGTGAATCAATATCCTGTGGTACACTTGCTTCTTTTTATTTGAAAGCGGAGGAAAATGTTACTTATAATATAGTAGAAAATTGAAAAGATTTGTTCTCCATTCTTCAGGTACTTCTTAGAATGTATCTAAATTGGGATTTTTCGCAGTCTTTTTCTGTAAGTCAGTGATAAAAATCTTGAAAAAAATTTCAAAAGATGATATAATACCAAATTGTAAGGGTTATCAAAAGGTAACTCAAAAACTATTTTTTAAAAGGAGAGTCCAATTATGGCTTCTAAAGATTTCCACATCGTGGCAGAAACAGGTATCCACGCACGTCCAGCAACTTTGTTGGTTCAAACTGCTAGCAAATTTGCATCAGACATCACTCTTGAATACAAAGGTAAATCAGTTAACTTGAAATCAATCATGGGTGTTATGAGCCTTGGTGTTGGTCAAGGTGCTGACGTTGTAATTTCTGCTGAAGGTGCTGACGCTGATGATGCAATCGCAGCTATTTCAGAAACAATGACTAAAGAAGGATTGGCTTAAAAATATGACAAAAATGCTAAAAGGAATTGCAGCATCTGACGGTGTTGCCGTTGCTAAGGCATATTTGCTCATTCAACCAGACTTATCATTTGAGACTGTTTCAGTCGAAGATACAAGTGCAGAAGAAGCTCGTTTGGATGCAGCTCTTGAAGCTTCACAAAACGAGCTTTCTCTTATTCGGGAGAATGCAGTAGCAAGCCTTGGTGAAGAAGCAGCGCAAGTTTTTGATGCGCATATGATGGTTCTCGCTGACCCTGAAATGATTGGTCAGATCAAAGAAACGATTCGTACGAAAAAAATCAATGCAGAGGCTGGCTTGAAAGAAGTCACTGACATGTTCATTGCAATCTTTGAAGGAATGGAAGACAATCCTTACATGCAAGAACGTGCAGCAGACATTCGCGACGTTACCAAACGTGTCCTTGCCAACTTGCTTGGTAAGAAATTGCCAAACCCTGCTTCTATCAATGAAGAAGCAATCGTGGTTGCGCATGACTTGACTCCATCTGATACAGCACAGTTGAACAAAAAGTATGTAAAAGCTTTTGTCACGAATATCGGTGGACGTACAAGTCACTCAGCTATCATGGCTCGTACACTTGAAATCGCAGCTGTTCTTGGTACAAATAACATCACAGAACTTGTCAAAGATGGCGATGTTTTGGCTGTTTCAGGGATCACTGGTGAAGTGGTGATCAACCCTACTGAAGAACAAATCGCAGCCTTCAAAGCAGCTGGTGAAGCTTATGCCAAACAAAAAGCTGAATGGGCTCTCCTTAAAGATGCGAAAACAGTGACTGCTGATGGAAAACACTTCGAATTGGCTGCCAACATCGGTACACCTAAAGACGTTGAAGGTGTAAACGATAATGGTGCAGAAGCTGTTGGTCTCTATCGTACTGAATTCTTGTACATGGATTCTCAAGACTTCCCAACTGAAGATGATCAATACGAAGCCTACAAAGCAGTTCTTGAAGGTATGAACGGTAAACCTGTTGTCGTTCGTACAATGGATATTGGTGGGGATAAAGAACTTCCTTACTTCGATCTTCCTAAAGAAATGAACCCATTCTTGGGTTACCGTGCTTTGCGTATTTCTATCTCTGAAACTGGTAATCAAATGTTCCGTACACAATTGCGTGCCTTGCTTCGGGCATCTGTCCACGGTAAATTGCGGATCATGTTCCCAATGGTTGCTTTGTTGACTGAGTTCCGTACAGCTAAAGGTATTCTTGAAGAAGAAAAAGCGAAATTGCTTGCTGAAGGTGTTGCTGTGGCAGATGATATCCAAGTAGGGATCATGATTGAAATCCCAGCTGCTGCGATGCTTGCGGACCAATTTGCTAAGGAAGTTGATTTCTTCTCAATTGGTACAAACGACTTGATCCAATACACAATGGCTGCTGACCGTATGAACGAACAAGTTTCATACCTTTACCAACCATATAACCCATCTATCCTTCGTTTGATCAACAACGTGATCAAGGCGGCTCACGCTGAAGGCAAATGGGCTGGTATGTGTGGTGAAATGGCCGGTGACCAAACTGCTGTTCCACTTCTTGTCGGAATGGGCTTGGATGAGTTCTCTATGTCAGCTACATCTGTCCTTCGTACACGTAGCTTGATGAAGAAACTCGACACAGCTAAAATGCAAGAATACGCTAACCGTGCTCTTACTGAATGTTCAACAATGGAAGAAGTTCTTGAACTTTCAAAAGAATACGTGAACGTAGACTAAGAATTCAACAAGACTAAGACAAATCTGTCTTAGTCTTTTTTTACATTGTTCATAAAAATGTTCATTTTATTCGTAATAAACTAGTTAGTAATAAAAATAGTGATTTAAATGTTCGGTTTTTGTTTGATTTTCCTCGTATATATAGTATAATCGTAAGTAAGATAAGGAGGATGACCAAGGAAGGATCGAAAAGGTTCGGGAAAGAAAATGGAAAAACTTTTCCTGATAATTTTACATGATTTTACAGGAATCAACTTGAAAATTAAGTGATTTTATAGTAGAATAATACCAAATAGAAAACGCTTTCAAAAAACAAAGAGGTGAGTATATGGATAGAAGCACAGACTTATGGACATTTGGAAGAGGGGATAATTTCCATCTTCAAGAGTACTTAGGAGCTCACAAGGAAACAAGGGGAGAACAAGAAGGCTTTACCTTCCGTGTTTGGGCTCCCAATGCTCAGGCGGTGGATCTGATTGGTGATTTCACTGATTGGGAAGCTCGTAAAATTCCAATGGTTCGTAATGAAGGAGGCGTCTGGGAAGTCTTCTGTTCCGATGCAAAAGAGGGAGATATATACAAGTATTTGGTGACTCGACAAAATGGTCATCAGGTGCAAAAAATCGATCCTCTAGCATTATGGATGGAAAAGAGACCCAATACAGGATCTATTATTAAGACCATTCCAGAGAAAAACTGGAAAGATGGTCTCTGGAGAGCACGCCGCAAAAAACTTGGTTTTAAGGAACGACCTGTTAATATTTATGAGGTTCACGCAGGATCGTGGAAACGTAATGAGGATCACAGTTCCTATACCTTCAAACAACTAAAAGAAGAATTGATTCCATATTTGGTGGAGATGAACTACACCCACGTGGAATTTATGCCAGTGATGGCCCATCCATTGGGCTTGAGTTGGGGCTATCAGCTCATGGGATATTTTGCACTCGAGCAGACTTATGGTAGCCCAGAGGAGTTTCAAGACTTCGTGGAAGAATGCCACCTCAACAATATCGGAGTGATCGTGGATTGGGTACCAGGACATTTCATTATCAATGATGATGCCTTGGCTTATTATGATGGAACACCAACCTTTGAATACCAGGATGAACATCGTGCTCATAACTACGGATGGGGAGCCTTGAACTTCGATTTAGGGAAGAATCAAGTCCAGTCATTCTTGATTTCTAGTTTGAAGTTTTGGATTGATACCTATCATTTAGATGGGATTCGGGTCGATGCTGTGAGCAATATGCTCTATCTTGACTACGATAGCGGTCCATGGACACCAAATATTGATGGTGGAAACCTCAACTACGAAGGCGTTCATTTCCTTAGACGGTTGAATGCGATTATCAAGAACGAACACCCAGATGTCATGATGATTGCAGAAGAAAGTTCTGCTGGTCAAAAGATCACGGGTCCTGAAGAAGAAGGTGGACTTGGCTTTGACTATAAATGGAATATGGGGTGGATGAATGATATCCTTCGATTCTACGAAGAAGATCCCATCTACCGGAAATTTGACTTTAACCTGGTAACCTTTAGTTTCATGTATGCATTTTCTGAAAACTTCTTACTACCATTTTCACATGATGAAGTGGTGCATGGTAAGAAGAGTTTGATGCATAAGATGTGGGGAGATCGTTACAATCAATTTGCTGGACTCCGTAACCTCTTGACCTATCAGATTTGCCATCCAGGTAAGAAATTACTCTTTATGGGTTCAGAATTTGGTCAATTTTTGGAATGGAAGTCAGAAGAGCAATTGGAATGGGGCAATCTAGAGGATGAAATGAATGCTAAGATGCGTCGTTTCACTTCTCAGCTCAATCATTTCTACAAAGAACACAAGGAATTGTGGGAGATTGATGATAGCTTTGATGGCTTAGAGATTATTGATGCAGATAACCGGGATCAGAGCGTTTTGTCTATGGTCCGGAAAAATCGTAAAGGCGATCTTTTGGTGTGCGTCTTCAATATGGCACCAGTAGAACGCAAGGACTTTACGATTGGTGTGCCTGTATCAGCGGTCTATGAAGAAATTTGGAATACAGAATTAGAAGAATGGGGAGGTGTCTGGAAAGAGCACAATCCGACAGTTCAGTCTCAAGATGGACTGTGGAAGGATTATGAACAAACTTTGACCTTTACTTTGCCGGCTTTAGGGGCTAGCATTTGGAAGGTGAAACGGAAGGTTCGCAAAACGAAATCTAAAACATCAGATAAAAAATGATGATCGGTTGACTCTAAGGGAGTCCAAGCTTTAAAAAGAGGAAGTAGTCAATGAAGAATGAAATGCTCGCTTTAATTCTTGCCGGTGGGCAAGGAACACGTCTTGGAAAATTAACCAAAAACATCGCGAAACCTGCGGTTCAATTTGGTGGGCGCTATCGGATTATCGATTTTGCTCTCTCAAACTGTGCCAACTCAGGAATTCACAATGTTGGTGTGATTACACAGTATCAACCCCTTGCACTTAACAGCCATATTGGAAATGGTTCCAGTTGGGGCTTGGATGGAATCAATACAGGTGTGTCTATTCTCCAACCTTATTCAGCTAGTGAAGGAAATCGTTGGTTTGAAGGAACTAGCCATGCCATCCTCCAAAACATCGACTATATCGACAGCATCAATCCGGAATATGTCTTGATATTATCTGGGGACCACATCTATAAGATGGATTACGATGATATGCTTCAAGCGCACAAGGATAATAATGCAAGCTTGACTGTTGCCGTCCTAGATGTCCCTTTGAAGGAAGCAAGCCGTTTTGGAATCATGAATACAGATGCTAATAATCGGATTGTCGAATTTGAAGAAAAACCAGCGGAACCAAAATCTACCAAGGCTTCCATGGGGATTTACATCTTTGACTGGGCTCGTCTGCGCAATATGTTAGTTGCTGCTGAAAAGAGCGATATCGATATGTCAGACTTCGGTAAAAATGTCATTCCAACGTATCTAGAATCAGGCGAAAGTGTTTATGCTTATGAATTCAATGGTTATTGGAAAGACGTTGGTACGATTGAGTCTCTTTGGGAAGCCAATATGGAATATATCGATCCAAATAATGCCTTGGATAGTCGCGATCGTCACTGGAAAATCTATTCACGCAACCTCATTTCTCCACCGAACTTCTTTGGGGAACATGGCCACGTCGAAGATTCTCTTGTCGTCGACGGTTGTTCGGTAGACGGTACAGTCAAACACTCCATCTTATCAACAGAAGCTCAAGTTCGTGAAGGAGCAGTTGTCGAAGATGCTGTCGTGATGAGCAATGCCATTATCGGTAAAGGAGCTGTCGTGAAACGCGCGATTATCGGGGAAGGTGCAGTCATTGCAGAAGGTGTCGTGATTGATGGAACAGAGGAAGTACAAGTTGTCGGTTACAATGAAAAAGTGGGGGTAGCAACAGATGAAGATTGATAAATATTCAGCCATTTTAGGAAATACAGTTGGGTATCATGATATGTCCACTTTGACCAGCCATCGTCCGGTAGCATCTCTACCATTTGATGGGAAATACCGCTTGATTGGCTTCCCGTTGTCTAGTCTTGCGAATGCTGGTATTCGTAGTGTTTTTGGGATTTTCCAACAAGAAAATATTAGTTCGGTCTTTGACCATATTCGTTCAGGTCGTGAGTGGGGCTTGTCTACTTTATTGAGCCACTATTACCTCGGAATCTATAACACTCCTGTTGAAAATACAAATGTAGGGCCAGAATACTACCAACAATTATTGACCTATTTGAAACGGTCTGGTTCCAACCAAACAGTTGCTTTGAACTGTGATGTCTTGATGAATATTGACCTCAATCAAGTTTTCCACTTGCATAATAGCGTTGACCGTCCGATTACAGTGGTTTATAAGAAGTTGCATCTTCAAAATATCTCTGAAGTCAATGCTATCTTGGAAATTGATGAAACAGACCATGTTACAGAGCAAAGACTTTTCGATGGCAAGGATCCTGACGAAGTCTACAACATGTCGACAGATGTCTTTATTGTGGATACTCCTTGGTTGATTGAAAAAATTGAAGAAGAAGCCAAGAAAGAATACCCACAAAAATTGCGCTATATCTTGCGTGATTTGGCGGTGGAATACAATGCTTTTGCTTTTGAATATACAGGTTACCTAGCCAATATTCATTCAGTTGAATCCTACTACCATGCAAACTTGGATATGTTGGAAAACCAAAAATTCATGAAGCTCTTTTCACCAAACCAAAAGGTGTATACGAAAGTGAAGAATGAAGAACCAACGTATTATTCCAAGACTTCACATATTAAAACGTCTCAATTTGCTTCGGGTAGTATTGTAGAAGGAACCGTTGAACGCTCCGTTGTTTCACGGCGGGTACACCTTCATGAAGGTTCAGAAGTCCGCAGTAGTCTTCTCTTCCCTGGTGTTGTGATTCATGAAAATGCAATCGTCGAATATGCCATCCTGGATAAGGGTGTCGAAGTGGCTGCTGGTGTGACGATTCGTGGGACAGAAGAAGCACCTGTCGTGGTTAAAAAAGGAACGATTGTTACAGAGGATATTGTCTAATGAAACTATTATTTGTTGCAGCTGAAGGTGCACCATTTTCTAAAACAGGCGGATTGGGAGACGTTATTGGCGCTCTTCCTAAATCCTTAGCGAAAAGTGGTCATGATGTGCGCGTGATCCTCCCTTACTATGATATGGTAGAGACTAAGTTTGGAGATCAAATCGAAGATGTTTTGCATTTTGAGACCAAGGTTGGCTGGAGAAGTCAATATGTTGGTGTGAAACGTATTGTGCGTGATGGAGTCACCTTTTACTTTATTGATAACCAACATTATTTCTTTAGAGGTCATGTCTATGGTGACTTTGATGATGGAGAACGCTTCGCCTTCTTCCAGCTCGCGGCTTTAGAAACGATGGAACGAGTTGATTTCATTCCAGATGTTCTTCATGCCCATGATTACCATACAGCGATGATTCCTTTCTTGCTGAAGGAAAAATATCGTTGGATTCAAGCTTATCATGGAATTAAGACAGTATTGACCATCCATAATTTGGAATTCCAAGGTCAGTTCGACCCAGGAATGTTGTGGGATCTATTCGGAGTTGGATTTGAACGCTATGCAGATGGAACGCTTCGGTGGAATGATTGCCTGAACTGGATGAAAGCCGGCATTCTATATGCTGACCGTGTGACAACTGTTTCTCCTAGCTATGCGCATGAGATTATGACTGCTGAATATGGTTGTGGCTTGGATCAGATCCTTCGGATGGAGTCTGGCAAGGTGACCGGAATTGTTAACGGGATTGATGCAGATCTGTATAATCCTGAAACGGATCCGCTCTTAACGTATCACTTCAGTCTCTCAGATCTTTCAGGTAAAGCAGCTAGTAAACGAGCTCTTCAAGAACGTGTTGGTCTACCTGTTCGCGATGATGTTCCTTTGTTTGGGATCGTCTCTCGTTTGACACGTCAAAAAGGTTTTGATGTGGTGGTAGAAGAGTTGCATCAACTTTTGCAAAAGGATATTCAGATTGTCTTGCTCGGTACAGGAGACACTGGATTTGAAAATGCCTTTGCTTGGTTTGGTCAAGCCTACCCAGACAAACTTTCAGCGAATATCACATTTGATGTCCAATTGGCACAAGAAATCTATGCAGCGTCAGATGTCTTCTTGATGCCAAGCCGTTTTGAACCGTGTGGCCTTTCTCAAATGATGGCCATGCGTTATGGAACCCTTCCTTTAGTGCATGAAGTCGGCGGACTTCGTGATACGGTTCAACCGTTTAATGCTGTTGATGGAAGTGGAACAGGCTTTAGCTTCAATAATTTGTCTGGTTATTGGTTTAACTGGGCAGTTGATGAAGCCTTGGCTGTCTACTACAATGACAAACAGGCTTGGTATGGTCTCCAAGAACAAGCTATGACGCGTGACTTCTCATGGGATACGGCTAGTCAACGATACAATGATTTGTACCAATCCTTATAAATAGATCGATGATACAAACGCCTTTCGAGGCGTTTTTTAGTATGCTTTCTTCCTATAAAGAGAACGGTTTATTTTTTTGAGTTTTAGAGCTTGCTAAAATAGAAGAAAAAAGATAAGATAGGTAAAGGTAAAAAATCCCAGGAAGGTTCTTATTTCTAGAAAGGATCCCAGCCTCTCTAGAAATAATAGGTCCCTGCTTGAGGGTTGAATATTACTATATAGGAATTATAGGATGAAAAAAGCGAAACAAATTTTTGAAAAAATGACCAAATATTCGATTCGAAAATTATCTGTCGGGGTTGGTCCTGTGGCCATTGGTGCCTTTTTATTAGGAGGAAGCCTGTTAGGAGCTCGTCCTGTCAAAGCTGATCAAGTGACCCTACCTGCTCATGTGCATTTAGGTTATGTGACAGAAGAAGAGCTAACTGCTGAAGAAAAAGCACAGGTGATTCATGCAATCCCTGAAGAATATCAAAATGAAGATACTTTCTATCTCGTCTATAAGAAGAAGGAAACAACTCAGCCAGTTCTTCCTCAAACAGGAAGTCAGGAAGTTGCCCTCTTTGGCCTAAGTCTAGCTACAGCTTCCTTTGCGGTCCTCTTGCTCTCTAAAAAGCGCCGGAAGAAGATCATCGGCGTCCTTTTGATTGGAGTTATGGGACAAAGTCTTCTACTACCTGTTGAAGTCGCAGCGCTACAAAATCAAGTTTTGCGCGCTTATAATCAGGATCTTGCGATCTCATCAAGCAAAGATCTTTCAAATGGCGTGATTCAAATTGACGGCTATGACTATGTGGGCTACTTGCGCTACCCGTCAGTCCAAAAGACGAGCTTACAAGAACCAAAGGCTATGCAGGAAACGAAATCTTCTGTAGAAGGGACGATCAAAACAAGTACAGGGATTCCACAAGTAGAACCACAAGCGCGTGTGACTCCAGAAGTTGCCCCAGCCTTTCCTCAAGTTGAAAAACCAAGTCTTGAAGTCTCTACTGAGCCTGTGCCATTTGAAACTGTCACCCAAGCTGATCCTACATTAGCCAAAGGGCAAACCAAGGTGCTGACTGCTGGTCAAAATGGGGAGCGGACCATATTGACGGAAGTGAGTGTGGTAGATGGACAAGAAGTTCGCAGAGTAGTTGAAAGCAAGGTCACTAAAGAACCAGTTTCACAAATTCTTGCTGTCGGGACAAAAGAAGATGCCCAACCAACCCCTCAACCCAGCCCTTCTCCAGTTGTAACGGCCAAAGGGACACAAGAAGAAGGCCATGTCGGCGAAGCTCCTGTTCAACCAGAGAATCCAGTCTATACAGGCGTAGTGGAAGCTAAGGGAACACAAGAAGAAGGCCATGTCGGCGAAGCTCCTGTTCAACCGGAGAATCCAGTCTATACAGGTGTGATAGAAGCCAAAGGAACACAAGAAGAAGGCCATGTCGGCGAAGCTCCTGTTCAACCAGAGAATCCAGTCTATACAGGCGTAGTGGAAGCTAAGGGAACACAAGAAGAGGGCCATGTCGGCGAAGCTCCTGTTCAACCGGAGAATCCAGTCTATACAGGTGTGGTAGAAGCCAAAGGGACGCAGGAAGAAGGCCATCTCGGCGAAGCTCCTATTCAACCGGAGAACCCAACCTATCAAGTAACGGAAGGGACTGTAACAGAGACAGAAACGGTAATCCTTCCATATGGAACAGAGTATGCAACGGACGCCAATCGTTACACCGATGAAGAAAGCCTCCTTCAAAAAGGAGAGGCTGGTAGCCAGGAGATTCGTCGTGTTTATAAGACGGTTAATGGTGAGAAGATTGGAGAGCCTCTCAGTACGACCACTGAAACGGTCAAAGCTCCTGTGACAGAAAAAATTAGTCGTGGGACCAAGGCTATTGAAGGCCAAAAAGAGGAAGTTGCTTTTGAAGAAATTCCATTTAAGACGGTAACCGAACAAGATGCCACCTTGCTAAAAGGAACTGAAAGGGTTTCTCAAGCCGGTAAGAATGGGAAGAAGAAAATCACCAAGGTCTACAAGACCATCAAGGGAGTTAAAACGGCGGATGCCCCAACGGTTACGGAGGAAGTAGTTGAACAAGCTCAAGATCGGATCATTCAAAAAGGGATCAAAGAACTTGACAAGCCAACCTTGACTTTGACCCAGGTCGATAAGGAAGAATTGAAGCGCAGTGCTAAAGCTACTTATCGTTTGGACAAACCAGATGGTGTGACCATCAAGTCCATCCAGGCTGTATTGAAGAAGGGTGATCAAGTTGTGAAAACTTTCGCCCTTTCAGAGACGGACTTAGTAGCTGCCCTAGCGGACTTAGACTACTACAAGGATTATACGCTCGCAACGACTATGGTCTATGACCGTGGAAATGGTGATGAAGAAGAAGTTCTCAAGGAAGAACCTCTGAGAATTGATCTAAAGAAAGTTGAAATCAAAAACATCAAGGAAACCAGCCTGATTAGCGTGGATGACCAAGGTCTTGAAACAGATAGCAGCCTCTTGTCTGAAACACCATTAGATGTGAAGCCTTACTACTTAAAGGTCACCACCCACGATAATAAGGTCACAAAACTGGCCGTTGATAAAATAGAAGAAGTGACGGTAGATGGCACGACCCTCTACAAAGTAACAGCCAAAGCTCCTGATCTTATCCAACGGACTGCGGACAGCCAGTTTAGTGAGGACTATATCCACTATATTGCAAAACCCAAAGCACATGAAGGTGATGTCTACTACAATTTCAACGAACTTATAAAAGCCATCCAAGCCAATCCGACTGGTACCTTTAAACTGGGTAGCAATATGAATGCGGCCAATGTCCAGCCAGCAGGAAAATCCTATGTGACCAATGCCTTTAAGGGAATTTTGGAAAGTACGGATGGAAATAAATTTGCCATCCATAACATTACAAGACCATTATTTGGAAACATTGAAGGTGGTTCGGTTAAGAATCTCTTGCTAGAAAATGTTGCGATTGACTTACCTGGAGTTGATCGAGTGGCTCCAATTGCCAATGTTATTAAAAACAATGCAACTGTCGAGAATGTTAAAGTAACAGGAAGTGTTGTCGGGAACAATGACGTAGCAGGGATCATCAATAAAATTGATGGCAGTGGGAAGGTAAGTAATGTTGCCTTTATCGGTAAATTGCACGCTGCTGGGAACAAAGGTGGCTATCTAGCGGGTATTGTTGGCGAGAACTGGAAAGGTGTTGTTGAAAAAGCTTACGTTGATGCTGAAATCACTGGGAACAAAGCCAAAGCTGCAGGTTTAGTTTATTCCTCTCAAAATGGAGCAAATAACCATACAGTAGGTAAAGAAGGAGTCCTTAGAAATTCAGTTGCTAAAGGCTCGATTGAACTCAAAGAAGCGGTGCAATCTGGTGGATTACTAGGGACCAACTGGGCCTTGGGGACTATTGAAGACAATATCACCATGATGAAAGTCAAAACAGGTGAGATGGTCTTCGGACACTCGGATATTGATGCGGATGATTACTTCACTTACTCAAGAACCAAGCGCAATTACAGTGTGGAAGGTGTGAGTGAAGGAAAAAAATCCTTTAACAACTCCCGTAAAATCCCAAGCATCTCTCTAGCAGAAGCTGAGCAGAAAATCGAAGCAATGGGAATCACTGCTGATAAATTTACCAGCAGCAAACCGATTGAAGATACGCTCAATCACCTTGTTAACAAAGACGATCAATACAAGGCAATCACTGGTTACGATGCGACTCGTGAGCTAGCTTACCGCAATATTGCTAAATTGCAACCATTCTATAACAAAGAATGGATTGTCGACCAAGGGAATAAATTGGCTGCAACGAGTCCTCTCTTGACCAAGGAAGTCTTGTCTGTGACCGCTATGAAGGGCAATGATTTTGTCACTGAACTAGCTAATGCTGATCATATTCTGATCCATTATGCCGATAAGACAAAAGATATTTTTAGCATGACGCCGAAAGACTCTAAGGTCAAACAAGTCAAAGAGTACAGTGTAGCGGAGCTCGGTGAAGTGGTCTATACGCCGAATATGGTGGATAAGGACCGGAGCGATCTCATTCATGCGATCGTTGAAAAATTAAGCTCTGTAGAATTACAATCAGATCCTATCTACACACACTTAGGTCGAACAGGTCCTAACAAGGTCAATGCTATTAAGAACCTTTACCTTGAAGAAAGCTTCCAAGCAGTCAAGGATAATCTGACTCACTTTGTCAAACAACTGGTTGAAAACCAAGATCATCAATTAAATACAGATGAGTCTGCCAAACGGGCCCTTATCAAGAAAGTTGATGACAACAAGGCCGCTGTTCTTTTGGGTCTCTCTTACCTCAACCGCTATTACGGAGTGAAGTTTGATGATGTCAATCTTAAGCAGCTCATGTTGTTCAAGCCAGACTTCTATGGGAAGAATGTTGATGTCTTAGACCGTTTGATTGAAATTGGTTCAAAAGAAGACTACATCAAAGGGACTCGTACCCACGATGCCTTCCGTGAAGTTGTGGCTAAATCGACTCTTTCTGGTAACTTAAATGACTTCCTGAAATACAATATGGAGCTCTTTACAAGTGATAGAGACTTAAATGATTGGTTCATCAAAGCAACCAAAGACAATGTCTATATTGTGGAACCTGAGACGACCAATCCAGCGTTCGCATCTGCTAAGCATAGAGCCTATGAGGGCTTAAACAATGATGTTCACGGTAAAATGATCTTGCCACTCTTGAACTTAAAAGATGCCCATATGTTCTTGATTTCAACCTACAATACCATGGCTTATAGTTCCTTCGAGAAATATGGTAAGAACACGGAAGCAGAGCGTAATGCCTTCAAAGCGGAAATTGATAAAGTCGCTAAAGGGCAACAAAATTACCTAGATTTCTGGTCACGTCTAGCAACGGATAAGGTACGCAATCAACTCTTGAAGAGCAATAATATGGTGCCGACCCCTGTCCTTGATAACCAAAACTACAAGGGCATTAGTACAGACCGTTATGGCCACACCAACAGTGGCAAAGATGTCGCTCCAATTCGGGAGTTGTATGGTCCAACCGATCGTTACCATGCGACAGATTGGCGGATGGGAGCAGTGGCGCGAATTTACGGAAATCCATATAAAGACGACTCTGTCTTCTTCATGGTGACCGATATGATTAGTGACTTTGGGGTCTCTGCCTTTACCCACGAAACGACGCACGTCAATGACCGCATGGTTTACTTAGGTGGTTGGAGACACCGTGAAGGAACCGATATCGAAGCCTTTGCCCAAGGCATGCTCCAAACGCCATCCGTATCCAATCCAAATGGGGAATACAAGGCCTTAGGTCTCAATATGGCCTATGAACGTCCTAACGATGGAAACCAATGGTACAATACCAATCCAAATGATTTGAAGTCACGTGACGAAATTGATCGGTATATGAAAGGCTATAATGACACCCTCATGCTTCTGGATTACCTAGAAGGAGAAGCTGTTCTCGATAAAGGCAGTCAAGACTTGAACAATGCTTGGTTCAAGAAGGTTGACAAGCAATACCGAGGGGCTAACACCAAGAATCAATTTGATAAGGTGCGTCCTTTGAGTGATGAGGAAAAAGCCATCACCTTACATACAGTAGATGACCTTATCACCAACAACTTCATGACCAATCGTGGTCCTGGAAATGGAGTCTATAACCCATCTGACTTTGGCTCCGCCTATGTGACGGTGCCGATGATGACAGGGATCTATGGTGGAAACACCAGTGAAGGAGCTCCTGGAGCCATGTCCTTCAAACACAATACCTTTAGACTCTGGGGCTATTATGGCTATGAAAAAGGCTTCTTAGGTTATGCTTCAAACAAGTATAAACAAGAATCCAAACAAGCAGGCCATACGACGCTAGGGGATGATTACATCATTCAAAAGATTTCTGATGGGAAATTCAGTACCCTTGAAGACTGGAAAAAAGCCTACTTCAATGAAGTGGTGACCAGTGCCAAAAATGGACTTCAGGCTATTGAAGTGGATGGCACTACTTACAGCACTTATGATGACTTGAAACAAGCTTTCGCTACTGCAGTTGAAAAAGATCAGGCCAGCTTGAAGAATGGTTCTGTCAAATTTGATAATACCCTTGCCTTGAAAGAAAAAATCTTTAAGAAATTACTGCAACAAACAGACAGTTTCAAAACGTCTATCTTTAAATAATCGAATTCTCTCATCTGCTGAGCAGGTGAGAGTTTTTTAGAAGAAAAAATGAATAGAGGTGGACAAAGCGTCTAAAAATTAAAAGAAATCAATCGTAGATAGGAAAAATTATCATATTAAAAAAATAACGTAATTTCACTAAAACGCTTACTTTGATAGGAAATATTTGACTATTATATCTTTTAGGAGTAAACTAAAGATGTAAAATTTATAAAAGGAGAATTCATCATGAATTTAACATTTTTAGGTCTTTGTTTAGCCTGTTTTGGTGTGTCACTTGCGGAAGGTTTGATGATGAGCAATCTGTTCAAATCTGCATCACGTCAACCAGAAATTATTGGTCAATTGCGTAGTCTCTTGATTCTTGGTGTTGCCTTTGTCGAAGGTACTTTCTTTGTAACTTTGGCCATGGCCTTCGTTATTAAATAGACAACTCTATTTAGAAAAGGAGGTGTCAAACCTTGGAAGAAAGTGTGAATCCAACCCTAAATATTGGACCAGTATCCTTTGATTTGACCCTACTTGCCATGTCTCTTGTAACTGTTTTGACGGTCTTTGCCTTTGTCTATTGGGCAAGTCGCAAAATGACCCTTCGTCCAAAGGGCAAGCAAAATGCTCTGGAGATGATTTATGATTTTGTTATCGGTTTTACCAAGGGAAACATTGGGGAACATTATATGAAGGATTACTCTTTATTCTTGTTTTCTCTCTTTCTCTTTATCTTGGTAGCCAATAATATTGGCTTGATGGCAAAAATTCAGACAACAAACGGTTATAACTTATGGACTTCCCCAACGGCTAACCTTGGATATGACCTATCTCTTTCATTTTTGATCACCCTGATTGCTCATGTGGAAGGAATTCGTCGCCGAGGCATTAAGGAATACTTGAAGGCTTTTGCAACACCAGGATTTATGACCCCGATGAACCTCCTAGAAGAGGTGACTAATTTTGCATCCTTAGCGATTCGGATCTACGGGAATATTTTTGCTGGTGAAGTCTTAGCATCCTTGTTACTAAGCTTGTCGCAACTGGCCTTTTATTGGTATCTAGCAGCCTTTGTTGGAAGCATGTTATGGACAGCCTTTTCGATTTTCATTTCATGTATCCAAGCTTATGTATTTACCATGTTGTCTTCGATGTACATTGGTAAAAAAATAAACGGTGAGGAAGAGTAAGTAGAGGAGGAGTAGAAGATGGATTTAACTATTGGTACCATTATTGGTGACTTTATTCTGATCGCTGGTTCCTTCCTATTACTAATCTTTTTAGTAAAGAAATATGCTTGGGGCAATATTACCAGTATTTTGGATGCGCGTGCTGAAAAAATTACCAATGATATTGATGAAGCAGAAGCAGCTCGTCAAAAAGCTGAGGAACTAGCAAGTAAACGTGAAGAAGAGTTGGCAGGTAGCCGCAAAGAAGCTGCGTCTATCGTCGAAAATGCAAAGGAAACTGCAGAAAAGAACAAATCTCAGATTCTTTCAGAAGCCACTCAAGAAGCAGTACGTTTGAAAGAAAAAGCGCAACAAGAAATTGCGCATAACAAAGAAGAAGCATTGAACAGTATCAAAGGCGATGTGGCAGATCTCACTGTCAATCTTGCCAGCAAATTGTTGAGCCAACAGCTGGATACTGAAGGTCAACGCCAACTGATCGATCGCTATCTTGATGAATTAGGAGAAGCCTAATGGACAAAAAGCAACTGATGGTGATTGAGAAATATACCCAGCCTTTTGTTCAATTGGTCTTTGAAAAAGGAGAACAAGATCTTGTCTTTGAAAAATTGACCCAAATCAAGGGCATTCTTGAGGAGACTGGACTTGCGAACTTCTTAGCTCATATCGGTGTAGAGGATGAAGAGAAAGCAAAAAGTCTACGGCTTTTTCAACCCTCTGATTCACAATTACTCGACCATTTGATTGAAGTGGTGATTCTCAATCATCGTGAAGCCTTATTTTATGACATTGTAACGGTTTGTTTGGAGCAGATTCAATTACTGAGCAACGCTTTTGTCGTCACAGTTACGACAGTTGCAGGTTTGGATCCCATTCAAGAGCAAAAGCTAGTACCCATTATCGAAAGAAAATTTGGGGTTCAAGTTCGCTCGATCCAACAAAAGATCGATCCAGATTTAATTGGTGGCTTTGTCGTGACAGCCAATCATAAAACGTTGGATACCAGTCTCAAACACCAATTGCAAGTTATAAAATCTAAATTGAAATAGAAAGTGGTGTGAATTTTGGCGATTAACGCACAAGAAATCAGCGCTTTAATTAAGCAACAAATTGAAAATTTCAAGCCAAACTTTGACGTCACTGAGACAGGTGTTGTAACCTACATTGGTGACGGGATTGCTCGCGCTCATGGGCTTGAAAATGCCATGAGTGGTGAGTTGTTGATCTTTGAAAATGGCTCATACGGGATGGCCCAAAACTTAGAAACAACGGATGTCGGGATTATCATCTTGGGTGATTTCACGGATATTCGTGAAGGAGACTCTGTCCGTCGTACAGGTAAAATCATGGAAGTCCCTGCAGGAGATGCCTTGATTGGTCGTGTTGTCAACCCACTTGGCCAACCAGTGGATGGTTTGGGTGAGATTGTGACAGATAAATTCCGTCCAGTTGAAACGCCAGCTCCTGGTGTTATGCAACGGAAATCTGTCTCAGAACCTCTACAAACTGGTTTGAAAGCCATTGATGCCCTCGTTCCGATTGGACGAGGCCAACGGGAATTGATCATCGGAGACCGTCAAACAGGAAAAACCTCAATTGCCATCGATACTATCTTGAACCAAAAGGATCAAGATATGATCTGTATCTATGTAGCAATTGGGCAAAAAGAATCAACGGTTCGGACACAAGTAGAAACACTTCGTAAGTATGGAGCCATGGATTACACCATTGTGGTGACGGCATCAGCCTCACAACCATCTCCACTCTTGTTCCTTGCACCTTATGCAGGGGTTGCTATGGCCGAAGAGTTCATGTACAATGGCAAACACGTTTTAATCGTCTATGATGATTTGTCTAAACAAGCCGTTGCTTACCGTGAATTGTCCCTTCTTCTTCGTCGTCCGCCAGGACGGGAAGCCTTCCCAGGGGATGTTTTCTACCTTCACAGCCGTTTATTGGAACGTTCTGCGAAAGTATCGGATGAATTGGGTGGTGGTTCCATTACTGCGCTTCCAATCATTGAGACACAAGCAGGGGATATTTCTGCTTATATCGCGACTAACGTGATTTCGATCACAGATGGCCAAATCTTCTTGCAAGATAGCCTCTTTAACTCAGGAATTCGTCCAGCCATTGACGCAGGATCATCTGTGTCACGGGTTGGTGGATCAGCCCAAATCAAGGCTATGAAGAAGGTTGCGGGGACTCTCCGTATTGACCTAGCTTCTTACCGTGAGTTGGAAGCCTTCACCAAGTTTGGTAGTGACTTGGATGCCGCTACTCAAGCTAAGTTGAACCGTGGTCGCCGGACAGTAGAAGTCTTGAAGCAACCAGTCCATGAACCATTAACTATCGAAAAACAGGTAGTCATCTTGTATGCTTTGACACATGGATTCTTGGATAGTGTACCTGTTGATGATATCCTTCGCTTTGAAGAGGAATTGTTTGCCTTTGTAGAAGTGCATCATCCAGAAATCTTTGAAACCATTCGGACGACCAAAGATCTTCCAAGTGAAGAAACAATGGATGCAGTGATTACTGACTTTGTCAACCAATCAAGTTTCAAATAGAAATAGGAGTGGCAGATGGCAGTTTCTTTAAATGATATCAAAAATAAAATTGCATCGACAAAGAATACCAGTCAAATTACAAATGCTATGCAGATGGTATCTGCTGCCAAACTTGGGAAGTCTGAGCAAGCTGCCAAGGACTTCCAAATTTACGCATCTAAGGTTCGTAAGCTATTGACCGACCTCTTACATGGACATGAGGCTGAGAATGCTAAGTACCGTCCATTTTTAAAGAGTCGGCCTGTCAAAAAGTCTGCTTATATTGTCATCACTTCTGACCGTGGACTAGTGGGTGGCTACAACGCCTCTATTCTCAAGTCTGTCATGGAATTGAAGGAAGAATACCATCCAACGGGTGAGGATTTCGAAGTCATCTGTATTGGAAGTATTGGGGCAGATTTCTTTAGAGCAAGAGGCATCCAGCCGGTTTATGAACTACGTGGCCTAGCTGATCAACCAAGCTTTGATGAAGTGCGGAAGATCATTAACAAGACAGTCCAAATGTATCAAAATGAATTGTTTGATGAATTGTATGTCTGTTATAACCACCACGTCAATAGTTTGACCAGTCAATTGCGGGTTGAGCAAATGCTTCCGATCATTGACTTGGACCCCAACGAAGCAGATGAAGATTATATCTTGAATCTGGAGTTGGAATCAGACCGAGATGCGATTTTGGATCAATTGCTTCCACAGTTTGCTGAAAGTATGATTTATGGAGTCATCGTTGATGCCAAAACAGCTGAAAATGCTGCCGGTATGATGGCCATGCAAACAGCAACAGACAATGCCAAGAAGGTAATTGATGAATTGACCATTCAATACAACCGAGCTCGTCAGGCAACCATTACGCAAGAAATTACGGAAATTGTTGCAGGAGCGAGTGCGCTTGAGTAGTTGATTCGATGCACATTTTAACAATACAAAAATAAGCTTGCTTATATGTATGACCAAGCTTAGAAACTTAATAGAATAGGAGAATGACATGAGTTTAGGCAAAATTTCTCAGGTTGTAGGTCCTGTCGTTGACGTAGCTTTTGCTGCGGGCGATAAACTCCCTGAGATTAATAATGCGCTTGTAGTCTATAAAAATGACCAACAAAAATCAAAAGTCGTTCTTGAAGTAGCTCTTGAACTTGGGGATGGTGTCGTTCGCACCATTGCCATGGAATCAACAGATGGCTTGACTCGTGGGATGGAAGTATTGGACACTGGTCGTCCAATCTCTGTGCCTGTCGGAAAAGAAACTCTTGGACGTGTTTTCAACGTCTTGGGAGATACCATTGACTTGGAAGAAGCATTTCCAGAAGATGCTCCTCGTGAATCCATTCATAAAAAAGCTCCATCCTTTGATGAGCTTTCTACTTCAGAAGAAATTCTTGAAACAGGGATCAAGGTCATTGACCTCTTGGCCCCTTACCTGAAAGGTGGGAAGGTCGGCCTCTTCGGTGGTGCCGGAGTTGGGAAGACCGTCTTAATTCAAGAATTGATCCACAACATTGCCCAAGAGCACGGTGGGATCTCCGTCTTTACCGGGGTTGGTGAACGGACCCGTGAGGGGAATGACTTGTACTGGGAAATGAAGGAATCTGGCGTTATCGAAAAAACAGCCATGGTCTTTGGACAAATGAATGAGCCACCTGGAGCACGGATGCGTGTTGCCTTGACTGGTTTGACCATTGCGGAATACTTCCGTGATGTCGAAGGTCAGGACGTTCTCTTGTTTATCGACAATATCTTCCGTTTCACCCAAGCCGGATCTGAAGTATCAGCCCTTTTGGGACGGATGCCATCAGCCGTTGGTTACCAACCTACTTTGGCCACTGAAATGGGTCAATTGCAAGAACGGATTACGTCAACGAAGAAAGGTTCTGTTACATCCATCCAAGCCATCTATGTGCCAGCCGATGACTACACAGACCCAGCGCCAGCAACCGCTTTTGCTCACTTGGATTCAACCACCAACTTGGAACGTAAATTGGTACAATTGGGGATCTACCCTGCGGTGGACCCATTGGCATCAAGCTCACGTGCCCTTTCTCCAGAAATCGTAGGAGAAGAACACTATGCAGTAGCTTCTGAAGTCAAACGCGTCCTTCAACGTTACCATGAATTGCAAGATATCATTGCTATCTTGGGGATGGATGAATTGTCTGACGAAGAAAAGACCTTGGTGGCTCGTGCTCGTCGGATCCAATTTTTCTTATCACAAAACTTCAACGTTGCGGAACAATTTACAGGTCAACCTGGGTCTTATGTACCAGTTGGGGAAACTGTTCGTGGCTTTAAAGAAATTTTGGATGGGAAATATGACCATCTTCCTGAAGATGCCTTCCGTGGTGTTGGGTCAATCGAAGATGTGATTGCCAAAGCTGAAAAAATGGGATTCTAAGAAGAGGTGAAGGATGAGTCAAATGAACGTCCAAATCGTTACACCGGATGGACTGGTTTATGATCATCATGCCGCATTTGTATCTGTCAAGACAATTGATGGTGAATTAGGGATTTTACCTCATCATATCAATACCATTGCGGTTTTGGCTGTAGACCAAGTAAAGGTTCGTCGTGTCGACGATGACAAACATATTGATTGGATTGCAGTTAATGGGGGAATTATCGAAGTAGCTGATAATGTCATTACCATTGTTGCCGATTCTGCCGAACGTGCTCGAGATATCGACATTAGTCGTGCAGAACGTGCTAAACTGCGAGCTGAAAAAGCGATAGAAGAAGCCAAGGATCAGAATTCGGTTGATATGGAACGTCGTGCTAAAATTGCTCTTCAACGCGCCATTAACCGGATTAATGTCGGAAATCGTTTATAACATATTCAAATAAGGTGGAGGTTTTGACCTCACCTTATTTTTATTGAGTGAGAATCAAAAGAAGAAAGTAAGGACCAAATATGGTATAATAGCTGTATGATTCAAATGATTTTTAACCTTTCAAGCCATCTATTGTTTATCTTTTTTGCCTATTACCTTTTATTGAACTTGGTTCGATGGGAAAAGTTTTTAAAAATAAGTGCTGAAAATGCTGTTAAAATCCGTTTTTTGATCCTGATGATCAGTGTTGGAATCGGGTTTCTAGCTAGCTCATTTTTTATCAGTGTCTATGAGATGAGTCGGCAGCTATTTATTGGAAATTTCTAACCACATTTTATAAAAAATATGGTATGATAGAAGGCGTGACTTTAAGAAATTGGAGATCGATCTTGTATGGAAAAAATAATCATTAATGGTGGTCATAATCGACTGGTTGGAACTGTTAAAATCGAAGGTGCAAAAAATGCTGTTCTTCCTCTTCTTGCTGCAACAGTCCTAGCAAGCGAGGGCGTGACAATCTTGAAAAACGTACCTGTATTATCAGATGTTTTCACAATGAACAATGTTGTACGTGGTTTGAATGCACAAGTGACTTTTAATGAGGAAGAAAATACAATTGTTATTGATGCACAAGATGAATTATCAGAGGAGGCTCCTTATAAATATGTGAGCAAGATGCGGGCCTCTATCGTTGTCTTGGGTCCTGTCTTGGCACGCAATGGGCATGCCAAAGTTTCCATGCCTGGAGGCTGTACGATCGGTAGTCGTCCAATTGACCTCCATCTCAAAGGTCTGGAAGCCATGGGGGCTGAAATTACACAAACAGCCGGTTATATTGAAGCGAAAGCAGATCGTCTAAAGGGAGCACATATCTATATGGATTTCCCATCAGTAGGGGCGACGCAAAATATTATGATGGCCGCAACCTTGGCAGATGGAGTCACTGTGATTGAAAATGCTGCACGGGAACCTGAAATTGTTGACCTAGCACTCTTGCTTAATAAAATGGGAGCTAATGTCAAGGGGGCAGGAACTGAGACCTTAACTATCGTCGGTGTGGAGAGCTTGCATGGGGCAGACCACAATGTTGTGCAAGACCGTATCGAAGCTGGAACCTTTATGATTGGAGCAGCTATGACTGGCGGAGATGTCTTGATTGAAGATGCCATTTGGGAACACAACCGTCCCCTGCTTTCTAAGATGCAGGAGATGGGTGTGACGGTAACCGAAGAAGAAAATGGAATTCGGATTCAATCGGATATCAGTAAACTTCGTCCAGTGACCGTTAAAACTCTTCCCTATCCAGGATTTCCAACCGATATGCAGGCTCAATTTACAGCCTTGATGGCCATGGCTAAAGGTGAGTCTACCATGATTGAAACGTTTTTTGAGAATCGCTTCCAGCATTTGGAAGAAATGCGTCGGATGGGCGTTCACTCAGATATTATGCGGGATACAGCTCGTATCGTTGGAGGAGAAAACTTCCAAGGTGCAGAGGTCATGTCGACCGATTTACGTGCGAGTGCAACCCTGGTCTTGATGGGCTTGGTAGCAGAAGGAGAGACGAAAGTCAGCAAATTAAGTCACTTAGACCGTGGTTATTATCAATTCCATGAGAAATTGGTGGCGCTAGGTGCAGATGTGAAACGTGTAGAGGAAGCAGACGATGAAAACTAATCTTCGCTATGTAGGTAAACAGCTAGGAATTGTCCTTCTTTTGGCTGTGATCGGAATCATTATTTTTGCAATTGGTTTGGTCATTGGCTATGGAGTGATTGGAGATGGAAAGAATCCATTGTCCATTCTCTCTCCTGACACTTGGTCAGATATTATTGGAAAACTAACAGGCAAATAAGCTTTTAACTAAAATTGAGTAAAAAGGAGAGCAGCGAATCGAGTCAGTGACCCATCTAGCGCTGCTCTTTTTTGGAGAGATATATGACAAAACAAGTATTCACGAAACGAACCAAACAAACCCTAGCAGGTTTTGTGGTGGCAACGGCCCTAGCTATCGGGGGCTATTATTTTAATCAACCGACGGTAAAAGAAGCGACAGATCAGGTTGTTTCGGTGGTGACTAGTAGCCAACAAGAAACACCTAGTAAAGAGTTAGCCAGCTCGGTACTAACGAAATCTGCCCGTTCGCAATTGGGGAATGACTTGGAATGGAATGGTGCTGGAGCCTTTGTAGTTAAGGGGAATCGCACAGATCTGGATGCCAGTGTGGCTAGTCAACCCTATGCGGATAACAAGACAAAAGAAGTCAATGGAAAGACCGTGCCGACGGTTGCGAACGCTATTATGACCAAGGCGACTCGCCAGTACAGAGATCGAGATGCAACAGGTAGTGGCCTAACCGATTGGAAACCAGCAGGTTGGCATCAGGTCCACAATCTGTCCGGTGAGTATGACCATGCTGTGGATCGGGGCCATTTATTGGGCTACGCCTTGATCGGCAATCTCAAAGGTTTCGATGCTTCGACTAGCAATCCCAAAAATATCGCCGTTCAGACATCGTGGTCCAATCAAGCCAATGATCCTCATTCCACTGGCCAAAACTACTACGAGACCCTGGTTCGAAAAGCACTGGATAAGAACAAGCGGATCCGCTATCGGGTGACCTTGATCTACAATCAGCCAGAAGATTTGATTCCTTTGGGGTCTCATATCGAAGCCAAATCGAGTGACGGGACGCTTGAATTCAATGTTTTTGTTCCTAATGTTCAAAGTGGGATTAGCCTGGATTACCAGACAGGCAAAGTAACCGTCCATCAATAAGCTGGAAAGCATGGCTATTTAAGTTATTTTTAAGAATGGGGTGTTACAATTGCATACCTTCTTTAAGAGAAAGGAGAATGTATGAGAACCATCTTTCGATTTTTCAAAGGAATCCTTCGCATGGCTTGGAGTCTTTTTTGGGGATTTTTCTGGACCATTGCCATCAGTTTTCTCGTTTTAGTGGGGATCATCTATTTCACAGATTCTCCTAGTTCTGGTATGGATGGGTTTGGACGAGCTGCTCAAAAGGTTGTCTATCAAGTCGGCAATTTATTTGGAGATCAGGGTTTTGCATCGCGCTTTGGGATGGCGCCTAGCTCACAGACCACGCAGACCGACAATCATGAGCATAGTGGGGCTCGCTGGGAAAAAGCGGAAGCCACGGTCTACCTGGATCCCAATATCAGTCAAACTTTTGTAAAAGCTTATCGGGATGCTATTGAGGCTTGGAACCAAACAGGCGCCTTTACCTTCAAGTTGGTTACAAATGAAAAAGAGGCTAATGTGGTCTTGACGGAAATGGATAACGCATCCGTTTCTGCTGCAGGAGAGACTGCCTCTCAGACCAACCTCTTAACCAACCGCTTCACCCACATTACAGTGCGTCTCAATCGCCATTATCTTTTAAATTATGTCTATAACTATAGTTATGATCGGATTGTCAATACAGCAGAGCATGAGCTAGGCCATGCGATTGGGCTGGACCACACTGATGGAGAATCGGTCATGCAACCGGCTGGCTCCTTCTACAGTATCCAGGATACAGATGTGGAAGCAGTCCGACAATTATACAAGGAAGAATAAGTTTTAAAATACTTTCTAAAAGTTCTGAGCCTCAAGGGGCTCAGGATTTTTTTGATGGCTCGTCTTTTCTTGTTTAATCCGTAAAAAGATAGTAAAATAGGGACATGATTATTTTACAAGCCAACAAAATTGAACGCTCTTTTGCAGGGGAGGTTCTTTTTGATAATATCAGCCTGCAAGTGGATGAACGGGACCGGATTGCCCTGGTCGGAAAGAACGGAGCCGGCAAGTCTACGCTCTTAAAAATCTTGGTGGGAGAAGAAGAGCCGACTTCTGGGGAAATCAATAAAAAACGGGACCTTTCTCTCTCCTATCTGGCCCAGGATAGTCGCTTTGAGTCATCTAATACCATCTACGATGAGATGCTCCATGTCTTTGACGACCTCCGTAAAACGGAGAAAAGCTTGCGTCAAATGGAGCTTGAGATGGGGGAAAAAACTGGGGCTGACTTAGAAAAACTCATGCAGGATTATGATCGTCTATCAGAAGAATTCCGTCAGGCTGGTGGCTTCACCTATGAGGCAGATATCCGCGCCATTCTCAACGGCTTTAAGTTCGATGAGTCTATGTGGCAGATGAAGATTGAAGAGCTGTCTGGTGGGCAAAATACCCGCCTCGCTCTGGCCAAGATGCTCTTGGAAAAACCAAATCTCTTGGTACTGGACGAGCCGACTAACCACTTGGATATTGAGACCATCGCCTGGTTGGAAAATTACTTGGTTAATTATAGTGGGGCCCTTCTCATTGTCAGCCACGACCGGTATTTCCTCGATAAAGTTGCTACCATTACCTTGGACTTGACCAAGCATTCTTTGGACCGCTATGTCGGCAATTACTCCAGCTTTGTCGAGCAAAAAGAGCAAAAACTCCTGACCGAAGCCAAGAACTACGAGAAGCAACAAAAAGAAATCGCGGCGTTGGAAGACTTTGTTAATCGCAATTTGGTGCGGGCGTCGACCACCAAACGGGCCCAGTCTCGGCGCAAGCAGTTGGAAAAAATGGAGCGCCTAGACAAGCCGGAAGCTGGGACTAAGTCTGCTCATATGACCTTCCATTCTGATAAGACATCGGGAAATGTCGTCTTAACAGTAGAAGAGGCAGCCGTCGGCTATGACAATCAAATCCTGTCAGAGCCAATTAATTTGGATATCCGCAAGATGAATGCGGTCGCTATTGTAGGACCAAATGGAATCGGGAAATCTACTCTTATCAAGTCCATCGTCGGGCAGATTCCTTTTATCAAGGGGGAAGCTCGCTTTGGGGCTAATGTCGAGGTGGGCTACTATGACCAGACTCAGAGTAAGCTAACCCCTCACAACAGTGTCTTGGATGAGCTCTGGAATGACTTTAAACTGACACCAGAAGTGGAGATCCGCAATCGCCTGGGAGCCTTTCTTTTCTCAGGGGATGATGTCAAGAAAACTGTCGGCATGCTGTCAGGTGGAGAGCGGGCGCGTCTGCTCTTGGCCAAGCTGTCCATGGAAAATAACAATTTCTTGATTCTCGATGAGCCGACTAACCACTTGGACATCGATAGCAAGGAAGTGCTGGAAAATGCCTTGATTGATTTTGACGGCACCTTGCTCTTTGTCAGCCACGACCGTTACTTTATCAATCGGGTGGCTACACAAGTTTTGGAACTCTCAGAAGAGGGCTCAACTCTTTACCTAGGCGACTACGACTATTATCTGGAGAAAAAAGCTGAGTTAGAGGCCCTTGCTGCAGCACAAGCAGAAGCTGTGCCTGTTTCTTCGACCGAAGAAGTCACCAGCAATGACTATCACCTGCAAAAGCAAAGCCAGAAGGAACTCCGAAAAATCACCCGTCGCATTGAGCAATTGGAAGCAGAGATGGAAGAGCTGGATCAAAAAATCCAAGATATCACCGGAACCATGCATAGCACCAACGATGCAGCCGACTTGGTTCAACTCCAAAGCGAGCTGGATCAACTGACTGTCCAGCAGGAAGCGGTCATGGAAGAGTGGGCAGAACTGTCAGAGCAGGTGGAATAGATGGACGATCTTGGAAAAGTTTTTCGTGAATTTCGGATCAGTAAAAATTATTCGTTAAAAGAAGCTGCTGGAGAGGCCTGCTCGACCTCCCAGTTATCCCGTTTTGAATTGGGGGAGTCGGATCTGGCTGCGTCGCGCTTCTTTGACATTTTGGACAATATCCATGTGACGATTGAGAATTTTATGGATAAGGCCAGAAATTTTCAACACCATGAGCATGTTGCTTTGATGGCCCAGATTATTCCACTTTACTATTCAAATGATATTGCGGGTTTTCAAAAGCTTCAAAGAGAACAACTTGAAAAAGCCAAACATTCCACCAATCCCCTCTATTTTGAATTGAACTGGATTCTGCTACAAGGCCTGATTTGCCAGAGAGATGCCAGCTTCACGATGAAGCAGCGTGATCTGGATAAGGTGGCGGATTACCTCTTTCAAACGGAAGAGTGGACCATGTATGAATTGATCCTCTTTGGCAATCTCTACAGCTTTTATGAGGTAGACTATGTCACACGGCTTGGGAGAGAAGTGATGGAGCGAGAAGATTTTTACAAAGAAATTGGTCGCCATCGAAAACTGGTCTTGATTCTAGCTCTGAATTGCTACCAGCATTGTTTAGAACACCGTTCTTTTGAAAACGCCAGCTATTTTGAATCCTATGTAGAAAAGATTATCGGCAAGAGCATCAAGCTCTACGAACGCAATGTCTTTCATTATCTCAAGGGATTTGCCCTGTATCAAAAGGGGCAAACAGAAGAAGGGCGGCAGCAAATGCAGGAAGCCATGCATATCTTTGATGTGCTGGGACTGCCAGAGCAGGTGGCCTATTATCAAGAACACTTTGATAAATTTGTAAAAAATGAATGTTCTAAATAGGACAGTGATAAAGGAGATTTTATGAACCGACATGCGGTCCAATTAATTAGTCGTGGAGCTATTAACAAAATTGGAAATATGCTCTATGATTATGGGAATAGTGTCTGGCTGGCCTCGATGGGTACTATAGGAAAGACGGTATTAGGGATCTATCAGATTTCTGAGTTAGTGACAGGGATTCTCGTGAATCCTTTTGGAGGAGTGATTTCAGACCGTTTTTCTCGTCGCAAGATTTTGATGACGACCGACTTGGTTTGTGGACTCCTTTGTTTGGCGATTTCTTTTATCACAAATGATAGCTTGATGATTGCGGCTCTTATTTTTGCCAATATTGTTCAGGCCATTGCCTTTGGTTTTTCTCGACCTGCCAATAAAGCCATTATTACCGAGGTAGTAGAGAAAGAAGAGATTGTGACCTATAACGCTCACTTGGAGTTAGTCCTACAGGTTGTTAGTGTCTGTTCACCTGTTTTTTCTTTCCTAGTTCTACAATTTGCCAGTCTTCATGCGACCCTCTTATTAGATGCACTGACCTTTTTCATTGCTTTCGTCCTAGTGGCTTTCCTTCCGAAAGAAGAAGCTAAGGTTCAAGAGAGGAAACAGTTTACCGGGAAAGATATTTTTTCTGATATCAAGGATGGGTTAGACTATATCTGGCATCAGAAAGAGATTTTCTTTCTCTTATTAGTGGCTTCTAGCGTCAATTTCTTTTTTGCAGCTTTTGAGTTTTTACTTCCCTTCTCGAATCGTCTATACGGGGTTAAAGGAGCTTATGCGACTATTCTAACGCTGGGAGCTATTGGATCTATTCTAGGAGCACTTGTTGCCAATAAAATGAAATCAAGTATGAGAATTCTCCTGTTTTTACTGCTTATGGCAGGGATAGGAGTGTTCATAATGGGCTTGCCCCTTCCACCTTATCTTTCCTTTTCAGGAAATCTGGTCTGTGAATTTTTTGTGACCATTTTCGACATCCACGTTTTTTCCCAAGTACAAACCAAGGTGGAAGATGATTATCTAGGTAGAGTATTGAGCACAATTTATACCTTGGCTGTTCTCTTTATGCCCATCGCCAAAGGGTTGATGACTTGGTTGCCAAGCGTCCGTATGGAATCATTTTTCTTGATTGGAGCTGGGATTATTCTCTTTTCAGCGATTGCATCAGTTTATGCTAAAAGAATGGATAGGAAGTTGACGCTTTAGTCACAATCCTGTCTTGAGAGAAGGCTACATTATTCTATAGGAAGTACCAAGTTAAAGATCTTGAAAAGATAGACTTTTTCAAGGTCTTTTTTTCGTAGTGAGACCTCATAGAAAGTTGACTCTTCCGTATTTAGTTTGATGGAAATGAGGGTGAGAAAAGAGTAAAAAAAGAAAACCTGTTTTGGGAAAGCAATTTCTGGTTTCTATCCTTAGCTTTTTCTGGTAAAATTTAAATAAGTGATGCCTTATTAGAGATGTTTAACATCCCAGTCTATCGGACTGGTATGACTTTATCCAATCTGTTTATAGCATAAGTTCTCTTGTTTTGAGAATCATGCCTTTTAATTCGTTTTTGACAGTTTGGCCGTTGATCACTTTCATCTGGACTGGTTTTGTTAGTTATTCGTCAAATAAGAAGGAAAACATAAATGAATAAAAATGTATTTATGAGATCATTAGGAGTTTGGTTATTAGCGATAGGCTTGCTAGTTTATAGCTACTTCCAGGCAATACCAGGTCTACATTCCCTTGAGCCTCCTCAAAAATTGTATCAGCAAGGCTTAGTTTATAAGTCGAAAGATAGTGAGGATGTTTTGGCTGTGAAGGTATTGGACATAGACCTAATTCCAGTTAAAACAGATGAGGCCCAATACTTTTTAATTAAGCATGAATATGGCGTTACGGCCATGAAAGCAACTTATCATACTGTCTATTCATTGCTGCAAATGAAAGCTAGAGTTCCTAATCAAGAAAACCCATTAGAATCAAGTGGATTCTATCTAAGTGTTAAAGTGATTCCTGAGGTAGAGAACAGACGAAAAGGCGGCATGAAGATTCATTTGCGTTTTGAATATGAAAATAAGAAATACGACTCGATTCTCTTTAGAAGACATTTATTACGTCTCAAGGATCTTGTGGAATATTTAAATGAAGAATATAACTTAGGATTGAAAGTGGATTTTAGACTCCTAGGGTAATCAACGGAGAGTAAGATGAACAAAAAGATATTTGTTAGGACACTATTTGACTGGTGTGTCGTTGTTGTTTTATCGGTTGTTTGCTATTTTGATGTACAGCCAGCTATTCATATGAATACGAACCCGGAAAAATTGTATCAGCAAGGTTATGTCTATAAGGCAGAGAATAGTGATGATGTATTAGCGATTAAAGTGTTGGATATTGATCCTAACCCGATTGAAAGAAAGAATAATACTTATTATTTAGTCAAACATGAATATGGTGTCACAGCGATGAAGGTCGTCATTAAAGGAAGTATAAATAAACTACTTGAGATGAAAGACGTACTCGCTCCTCAAGAAAATCCTTTGGAATCTTCTGACTTTTATCTTCATGTACAGGTGCTTCCTGAAATTCGCAGGAGAAATAAAAGTTCAGATATCGTCATTATTAGCCAAGAATTTAAGGACATCATTCAAGAGAGATTTAACCAAAGCGACCTTTCGAAAGGAGGGGCTACTGTCGATACGACGCATCTTCTTGATTTGATGGACGACAGAGGGGTAGCTCATTTTCTCGTGGGACCTGTATTGGTGGGACTTGTGGCATTCTTTTTCTTCATCAATACAATCAGAAGAATTTTATATATACGTAGACAGTTCATGCTCTTTAATACATTGTTTCCAAGTTATGCGAATCAACCAGAGAAATTGGTGAAAGATGCGGACTACAGTGACAAAAAACTAGAACTCCTTGTGCACCAGGGCATCCTCGTGTTTTACGGCATGGATTTTGAAATACTACCAGTAGATGACATTGAAGAAATCAAACTTTTTAGAGTCCATAGAAAAAGTTTTTATCGCTACAAGATGAAGATTATCTTTTATTCAAGTCGCAGGCCTTATGTTTTTGAAATAAACAAAAGTAATATGGAGGCCTATTATCCTTTCATCGACTATTTGAGAAGTCTTGCACCAATTGTTGTTGAAGATGGATGGAAGATGAATTATCGTTAAGGAAATTGGATTCAATTAAATACAAAGCATCTTGAAGAAGGACTTGGAGTACGTGGTGGTGCTTCAAGTCTTTTTCTCATCTAATATTATGGTTTAGAAAAATGAGAAAGGAATCATTGATTCTGATGATAAGTGACAATGTAGAAAACCGTTTCAGGCTAATAAAGCAAACAGGCTATATTAGTGTGTCTAATAGTTATGATTTGGAATATACCTCACATAAAGCATTTGAAAATCTAACTAGTTAGGATGGAATCATGTCAATTAAACATTAGATATATAAGGCCTGTATCGTTATTATGAGGATTCTTTACAATTTAGGGTTAAAAAACTGTTGAGAAGATTCTGGAATTCTATCTATATAAAAAACACCCCAAAAGTCAGATTTTATCTGTCTAACTTTTGGGATGTAGTTCATTCGGTGTTTTTTTAGTTGTTATCTTTTTCTTCTGCTTTAACTTCTTTCTTTTCTTCTTCCAGTTGCTTTTGAGTGCTCTTGAGCTCTTTTTTTAGGGAGAAGCCCTTTGAAAAATTAACCAAGGTCATGACAAATGCACCCAAGAGGACACAGAGCAAGATCAGAATGATCAAGGGCAATTTAAATTGAACCAAGAGGAAATTCACGGTGACCGTTTGCATGTTTGCAAGGGAAATACCAGCAATCAATAAAATTAAAAGTAATAAAGCAATGTAGTGTAGATTATTTTTGTTCATCATTATCTCCTTATTGTTCAGTAGGCGCCTTGCTCTTCACATCAGCGTATTCCTCTGGCTGCTCTAGGCTTAGAATATCCTCATAAGCCGGTAGGGAAAGGTCCTTACCATATTTATTTTTTAAAGCAGTGCTCACTAGGCGATAGGCCAAATTGGCATTTCGGGATAAGATAGGACCGTGGAAGTAGCTCCCAAAGACGTTCTTGTAATGAACCCCTTCGCCCCCATATTCTTTGTTGTTCCCATTTCCGTAGACGACCTTGCCCAGCGGTTTTTCATCCTCAGCCAAGAAAGTCCGACCTTGGTGGTTCTCAAAACCATAATAGGTTTCGTTAAATTCTTCGTTATGGATTTTGATATCGCCGATATAGCGGTTGTTGACTTGGTTGAGCGTATAGTGGCCCATAATGCCGAGTCCTTCAATGCGTTTGCCAGAAGCTTCAATGTAGTATTGGCCTAGAAGCTGAAAGCCACCACAGATAGCAAGTACCACGCCATCATCCTGAATAAAGCGTTCGAGATCTTCTTTTTTATCTGGTAGGTCCTCAGATACAATAGTCTGTTCGTAGTCTTGTCCTCCGCCGAAAAAGGCGATATCATAGGCATCAGGGGCGAACCGGTCTTTGAGAGAGACGATATCCACTGTGACATGGGCTCCAAGTTTTTCCGAAACGTACTTGAGCATGAGGATGTTCCCGTTGTCCCCGTAGGTATTCATTAAGTTGCCATAGAGATGGGCAATGCGCAGGCTGTAGGGATACTGTGCCTGATCAGAAGATTCTAGGGAAGTATAAGTCATTAGTGCATCTCCTTTTCAATCAGGTGTTCTTGGGCCAAGAGTTCACGGAATTCTAGCATGGCTGTATAGGTAGCTAAAATGTAAGCGTGAGGGGTTTCCTGTTGCTGGATGCGTTGGAAGACCTCCTTCAAATCAGCCATTTCTGTGATCTGTTCAGCAGGATAGCCAGTGACCCGAAGTCGTCGAGCAATCTCAGAGTGGCGCACTCCGCCAGCGTTGATCTCTGGGATGTCCATCTGGGTGATTTGCTCAAAGTCAGCATCCCAAATCCAGCTCGTATCGATTCCGTCTGCATAATTGGCGTTGAGGAGAACCGACAAGCTAAAGGGATACGGCGCTAGTTTAATCATTTCAATAGCCTGAGTAGCTCCAACCGGATTTTTAATCAGGACCAAGGTACATTCCTTATCCCCAATCTTAAAGGTTTCCTGGCGACCAAAGACAGCGCGACTGCGATCAAATCCTTGTTTGATGACTTCGGGCCGTACTCCAAAGAATCCAGCAACAGAGACAGCTGCTAAGGCATTGTAGATGTTGTAAAGACCACCGATATTGATGTGGTAATCTTGCCCTTGGATCCGGAAGTTGGAAGATCGATGAGTTAAAGAAAGGAGGTCCGATACGGCATAGGTCAGAGGGGGCCGGTGGAACCCACAGTGCTCACAAATATAATCTCCCAGGTTAGCATAGGTATTGAGCTTGTACTTGAGGATGTTGTGGCAATGTGGACAGAGGATTCCTTCCGTATTGTAATGGGCTAGCTGTGGCTCTGATTTGTCTGTATCAAATCCATAATATTGGATCGGATTGGACAAGGTTTGACTATTAAAGAGCGGACTATCTCCATTTAGCAGAACCGTCGCAGTTGGGACCTTGTGAATGGCATCCAAAATCATTTGGTAGGTCGTATAGATCTCTCCATAACGGTCCATCTGATCCCGGAAAATATTGGTGACCACAAAAAGGCTTGGCTGGATATAATCACAAATCCGAGAGAGGCTGGCCTCGTCAATCTCAAGTACCGCAATCGGTCGATTTGATTTCGAATGCTTAGCTCGTAAGAAGGTCGTTGTAATCCCAGAGATCATATTGGCCCCGCTTGGATTGGTTAAAATCGGTCCGAAAGCTTCTTGGAGAATACCTACGGTTAGCGCAGTGGTCAGGGTTTTCCCATTTGTCCCTGTAATCACAACAATCTCATAGTTTTTTGCCAGTTGACTGAGAATATCTTTATCAAATTTGAGGGCTACTTTACCTGGTAGGGTTGATCCCCGCCCCATTTTTTCTAGAATAGAGCCGGAAAGCTTTCCTGCCAGAAGGCCCAAGGTTGTATTTATCTTCATAAATCATATTTTATCATAAAAAGCATCAGAAGGTTACAGAAAAATCTGTTGAAACGTGTTATAATAGGATGATGTCTTTTAGAGAAGTGGTAGGTATGAGAATATGAATATTCAACAGTTTACAAATCCACAATTTTGGACCAGTTTGTTCCCAAATTGGTGGAGTGTTGTTATCAATATCATCGATATTGCCCTGGTGGCTTGGTTGTTGTATTTTTTGATCAAGGCCATCGTCGGGACCAAGATCATGATTTTGGTTCGTGGAGTTATTATCTTTTTCTTGGTGCAGTTTTTAGCCAATTTCTTAGGTCTCACGACTATTTCATGGCTGATCAATCAAGTGATTACCTATGGGGTTATCGCCCTGGTTGTGATTTTCTCCCCTGAGATTCGGATTGGTTTAGAACGTCTGGGTCGAGCGATAGAATTCTTTACGACGAGTGAAGTCAGTCAGGAAGAGAAGATGGTGCAGGCCTATGTCAAGGCAGTAGCTTATATGAGCCCACGTAAGATTGGTGCCTTGGTAGCCATTCAAGGAGCCAGAACCCTTCAGGAATATATTTCCACAGGGATTCCTCTAGATGCAGAAATTTCAGGAGAATTGCTGATTAATATCTTCATTCCTAATACTCCTTTACACGATGGTGCCGTCATTGTCCGCAATGATAAAATAGCTGTTTCTTGTGCCTACCTGCCCTTGACCGAAAACACTGGAATTTCAAAAGAGTTTGGAACACGTCACCGCGCAGCCATTGGTTTATCTGAAGTTTCGGATGCCTTTACCTTTGTGGTATCAGAAGAAACGGGTGGGATCTCTGTGACTTATAATGGAACCTTCCTTCACGATTTAACCTTAAAAGAGTTTGAGGCAGAATTGAGAGCCTTCTTGGTTCCTGAAGAGAATAAAACGACTAGTTGGAAAGAGCGTCTATTTGGGAGGGTCACAAAATGAGATCTAAAAAAGAATTTCTTTATGTTTTCTCTTCCGTCTTATTGTCCTTTATCTTGTTTATCAATGCGTCTTCCTTTAATTTTCAAAATAATAGTAGCGCAAGACAAGTGAGTTCAGAGACCTACACCAATACCTTGACCAATATTCCAATTGATGCCAAGTACAATGACAAGACATACTTTGTCAGTGGGTTAACATCAGAGGTAACGGTCTTTCTAAAGGGTTCAAACCGGGTCGCTCTAGCAAGCGAAATGCAACCGGGAACGCGAAAATTTCGCGTGGTAGCGGATCTTCGTAAGGCCAAGGAAGGTACCGTCGAAGTACCGTTGATTGTAGAAGATCTTCCGGCTGGTTTGACCGCAACCGTAGAGCCTCAGAAAGTGTCTGTAAAGATCGGGAAGAAAGCGAAAAAATCGTTTGCTGTCAGAGCCACGATCCCGGACAATCAAATCGTGGATGGAATTACGGTAACGGATGTTTCTCTCGAAACAACAAAGGTAGAAGTAACGAGTGATCAAGAAACATTGAGTCGCATTGATCATGTCGAAGCTGTCTTCCCATCCAGTGAGATCATCAGTGGAAATTATAGTGGAACTCTTTCATTAAATCCGGTAGATGCTCAAGGAGAGGGTCTACCAGGTCTGGTAAATCCGAGTGAAACACGGATTCAAATAACCACAAAGAGTAGTTCGTCTACGTCAAGCTCAAGCAGTTCGTCGTCGACCTCCTCCAGTTCAAGTAATTAGAAAGTAAAAAAGGTAATAAAGAATGGGTAAATATTTTGGAACGGACGGTGTCCGTGGAGAAGCAAATGTAGAATTAACGCCAGAATTGGCCTTTAAATTAGGTCGTTTCGGTGGCTATGTATTGAGCCAACATGAAGAAGAAACACCCTTGGTATTTGTTGGACGTGATACGCGTATTTCTGGTGAAATGTTAGAGCATGCCTTGATTGCTGGCCTCTTATCTGTTGGAATTCGTGTCTACAAGTTGGGTGTGATTGCAACACCAGGTGTCGCTTATCTAGTTCGTACGGAAAAAGCCAGCGCCGGAGTTATGATTTCTGCTAGCCACAATCCAGCCTTGGACAATGGCATCAAATTCTTTGGTGGTGATGGCTTCAAATTGGATGATGATCGTGAACTTGAAATTGAGGCCTTGCTTGATGCCGCTGAAGATACCCTTCCACGTCCAAGTGCGCAAGGTTTAGGAACGGTTATGGAATATCCAGAAGGCTTGCGTAAGTATCAAGAATTCCTTGTATCGACAGGGGTCCAACTCGAGGGTATACACGTAGTCTTAGATACAGCAAATGGTGCAGCCTCAACAAGTGCCCGTCAAATCTTTGCAGATTTGGGAGCTCAATTGACCGTCATCGGTGAAAACCCAGATGGTTTGAACATCAATGATGGGGTTGGCTCTACTCACCCAGAACATTTGCAAGAGAAAGTAAAAGAAGTTGGCGCAGCGATTGGTCTTGCCTTTGATGGAGACAGCGATCGCTTAATTGCAGTGGATGAAAATGGAGAGATCGTAGACGGCGATAAGATCATGTACATCATCGGTTCTTACCTTTCAAGCAAGGGCTTGCTCGAGAAAAATACGATCGTCACGACCGTCATGTCCAATCTCGGATTCCATAAGGCATTGGATGCGAAAGGAATTCAAAAAGAAATTACAGCTGTTGGAGACCGCTATGTCGTCGAAGAAATGCGCAAGTCTGGTTACAACCTTGGTGGTGAGCAATCTGGTCACGTAGTCATCATGGATTACAACACAACTGGTGATGGCCAATTAACAGGTGTACAATTGACAAAAATCATGCAAGAAACCGGCAAGAAATTATCTGAATTGGCTGCAGAAGTGACCATTTATCCGCAAAAACTGGTCAATATCCGGGTTGAAAATAGCATGAAAGACAAGGCGATGGAAGTGTCTGCTATTCGTGAAATCATTGAAAAAATGGAAGCAGAAATGGCAGGAAATGGACGTATTTTGGTACGTCCAAGTGGAACTGAACCCCTCCTTCGAGTGATGGCAGAAGCACCAACCAATGAAGAAGTGGACTACTATGTGGATACCATTGCTGCAGTTGTCCAAGCAGAAATTGGACTCTAAAAATGAATGTGTCTAGGTGTGAGTTTTTGTGTTCAAAAGTCGGGTTTATAGATGGACCATACCTATTAGTCCAGTGTACGAGCTTTAATACCTTCTGTTCATGGAAAGAAACACCTCTTGGCACAAAGAGATCAGCCTCATGTCTGGTCTTTTTGTGTAGGCTCGATTTGAAAAATCCTCTCATTCGTGGTAAAATAGGGCTACTAATGAATTTAATGTAATCGAGGTATTTAGAAGTGGCTTTTGGAGATAACGGAAAACGTAAAAAAACACCATTTGAAATGATTACGATGGTCGTGATTGTGATTATGTTGATTGTCACCGTTGGTGCAATCTTTGCAACTGCAATTGGTGCTCTTTCTTATTAAGATGCAAGCAGGAATAAAGGAAATCATCTATTTATGAGTATGTTTTTAGATACAGCCAAGATAAAGGTCAAGGCTGGAAATGGCGGCGATGGCATGGTGGCCTTTCGTCGTGAAAAATATGTCCCCAATGGTGGACCTTGGGGGGGTGATGGAGGACGTGGTGGCAATGTCATCTTCCTAGTAGACGAAGGCTTGCGTACTCTAATGGACTTCCGTTATAACCGGCATTTCAAAGCCCAAAATGGGGAAAAAGGAATGACCAAAGGGATGCACGGACGTGGGGCAGAAGATCTCTATGTACGAGTTCCTCAAGGAACGACCGTCCGAGATGCTGAGACTGGCAAGGTCATCACTGACCTAGTTGAAAATGGACAAGAGTACATTGTCGCACACGGTGGCCGTGGCGGACGTGGAAACATTCGTTTTGCTACTCCAAAGAATCCAGCTCCAGAGATTTCTGAGAATGGGGAACCTGGTCAGGAACGCGAACTCGAATTAGAACTCAAGGTCTTGGCAGACGTTGGTTTGGTTGGCTTCCCTTCTGTTGGGAAATCAACCCTTCTCAGTGTCATCACTTCAGCCAAACCAAAGATTGGAGCTTATCATTTCACTACCATCGTTCCAAACTTGGGCATGGTTCGGACGCCATCAGGTGAATCCTTTGCAGTCGCAGACCTTCCTGGATTGATTGAAGGAGCTAGCCAAGGTGTTGGACTAGGAACCCAGTTCCTTCGCCACATCGAGCGCACCCGGGTTATCTTGCATGTTATTGATATGTCAGCCAGTGAAGGACGCGACCCTTATGAAGATTATGTTCAAATTAATAAAGAGCTTGAAACCTATAATCTTCGTTTGATGGAACGTCCTCAGATTATCGTGGCAAATAAGATGGATATGCCAGAGAGCCAAGAAAACTTGAAAGAATTCAAGAAGAAATTGGCAGCCAATTACGATGAGTTTGATGAATTGCCACAGATCTTCCCAATCTCTAGTTTGGCACATCAAGGTTTGGACAATTTGTTAGAAGCAACAGCAGAATTGTTAGACAAAACGCCAGAATTCCTCTTGTATTCAGAAGATGAAATGGCACAAGAAGAAGTATACTACGGCTTTGATGAAGACCAGCCAGCCTTTGACATTAGTCGGGATGACGATGCCGCTTGGGTCTTGTCTGGTGAAAAACTTGAAAAGCTTTTCAATATGACCAATTTCGATCGTGATGAAGCGGTCATGAAATTTGCTCGTCAATTGCGTGGCATGGGGGTTGATGAAGCTCTCCGTGCGCGTGGGGCAAAAGATGGCGATATCGTTCGGATCGGTAAATTTGAATTTGAATTTGTTGATTAAGTGTGATCCTTGTGGATCAAGGATTCCAAATTAGAAGTGAGGCTTTTTCAGTGGGAGATAAACCAATATCTTTTCGAGATGAAAATGGAAATTTTGTTTCAGCAGCCGATGTTTGGAATGCTGAAAAACTAGAAGAGCTCTTTAATACGCTAAATCCTAAACGCAAATTGCGCTTACAGAGGGAAAAATTAGCAAAAGAAAACCAGCAGAAGTAAAAAGACATGGAGAATACGATGGCAAAAACAATTCATACAGATAAAGCACCCGCAGCAATCGGACCTTATGTTCAAGGGAAAATCGTAAGCAATCTTCTCTTTGCAAGTGGACAAGTTCCTTTGTCACCTGAAACAGGCGAAATCATTGGCGAAACAATCCAAGAACAAACGGAGCAAGTCTTAAAGAATATTGGGGCTATTTTGGAAGAGGCTGGGACAGACTTTGACCATGTGGTGAAAACCACTTGTTTCTTAAGTGATATGAATGACTTTGTACCTTTTAATGAGGTCTATAAAACAGTCTTTACTACAGAGTTTCCAGCTCGTTCTGCTGTTGAAGTAGCACGCCTGCCACGTGATGTGAAGGTAGAAATTGAAGTTATTGCGGAAATCAATGCCTAATAACCATTCAAAGACAAAAAGACAGAGTGGAGAGCAGGAAACTGTAGGCCACTCTGTTTTATTTATGGGAGGAGAAAATGACAGAAAGTAAGATTCAACTGGTCATGGTAACAGGGATGAGCGGTGCTGGTAAGACCGTCGCCATCCAATCGTTTGAGGATTTGGGTTACTTTACCATCGACAATATGCCACCGGCGCTCTTGCTGAAATTTATTGAGCTCATGCGCCACAGCCCAGATAACAGTAAATTGGCGATCGTAGTAGATATGAGGAGCCGTTCATTTTTCAATGAAATTCGTACCGTCTTGGATGAATTGGATAACCAAGAAGATCTAGATTTTAAGGTCTTGTTCTTAGATGCTACTGACAGTGAGTTGGTAGCACGATACAAAGAAACTCGTCGTAGCCACCCACTAGCAGCAGATGGTCGTGTTTTAGATGGGATTACCCTAGAGAGAGAACTCCTGTCTCCATTAAAAAATATTAGTCAAAATGTAGTGGATACCACTGAGTTGACGCCTCGTAATTTAAGAAAAACCATAGCAGAACAATTTGCCAGTCAAGACAATCAGCCAGATTTTCGGGTTGAGGTCATGTCATTTGGCTTTAAATATGGCCTTCCGATCGACGCTGACCTCGTGTTTGACGTGCGTTTTCTTCCAAATCCTTACTATAAATTGGAGTTGAGGAATTTAACTGGTCAAGATCCGGCTGTCTATGATTATGTTATGGACCACCCTGAATCAGAAGACTTTTACCGTCATCTCCATGACTTGATTGTTCCTATTTTACCGTCTTATAAACGCGAGGGTAAATCCGTTCTCACCATCGCTATGGGCTGTACCGGTGGACAACACCGTTCGGTAGCCTTTGCAGAGCGCTTATCGCATGATTTAGAAAGTCATTGGCAGGTCAATTGCAGTCATAGAGACAAGGACAGACGGAAAGAAACGGTGAATCGCTCATGAGAAAACCTAAAGTAACTGTTATTGGAGGAGGAACAGGGATTTCTGTTATTCTCGATAGTCTGAGAAAGAAACCAGTCGATATCACTGCTATTGTAACCGTTGCCGATGATGGCGGGAGTTCAGGTGAATTGCGGAAGAACATCCAAAAATTGACACCACCTGGGGATCTTAGAAATGTGCTGGTTGCCATGTCAGATATGCCTCGTTTTTATGAGAAGGTCTTTCAATACCGCTTTGCAGACGATGATGGCCCTTTGGCCGGACACCCTTTGGGAAACTTGATCATTGCAGGGATTTCAGAGATGCAAGGCTCGACCTATAATGCCATGCAGTTGTTAACCAAGTTCTTTCATACGACCGGCAAGATCTATCCTTCCAGTGATAGTCCCTTGACCCTTCATGCCGTCTTTCAAGATGGAAAAGAAGTGGTAGGAGAAAGCCACATTGCCAACTACACCGGCATGATTGATCATGTCTATGTGACCAATACCTTTGATCAAGAGCGCCCAAAGGCTAGTAAAAAAGTGGTGGAAGCTATTCTTGAAAGTGATATGGTCGTCTTGGGTCCAGGCTCTCTCTTTACCTCGATTCTTCCTAATTTGATGATTGACGAGATTGGATCAGCCATCCTTGAAACCAAAGCTCAGATATCCTATGTTTGCAACATTATGACCCAAAGAGGAGAAACCGAGCATTTTACAGATAGTGACCACGTTTCTGTGCTCCATAAACACTTGGGAGAAAAGTTCATCGATACTGTCCTTGTCAATATCAATCAGGTTCCTGCAGCTTATATGAACAGCAATAAATTTGATGAATATTTGGTGCAGGTAGAGCACGATTTTAAGGGCCTCCACTCGCAAGTTCCCCAAGTGATTTCTTCGGATTTCTTGAAGCTGGTCAATGGAGGAGCCTTTCATGATGGCGAAAAAGTAGTTGAAGAGCTGATGCGGATTGTGCAGGTGAGAAAATGAGTTTTACGGTTCGTGTCAAAGAAGAATTATTGTCTCTCAAGCGATTTGAAAAAAGTGAATTGGCTGCCATTATCAAGATGTCTGGAAGTCTTGGGATTTCAATGGGGGGCTTGACGCTCTCGGTAACGACAGAAAATGCCAAGATCGCTCGTCATATCTATGAATTGTTGCATCATTTCTATGAGGCAAAATCAGATATTCGCCACCACCAAAAAACTAACTTAAAAAAAAATCGTGTCTACACAGTATTCTTGGATGAGAAGGTGGAAGAGATTTTGGCTGACTTGCATTTGGCAGATGCCTTCTTTGGGATTGAGACAGGCATTGATGCTAGTGTTTTAGAAGATGAAGCAGCTAGTCGTGCTTATCTTCGGGGTGCTTTTCTGTCGAGCGGTTCGATTAAAGATCCTGAAAAAGGGAAGTACCAGCTGGAAATTCATTCTGTTTATACAGACCATGCGGAAGGAATTGCTCTTCTTATGCAAGGATTTTTACTAGATGCAAAAACCATCGAGCGTAAAAAGGGTGTTGTAACCTATTTGCAAAGAGCGGAAGATATTATTGATTTTCTAATTGTGGTAGAGGCCATGCAAGCCATGCAGGAATTTGAGTCCATCAAGGTCATGAGAGAGACGCGCAATGACCTCAATCGGGCCAATAATGCCGAAATGGCCAATATCCAGCGCACAGTCACAGCCAGTATGAAAACCATAAATAATATCAGCAAAATTGTGGATACGGTCGGTCTAGGGAGTTTACCAAGCGACCTGCAAGAAGTTGCCTATATCCGGATGAATCATCCAGATTATTCCATCCAGCAGATCGCAGATAGTTTGCAACAACCTATTTCAAAAAGCGGTGTCAATCACCGCTTGCGTAAGATCAATAAGATAGCAGACGATTTAGACAAATAAAAAAGGCCAAAGGCCTTTCATAATGAGGATAAAGTCTTTTTAAAAATTTTCCTTAGGTGAGTACGGACGTCAGCGAACTTCATAGAAGTTCCATGACTTAGTTTTGAGCCTAATGTCTCAAAACTCCCGAGTGACTGAAACGTATTGTTTCAGTCACTTTTCTCACAGCGGAAAGTTTTTTTATTTTCTTGACTTGTTCTAAAAATAGGGACTCATTTTTACTTCTTTTCAGAATCAATTAACTTATTTTATTATAAACTAGTTGAGTGCGTTGGTTGGACTTTCTTATCTGGATAGATGTAGTTGATGGCATTGTTTACAGCTGTCGGGGCTTCCCCCAGACCTGTAGCGATGAGATCGATCTTTCCTTCATAGAAGCAGCAGTCTCCACAAGCATAAATTCCAGGAAGGCTGGTTTCTTGTTTTTGATTCACCTTGATTTTATGGCGTTGCAATTCTACACCCCATTCTTTCAAGTTTCCGATAGAAGATTTAAAGCCATAGTTGACAAATAAGTGATCAATCGGGAGGAGTTCGGTTTCATCCGATTTAACTTTTGTGATTTCAAGATGAGTGGCATGACCATTTTCGCCAATCAAGCGGCTAGGAACAAATGGTGTTTTGATGCTGACAGAAGATTGTTTGAGTTCTTCTACACTATGTTCCAAGGCACGGAAGTTGTCCCGACGGTGAACGATTGTAGTTGGAGCAATCTTGTCAAAAGCAAGAGCCCAGTCCACAGCAGAGTCCCCACCACCAAGGACGGTCACCTGCTGTCCTTCATATTGTTGGATATTTGAAACATGATAGTGGACGTTATCGAAGGCATCAGCTCCCTCAATGTCAAGGGAACGGGGTTTAAAAGCTCCTCCCCCCATGGCAATGATGACTGCTTTAGACTGATGCACTTGGCGAGAAGTAGTGATGGTGAAGAGATCACCTTCTTTTTGAATATTCTCTACGGTTTCATTGAGGAAGATCGGTGTATCGAATCGCTTGACTTGCTCGATCAAGCGGTTGCTTAATTCTTCACCTGTTAAATTGGTAAATCCGGGTACATCGAGGATACTTTTTTCTGGATAGAGAATGGCTGGTTGCCCTCCAAGTTGAGGTAAGGAATCAATCAGTTTGACTTTAACTTGGCGCATATTGCCATAAAAAGCAGCAAACAGACCAACTGGTCCGCCCCCAACAATCGTAATATCATAAATTTCTGACATGGTATCTCCTTCAGGGTTTTCTTTGTTTCCATTGTATCATAAAATAGGAAGAATGAAAAAGTCGTAAAAAGAAATAGCATAAAGGCTAGGGAGGCTAGAAAAGTTTCAAAAGATCTTGACAGCCCCATTAAAGTGTGATAAAATAATTAAGATTTTAGGCTTGAAGGGAGTGAAAAATATGTCAAAAACAGTAGTACGTAAGAATGAATCTCTTGACGATGCTCTTCGTCGTTTCAAACGTGCGGTTACTAAAGCTGGTACTCTTCAAGAAACACGCAAACGTGAATTCTATGAAAAACCTTCTGTAAAGCGTAAACGTAAATCAGAAGCAGCTCGTAAACGTAAAAAATTCTAATTGAATACAGAAACAGACTTCGGTCTGTTTTTTGTTTTTTCTCATCCATTGAAGACAAAAAAACCGACCTTCCAGCTAGAAGATCGGATCTTTTTATCTAATTATTTGTTTGCAAGCAAGTCGCGGATTTCAGCAAGCAACTCTTCTTGAGTAGGAGCAGCAGCTTCTTCTTCAGCAGCTTCTTCTTTTTTACCAAGGTTTTGAGCTTTCTCAGCAGCTTTCACCACGAAGAAAAGAACAGTACCGATAACAAGGAAGTTGATTACAGCGCTCAAGAAGCTACCGTATGCGACACCGTTCCAAGTCAATTCAGCAATCTTTTCAACACCAGCAGCTTTCAAAGCTGGGTTCAAAATAAGTGGAGTGATGATGTCGTTTACAAATGATGTAACGATAGCTCCAAATGCAGCCCCGATGATTACTGCAACAGCAAGGTCAACAACGTTTCCACGAAGGAGGAAAGCTTTCAATTCTTTTAACATATCCTATATATGTCCTTTCATAATAATTTTTTACTATGATAGTATAACGGATAATAAACTGGCTGACAAGAAATATGCCTAAATTTTTTTAAATTAGTGATAAAGGTTGAAAATCTTTTCTTTTATGTGTGAAATCAGTAGGAAAAAATTTACTTTTACTAACTTTTAGTATAAAATATAAAGTGATAATCTATGGTAAAATGGAGGCACTGTTTATGGTTGATAAAGAGCTCATTGCAGAAATTAAAAACAGTGTAAACATTGTTGAAGTCATTGGAGAAGTTGTTTCTTTGACCAAGGCTGGCCGTAATTTTTTAGGCCTTTGTCCTTTTCATGGTGAAAAGACTCCTTCCTTTAATGTCGTTGAAGATAAGCAGTTTTACCATTGTTTCGGATGTGGTCGCTCTGGAGATGTCTTTAAATTTATTGAGGACTACCGTGGAGTCGCCTTTATGGATGCGGTCCAGATCGTAGCAGATAAGGCTGGTATTGCGCTTCAGTACCAGGCAAGACCTGCCCAACCAGCGTCTGCCAATCCAAACCAAGAACTTTATGAGATTCATCAGGAAGCTAGTAAATTCTATCAGGCGATTCTGATGACGACAAAGATGGGGGAAGAAGCGCGACACTATCTGCATGAACGCGGACTGACAGATGAGGTGATCCGACATTTTCAATTGGGCTTAGCACCAGCAGAAGGAAATTATCTCTATCGAAATCTCTCTGAGAAATTCTCCGAGAAAGTGATTACCGATTCGGGTTTGTTTACAATCTCAGATGCTGGAACGGTTTTTGATGCCTTTCAGGATCGGATCATGTTTCCCTTGACGGATGATAGTGGACGGGTCATTGCCTTTTCTGGTAGGCTGTGGAAAATGACGGAGGATGGCAGTCATCAAGCCAAGTACAAGAATAGTCGTAGTACCCGTCTATTTAATAAAAGTTATGAACTCTATCATTTGGATCAAGCCAAGACGAGCGCTAAAAAGCAACATGAAATGTATATCATGGAAGGCTTTATGGATGTCATTGCGGCTTATCGAGCTGGGATAGAAAATGCAGTCGCCTCTATGGGGACAGCATTGACACCAGAGCATGTTCAGCACCTGTCTCATTTTACCAAAAAAGTCATCCTGACCTATGATGGGGATAAGGCAGGACTTGAAGCGACAGCTAAGGCCTTGGATGTCTTGCAGGATTTAGAGTTAGAGATCGTCCGTATCCCTGATCAGATGGACCCTGATGAATACCTCAAAAAGACGTCCCCAGAAGATCTAGCTACCCTCTTGAAGAATTCTCGGATCAGTAAGGTTGAATTCTTGATGCACTACTGGAAACCCCAGTATATTGAGAACTTGCAAGCACAAATTGAATTTGTCGAAAAGTTGGCACCGATGATCGCCCAGACGCGCTCCATTACAGCGCAAAACACGTATATTTATAAGTTAGCCGATTTATTGCCGGATTTCGATTACTTGCAGATTGAGCAGATTGTCAATAATAGTCGTTTGCATCAACGGCAAGAAGCGCAAGAAGGTGGACGATCAAAAACGTCGACTTTTTCAGTGGAGCTCTTGCCGAATCGTGGGATAACGCGCTTGATCAAGGCGGAAAATCATTTGTTAAGTAGGATGAAAGATTTTCCAATGGTCCTCAATGATTACCGTTTGCGACCTGATTTTGCCTTCGACACACCGGAGTTACAGATCTTGTATCAATTGCTCTGTCAAAATGGAGAAGTCACCTCTCAGGATTTATCCGAGCAACCTGAAGGGGTCCAGCACGCCTGGTACCGGATGTTAGAAGAAGATTTACCAGAAGAGATAGCAGATGGTGAGTTAGAAGAAGTAGAAGATACACGGAATCGTGAGCTTCTTCGCAAAGAAAGTCAACAAATTGGAAATAAAGTGAAGGAAGCTTCCTCTATAGGGGATGCGGAAAAAGCTTTATTGGAACTCGAGCGCTTGATCGCTCAAAAAAGAAGAATGGAGTAGGAATGGCTAAAGAACAAAAAGATATTACAACATTGGACGTTCAAATTGCAGAATTTATTCGCAGCCACAAGAAAAGCGGAACTGCAACAGATGATGAAATTAATGACCAGTTGGTTATTCCATTCACACTAGATGCAGAGGGGATTGAAGATCTTTTGCAACGCATTCAAGATGCAGGGATTTCAATCACTGATAAAGACGGCAACCCAAGTGCGCGTGTGTTGAACAATGAGGAAGATCCAGAGTTGTCAGATGAGGAATTGCTTGGAAGCAACTCTGCTAAGGTCAATGACCCAGTACGGATGTACTTGAAAGAAATTGGGGTTGTTCCTCTTTTGACCAATGAAGAAGAACAAGAATTGGCTATCTTAGTGGAACAAGGTGATTTGGAAGCCAAACAACGTCTAGCAGAGGCCAACCTTCGTTTGGTTGTATCCATTGCGAAACGTTACGTTGGTCGTGGAATGCAATTTTTGGATTTGATCCAAGAAGGAAACATGGGCTTGATGAAGGCGGTTGATAAGTTTGACTATACCAAAGGGTTCAAGTTCTCTACTTATGCGACTTGGTGGATCCGTCAGGCCATCACCCGTGCTATTGCAGACCAAGCGCGTACCATTCGGATTCCTGTCTACATGGTGGAAACCATTAACAAGTTGGTGCGTGAACAACGCAATCTCTTGCAAGAATTGGGACAAGACCCAACGCCTGAACAAATCGCTGAACGCATGGATATGACGCCAGACAAGGTGCGTGAAATCTTGAAGATTGCCCAAGAGCCTGTTTCTTTGGAAACGCCAATTGGGGAAGAAGATGATAGCCATTTGGGAGATTTTATCGAAGACGAAGTGATTGAAAATCCTGTAGACTACACCACTCGTGTGGTACTACGCGAACAATTGGATGAAGTCCTCGATACTTTGACTGATCGAGAAGAAAATGTTTTGCGTCTTCGTTTTGGTCTCGATGATGGGAAAATGCGGACCTTGGAAGATGTGGGCAAAGTCTTCAACGTGACCCGTGAACGGATCCGTCAGATCGAAGCCAAAGCCCTCCGCAAACTCCGCCACCCAAGCAGAAGCAAACCATTGCGTGACTTTATAGAGGATTAAAAAGATCCTGCGGATCTTTTTAACCCGAGCCGAAAAATTCGGAAGCGAGGAAGGTCCAGTGGTCATTTTTAACCCGAGCCAAGAAATTCTATCGAGAGTAAAATAGCAAAAAAGGAAGTCATATGGCATATACAACTGAGCAAATTGAAGCAATTAAAAATAAAATCTTAAATGCTTTGGAAGAGGTAATCGATCCTGAGCTTGGGATTGACATTGTCAATTTAGGTCTTGTCTACGAGATCCATTTTGACGGTGAAACTGGAGCAACCATCATTGATATGACCCTAACGACCATGGGATGTCCATTAGCAGATCTTCTGACAGATCAGATTCATGATGTTTTAGCAGAAGTAGAAGAAGTGACATCAGTGGATGTGAAGTTAGTCTGGTACCCTGCTTGGACGGTTGAAAAGATGAGCCGTTATGCACGGATCGCACTTGGAATTAGTTAAACATTCTATGCATCAAAATAAATCGGAGGTTAGGGCTTTCCTAACCTCCGATTTGTCTATCCCTATTTTTTTGAACAACCATTTACAAATTCTTAGCAAATTTTCAGATAAAGTTGCAATCATCAAGGGGACAAGGTATAATAGCATAAATAGAAAATAAAGGAGATTTACATGAATCAGTATCCTTTGGTCTACTTGGACCATGTGACAAAGAATTATGGGCATGAAGTTGCTCTCATGGATGTTAGTTTGAACATCCAACCTGGCCGCATTATTGGCCTTTTGGGTCCCAATGGTAGTGGGAAAACAACCATCATTAAATTGATTAATGGTTTGTTGCAACCAAGCCTTGGGAATATCTATATTCATGGGCAATTACCATCCCCAGCTTCTAAAAAAGTGGTTTCCTATTTGCCAGATACAACCTATCTGAATGAAAATATGAAAATTATCGATGCAATTCGCTATTTCCAAGATTTTTATTCAGATTTTAATGTCCAACGCGCTTACCAATTGCTCAACGATTTGCATTTGCAGCCAAATCAAAAATTGAACAGCCTTTCAAAAGGGAATAAGGAAAAAGTGCAATTGATTTTGGTGATGAGTCGTGAAGCTGACTTGTATGTTCTTGATGAGCCAATCGGTGGGGTTGATCCAGCAGCACGTGATTATATTTTGCGGACCATCATTCAAAACAGACGTCCAAACTCTTCTGTCTTGATTTCTACTCACCTGATTGCGGATATTGAGCAAGTTTTGGATGAAGCTATTTTCATCAACCAAGGAAGAATTCTCTTGCATGAAAATACGACTGTTTTGCGCAATCAACACGGAAAATCTATCGATGAAATCTTCCGTGATCAATTCCGTGTTTATTAGGAGGACCTCATGTTTGGTAAATTATTAAAATACGAATTTAAGTCAACAAGTAAATGGTATCTTTTGATTACTTTGATCGCACTAGGTTTGTCAGTGATTACAGGTGTTATCGGTGGAAGTGCTACAAACGGTTTTGTGAATATGGAAACCAATAGTATGCAAATGATTACGGGGACTCTTGGGATTCTCATTTTTGGAGGAGTCATCGGTCTTTATCTGAGCAACTATTATATTATTATCCGTCGTTTCTATTCCAACTTATACGGACGTGAAGGTTACTTGACTTGGACCCTTCCAGCTAGCCCACATGCGATCATTTTGTCTAAATTTGTGGGAGCTTTAGTAGCGAGTCTTTACTGCCTATTCCTTCTATTTTTGAGTGGTTTTATTACAATTATTGTGATGGGCGCTGTCATTGGACAAGATCTCTCTCCTGTATTTAGTATTATTTCTAAGGCTTTTAGTCATTCTATTGCTTATTGGATGATCATCTGGTGGATTTTTACCACAGCTTCCGGAATCTTATTATTTTATGTATCGATCGCACTTGGTCAACTGTTCCAAAATCGTCGTGGATTTAAGGCTATTTTGTTTGGTTTTCTCTTGTGCCTTGTTTTAAGTATCATTGGTACAGCAGTCAATCCATTTAAAGATTCATATGCTGTCGTGTATGCATTGGTTTATGGAAATATTGATGAATTTGGAGCAAACTTCATTCCAGGTCTCATTTATGAAGTCATTAAGATTGTTTCTATGTACTTCACCATTCACTATATCAGCAAGTACAAGTTGAATCTTCAATAATAACAGCAAATTGAGCAAGGAGCTTCCCAGTGGAAGCCTTCTTGTTCAATTTTTCTTTTGCATTTTTAGCTAGATTTTGATATACTAATTGTATTCGTTTTGGGGTCGTTACGGATTCGACAGGCATTATGAGGTATATTTTGCAACTCATCTAGCGGATGTAAAACGCCAGTTAAATATAACTGCAAAAAATAATAATTCTTACGCTTTAGCTGCCTAAACACCAGCAGGCGTGACCCGATTCGAATCGCTCGTGTTTGATGACAGGTCTTTATTTTAGCGAGATACGATCTAACTTTGTCTAGGAGTTAGATAAGAGATTGATAGACTCGCAGATACAGGGCTTGAGTTATGTGTCGTGTATCTGTTAAAAGAAGACATAACCTATGGTTGTAGACAAATATGCTGGCAGGTGTTTGGACGTGGGTTCGACTCCCACCGGCTCCATATTTTTTATTCATGGAAGATTACTCAAGAGGCTTAAGAGGCCGTGTTGGAAACGCGGTAGGCGTGTAAAAGCGTGCGTGGGTTCGAATCCCATGTCTTCCGTTGTTGAGACATCATTGTGTAGCAGTGGTGTTTTTTTGTACAAAAAAGAGTTCCAAAAATAGACAAGCGAGGGAGGAAAAAAAGTGATTGTACAGCTAGATACCAAATCAGTCTATACCTTTATGGAAAGCCTTGTGACCATAAAAGACTATGTCCAAGTGGCTAAAAGTATGGGGTATGGCGCATTGGGAATCATGGATGTAGATAATTTGTATGGTGCCTATGAATTTATCGAAGCCTGTCAGGCCCACAACCTCAGACCCTTGGTCGGTATAGAAATTGGACTAGAAGTAGACAATGAAACAATTCCGTTTCGGATGATGGCCTTGACAACGAAGGGCTACCAGAATCTGATGAAGATGTCGACCGTCAAAATGATGGGGAAAAACAATTGGGAGGATGTGAAGCACCTAACAGAAGGAGTAGCAGTTATTGTCCCAGCTCCTTTTGCTAGTAGAGACTTGCCGCTTGGTCTAGATTACTTCATCGGAGTTTTTGCGGATACGCCGGTCCAAGAGTTTAGCCCCCCTGTGCTCCCTCTTCATACTGTACGTTTTTTTGAGGCTGGGGATGTGGAAGCCATGCAGATGCTGGCAGCCATCAAGGACAATCAAAGCTTGACAGAAACAGGGCAAATTGATCCTACAACAGTTCTAAAAACTCCTCAGGATTTAAAGAATGATTTTGCAGAGCGATTTCCGCAAGCCATCACAAATCTGGAAAAACTTGTCCAAGGGATTCAATATGATATTGACACCCAGTTGAAATTGCCTCGCTTCAATCCCCAGAAACCAGCTGTTGAGGAACTGAAAGAATTAGCTCAAGCGGGTCTCCTTCGAAAGAACTTGACCAGTCCGGTCTATCAAGAACGTCTGGAGCATGAATTAGACATTATTCACCAAATGGGCTTTGATGATTATTTCTTGATTGTCTGGGACCTTCTTCGTTTCGGACGGAGTCAAGGCTATTATATGGGAATGGGACGTGGGTCTGCTGTAGGCTCACTGGTAGCCTATGCCCTAGGAATTACAGGTATTGATCCTGTGGAGAAGAACCTCCTCTTTGAGCGCTTTTTAAATGTGGAGCGCTACACCATGCCGGATATTGATATTGATATTCCTGATATCTATCGTCCAGAATTTATCCGCTATGTGCGAGACCGTTACGGGAGTTACCATGCAGCTCAGATCGTGACCTTTTCAACCTTTGGGGCCAAACAAGCCATTCGAGATGTCTTTAAACGTTTTGGGGTACCAGAGTACGAATTGACCTCCATTACCAAGCGGATTGGGTTTAGGGATACACTGACGACAGCTTATGAACAGAATCTAGCTTTTCGACAAGTGATTCATAGCCGAGCAGAATTTGAGCGTGGCTTTGAAATTGCTAAAAGAATTGAAGGCCAACCAAGACAGACATCTATCCACGCGGCTGGGGTTGTGATGAGTGACCAGGATTTGACGGATCACATTCCTCTCAAGTACGGTGAAGATATGTTTGTCACTCAGTATGATGCCCATGCGGTTGAAGCTAATGGTCTGTTGAAGATGGACTTTTTGGGTCTGCGAAATTTAACCTTTGTTCAGAAAATGAAGGAAGCCGTCTATGAAAAGTACCAAGAAGAGATCGTGATTGAAGCCATTGATTTAGAAGATCCAGAAACCTTAGCCTTGTTTGCTGCTGGGGATACCAAGGGGATTTTCCAATTCGAACAGGCTGGAGCCATTCGCCTCTTGAGACGTGTGAGACCCAATCATTTCGAAGAAGTGGTAGCGACCACCTCTCTCAATCGTCCAGGCGCTAGTGATTACATTGATAATTTTGTCAAAAGAAAGCACGGCCAGGAAAAAGTTGAGATTTTGGATCCAGCTATTGAAGAAATATTAAGGCCTACTTATGGGATCATGCTCTACCAAGAGCAGGTCATGCAGGTTGCCCAGCGTTTTGCAGGCTTTAGTCTAGGGAAAGCCGATATTTTACGTCGGGCCATGGGCAAAAAAAATGCGGCTGAAATGCATAAGATGGAAGACGATTTTGTCGCAGGTGCGCTTAAACTTGGTCATACGGAAGAAAAAGCCAAAGAGGTCTTTGCAATCATGGAAAAATTCGCAGGCTATGGGTTTAACCGTTCCCATGCCTATGCCTATTCTGCCTTGGCCTTTCAGATGGCCTATTTCAAGGTCCATTATCCAGATGTTTTCTTTGATGTCATGCTCAATTATTCGAGCAGCGATTATCTGGCAGATGCTCTCCAGTTTGATTTTAAAGTCGCGCCATTATCCATCAATACCATCCCTTACAGAGATAAGTTCCAGGATCGAAAAATCTACCGGGGAATGAAAAATATCAAGGGACTCCCAAGAGATTTAGCGTATTGGATCATTGATAATCGTCCCTTTGAAAGTGTCGAAGATTTCATTTTACGACTCCCCAATCAGTATCATAAATTGCCTTTGTTAACACCTTTAGTGGAGCTTGGATTATTCGACATTTTTGAAAAAAATAGGCGCAAGGTGCTTCACAATTTACCGAATTTGTTTGTCTTTGCTGATGAGCTAGGAAGTTTGTTTGGGGATTCTAACTATTCCTGGACAGAAGCGGAAGACTTTAGCCAGGCTGAAAAATATGAGAAGGAAGAGGCCATTATTGGGATCGGGCTCAGTACTCACCCATTGGTTGCGATTGGTCAAACGAGTCCCTACGAGATCCAACCAATTTCACAATTAGTTCAAGGAGAGCAGGCACGCATTCTCATTGAGGTACAAAACATTCGAACCATTCGAACCAAGTCGGGCGATCTCATGGCTTTCTTACAAGTCAGTGATACCAAGAAAAAATTGGATGTGACCCTTTTCCCTGAAACCTACAATCGATTTTCCTCCTTGATAAAAGAAGGTGGCTTTTATTACTTGACAGGGAAAATACAAGAGCGTGATGGGCGCTTGCAGATGATTCTAGCAGAGGCACAACTGGCAACCAATGAAAAGTTCTGGATCCAGTTGCTCGATCATCGTCAGGATAAAACGATTCTTTCTATCTTGAAAAAATATCCGGGCCCATATCCTGTGATATTACGCTATGAAGACGAGAAAAAAACTCTTCAATTGAAGGGCTATACAGTCCAGAAAAACAAAGAATTGGAAGATGAACTAAAGAATCTCGTTATGAAAACGATTTATCGGTAAAAACTGCGAAAAATACGAGAATTTTAGTCTTCTTTGTGTTATAATTACTTAGAATGTAAAAGAAAAAAAGGAGCAAAAACGAAATGAAACGCATTGCTGTTTTAACTAGTGGTGGAGATGCCCCTGGTATGAACGCTGCCATCCGTGCAGTTGTTCGTCAAGCAATTTCAGAAGGAATGGAAGTTTTCGGTATCTATGATGGATATGCGGGAATGGTTGCTGGTAAAATTCAGCCCCTTGACGCCTCATCTGTTGGAGATATTATTTCCCGTGGTGGTACCTTCCTTCATTCAGCTCGTTACCCTGAATTCGCACAACGCGAAGGTCAATTAAAAGGGATCGAGCAATTGAAGAAACACGGGATCGAAGGTGTTGTCGTTATTGGTGGAGATGGTTCTTACCATGGTGCGATGCGCTTGACTGAGCTTGGATTCCCAGCTGTTGGTCTTCCTGGTACGATCGACAACGATATCGTCGGAACTGACTTTACAATTGGTTTTGATACTGCAGTCACAACTGCAATGGATGCGATCGATAAGATCCGTGATACTTCATCTAGTCACCACCGTACTTTCGTTATCGAAGTGATGGGACGTAACGCTGGAGATATCGCTCTTTGGGCAGGGATTGCATCTGGTGCAGATGAAATCATCATTCCTGAAGAAGGATTCAAGATCGAAGATGTTGTTGAGAGCATCAAAGAAGGTTACGCAAAAGGTCGTACCCACAACATCATCATCTTGGCTGAAGGCGTGATGTCTGCAGATGAATTTGGTAAAGCTTTGAAAGCGGCTGGTGATGAAAGCGACCTTCGTGTAACTGAGCTTGGTCACATCCAACGTGGTGGTTCACCTACTGCGCGTGACCGTGTTCTTGCTTCACGTATGGGAGCACACGCTGTTAAATTGCTGAAACAAGGAATCGGTGGTGTAGCCGTTGGTATCCGTAATGAAAAAATGGTTGAAAACCCAATCCTTGGTAAAGCAGAAGAAGGAGCCCTCTTTAGCTTGACAGAAGATGGTAAGATTGTAGTAAACAATCCACATAAAGCTGATCTTGGTCTTGCCGAGTTGAACCGTAGCTTGTCTTCAATCTAATTGTATTTTATAAATTCGTTAACCTTGTCTTAAAAAGACAGATATATTTAAAAAGGAGTCATATATATCATGAACAAACGTGTAAAAATCGTTGCAACTTTGGGTCCTGCGGTAGAAATCCGTGGTGGTAAAAAATTTGGTGAAGATGGATACTGGGGTGAAAAACTTGACGTTGAAGCTTCAGCTAAAAACATTGCTAAATTAATTGAAGCAGGAGCTAACACTTTCCGTTTCAACTTCTCACACGGTGACCACCAAGAACAAGGTGAACGTATGGCAACTGTTAAACTTGCAGAAAAACTTGCAGGTAAAAAAGTTGGTTTCCTTCTTGATACTAAAGGACCAGAAATCCGTACTGAATTGTTCGAAGGTGAAGCTAAAGAGTATTCATACAAAACTGGTGAAAAAATCCGTGTTGCAACTAAACAAGGAATCAAATCTACTCGTGAAGTGATTGCTTTGAATGTTGCTGGTGGACTTGACATCTTTGATGACGTTGAAGTTGGACACCAAGTATTGGTTGACGATGGTAAATTGGGTCTTCGCGTTGTAGAAAAAGACGCTGCAAAACGTGAATTTGTCGTTGAAGTTGAAAACGATGGTATCATCGCTAAACAAAAAGGTGTCAACATCCCTAACACTAAAATTCCTTTCCCTGCTCTTGCTGAACGTGATAACGCTGATATCCGCTTCGGTCTTGAACAAGGTATCAACTTCATCGCGATCTCATTCGTACGTACTGCAAAAGACGTAAATGAAGTTCGTGCAATCTGTGAAGAAACTGGTAACGGTCACGTTCAATTGTTTGCGAAGATCGAAAACCAACAAGGTATCGATAACTTGGACGAAATCATTGAAGCTGCTGATGGTATCATGATTGCTCGTGGTGACATGGGTATCGAAGTGCCATTTGAAATGGTTCCAGTTTACCAAAAAATGATCATCACTAAAGTAAACGCTGCTGGTAAAGTTGTTATCACTGCAACAAACATGCTTGAAACAATGACTGAAAAACCACGTGCAACTCGTTCAGAAGTATCAGACGTATTCAACGCTGTTATCGACGGAACTGACGCTACAATGCTTTCAGGTGAGTCTGCAAATGGTAAATACCCACTTGAGTCAGTTACAACAATGGCTACAATCGATAAGAACGCTCAAACTCTTCTTAACGAATACGGACGTTTGAACTCAGATTCATTTGAACGTAACTCTAAGACAGAAGTTATGGCTTCAGCAGTTAAAGATGCTACAAACTCAATGGACATCAAATTGGTTGTAACTCTTACTAAGACTGGTCACACAGCACGTTTGATTTCTAAATACCGTCCAAATGCTGATATCTTGGCATTGACATTTGACGAATTAACAGAACGTGGATTGATGTTGAACTGGGGTGTTATCCCAATGTTGACAGAAGCTCCATCATCAACTGATGACATGTTTGAAATTGCTGAACGTAAAGCAGTTGAAGCAGGTCTTGTACAATCTGGTGACGATATCGTTATCGTTGCAGGTGTGCCACTTGGAGAAGCTGTTCGTACTAACACAATGCGTATCCGTACAGTACGTTAATAGACAATTTGATCTGAAAGCCTTGCTGGTTGGTCCGAAAGGATTGACCGCGAGGTTTTTCTTTTTCTTCTGGTTTGTGTTGATAAGAATTCTCACTAATGCTTACTTTCTCTTTTTTAAAGATCAAAAACATGGTATAATAAATAAAAAGGAAGGGAGACATACATGCCAAGGAGAGATTTAATTAGAAATGTCATCATTGTCGGTGTACTGGTTTTGGCACTGATTTTGCTTCGAATTTTTGTATTTCATCCATTTAGTATCAATGATAAAATGGCCAATGCTTCTGTGAAAACTGGAGATCTTGTGGTAGCGACTAGAAATGCTCAGGTAGATCGCAGTGACTTGGTCTTATACAAGGTCGGTGGAAAAGAATACCTTGGACGTGTCATTGCTAAAGAAAACGATGAAGTCAGCTACGTAGATGACGTCCTCTATTTGAATGGACAGGCAACACCAGAACCTTACCTGAATAAAATGCTGAACAAACATCTAGCTGCACCTACGAGTAATGGGTATTATACGGATGATTTCTTCTTATCAGAGTTAAAAGGGACCAAGGCTGGTCGTGTACCATCCGATACTTATCTAGTCTTAAATGATAACCGTGGAGATACAGAAGATAGCCGTGAGTTTGGTTATATCCATAAAAATCAGATCGAAGGAGTCGTGAATCTGCGTCTCTATCCTCTCAATAAATTTGGATTTATAAAAGTAGAAGAATAGCCGAAAGGCTATTTTTTCTTACAAAAAAACTACTGCAGAAAGGAATTGCAGTAGCTTTTATTCTGGTTGGATTGAGGTAAAGAGTTCTATTTTTCTTGTTTACTGGTAATTTGGTGAAAGACCTTTTGCCAGTGTTCATGACGCCGCCAGAGACTGGTATGGATCTGGTTATTTAACTCATAGCGAATCAACTTAGTCTTTTGACTAATGGATTCGATCTCGAAATTCTTAAAAGGAATCTGATGTTCTTCCTGCAAACGGACCAGGTCCTCTTTGTGGCTTTCTTGACCATACTCATTGATGAGGGTGAAGTTGTCTGCTAGGAGGGTTTGGTATTCCTGCTGAGCCTGCAAGCGTTCTTCATAGGTCTTTAATTTGAGAAGGACATTATCCAAAATTTCATCTTCTGGGATAGAACTTGGCTCCACATGGACATCGATATCAAAGACGCCAAACTGTTCCTTGAGAAGGCGCTCGACCTCTTCGGTAATCGCATGGCTCTCATAAACAGAGAGGTCTGGATTCATTTCGATGACGACATCCAGGTAGATATTGCTTCCGTAGGTCCGTCCCCGTTGGGATTTGACCCGGCTAACCTTTGGCAATTCCAGAATGGCAGCCTTATATTTATCCAATAGACTTTCATCAAAACCATCAGAGAGGCTGAAGGAGGATTCAATGAAAATATCGTAGGCTGTTTTTAGGATAAAGAAGGTAATAACGATGGCCACTAATTGGTCCACAATCGGATAGTTAAGAGCACTAGCTCCAATCGCAACAGAGGTTCCTAAAGAAGTGACTACGTCAGAGAGGTTATCTTTAGCAGCTGCCTTGAGGGCCTTGGATTGGGCTTTCTTAGCTAAAGTGCGGTTATATAGATAGACTGCAAACATGACTAGGGCTGACCCAACTCCGACAATGGCCCCTAAAGGATCAATGACCGATGTTTCCCTGCTGAGGATTTTTTGAACCGTATCACGTAAGACATCAAAGCCCACATAAAACATGATGATGGACGTCACCAGACTAGCTAGATCTTCAATCTTCCAATGACCGAATCGGTGGTCGCGGTCAGCTGGCTGGCGGGCCATGCGAATGCCAATGAGAAGGGCGACATTGCTGATTATATCTGATAAGTTATTAAAACCATCAGCAACCAAACTAGAGGAGTGAAGGAGGTGGCCTGTTGCTAATTTGGCAGCGGAAAGGATCAGGTAGGCTACAATACTGATCAGGGCTCCACGTTCGGCAAGTTTTAAATTACTTTGTGATTGATTCACTGATAACTCCTCCAGACTTCTGTAGATTTCCTCATAAGCGGTTGTTGAAGAGGGAAAATTCGTTCTTCTTAAGGCTTTATTATAGCCTTTTTGAGGGCAAAATTCAAATGAAGCCGACCATTTTCCAAAGGTGCAAGGGCGAAATTGTGGTATAATAGAACGATTGAAAGAATGAGGAGAATGAGATGAATCCTTTATTGAAAGGTATGAATGATCGCCAGGCAGAGGCGGTCCAAACGACAGAAGGCCCCCTCTTGATCATGGCGGGGGCTGGTTCTGGTAAGACACGTGTCTTGACCCATCGGATTGCTTACTTGATCGATGAAAAAATGGTTAATCCTTGGAATATTTTGGCCATTACCTTTACCAATAAAGCCGCTCGGGAGATGAAGGAGAGGGCTTATCAGCTAAATCCAGCCACCCAAGATTGCTTGATTGCCACCTTCCACTCTATGTGTGTGCGCATCCTTCGCCGAGATGCGGATCACATTGGCTACAATCGTAACTTCACTATTGTCGATCCAGGTGAGCAACGGACCTTGATGAAGCGGATCTTAAAGTCCTTGAATTTAGATCCTAAGAAATGGAATGAACGGACTATTTTGGGAACTATTTCCAATGCTAAAAATGACTTGATCGATGAAGTGGCTTATGCCGCCCAAGCGGGGGATATGTATACCCAGATCGTCGCTAAGTGCTATGAGGCTTACCAAAAGGAACTCCGTCAGTCAGAAGCAGTGGACTTTGATGACTTGATCATGCTGACCTTGCGTCTTTTTGATCAAAATCCTGATGTTTTGACCTACTACCAGCAGAAGTTCCAATACATCCATGTGGATGAGTATCAAGATACCAACCATGCCCAATACCAATTGGTCAAACTCTTGGCTTCACGTTTTAAAAATATCTGTGTCGTTGGGGATGCGGATCAGTCTATTTATGGCTGGCGGGGAGCGGATATGCAGAATATCCTGGACTTTGAGAAGGATTATCCTGATGCCAAGGTCGTTTTGTTAGAGGAAAATTATCGTTCCACTAAAACCATCCTACAAGCAGCCAATGATGTCATTAAAAACAATAAAAATCGTCGTCCTAAGAATCTTTGGACCCAAAATGCTGACGGGGAAGAGATTGTCTATTACCGGGCCAATGACGAGCAGGATGAAGCGGTCTTTGTTGCCAAAACCATTGAAGAGCTCAGTCGCGAAGCGGGCTACAAGCACCGTGATTTTGCCGTTCTCTACCGAACCAATGCCCAGTCACGGACTATTGAAGAAGCCTTGCTCAAGTCCAACATTCCCTACACCATGGTGGGGGGTACCAAGTTCTACAGCCGGAAGGAAATTCGAGATGTCATTGCTTATCTGAACTTGATTGCCAACCTCAGTGACAATATCAGTTTTGAGCGCATTATCAATGAACCCAAGCGGGGAATCGGGCCAGGTACAGTGGATAAGATTCGTGAGTTTGCTCAAATGCAAGAGTCTTCACTTCTAGATGCTTCAGCCAATATCATGCTCTCAGGCATCAAAGGAAGGGCTGCCCAAGCCATCTGGGACTTTGCCAATCTCATTCTTGATTTGAGAGAAAGATTGGACCAGCTGACCATTACAGAGTTGGTCGAAGAAGTCCTTGACAAGACAGGCTACATGACGGCCCTAACCAATCAAGGAAATTTGGAAAGTCAGGCTCGCATCGAGAATATCCAAGAGTTCCTGTCTGTTACTAAGAATTTTTATGAAAACGGGGAAACCCTCGAAGACGAAACAGGTGTGGAGACCTTGAGTCGTTTCTTGAATGATTTGGCCTTGATTGCAGATACAGATGATGGGGCGCAAGAAACTTCAGAAGTCACCTTGATGACCCTTCACGCGGCTAAAGGATTGGAGTTTCCAGTCGTCTTCTTGATTGGAATGGAAGAAAATGTCTTTCCTCTTAGTCGTGCGGCAGAGGATCCAGACGAGTTGGAAGAAGAGCGTCGCCTAGCATATGTGGGGATCACGCGGGCAGAGAAGGTTCTCTTCTTGACCAATGCCAACTCTCGTTTGCTCTTTGGACGGACCAGCTACAACCGCCCGACGCGTTTCATCAATGAAATTAGCTCGGATATATTGACCTACCAAGGATTAGCCCGTCCAGTCAACACTAGCTTTAAGGCTTCTTATAGCAATGGAGGCGGAACGACCTTTGGAAAAGGAATGAGCCTGTCACAAGCCCTTCAAGAGCGCAAGAGACAAGCAGCACCAAGTGCCCTCACGTCATCAAGTCTACCTTTTGGTAAAAGTAACCGAGCTGCTACTAAAGAAAGCGTCGCTTGGTCCATTGGTGATATTGCCCTTCACAAGAAGTGGGGAGAAGGAACTGTGCTTGAAGTATCTGGTAGTGGCAATACCCAAGAGCTCAAGATCAACTTCCCAGAAGTGGGTCTCAAAAAACTCTTGGCCAGTGTCGCTCCGATTGAGAAGAAATAAACTAAAGCCAGTAAGCCTAGCTTGCTGGTTTTGTCCTTTTATCAACTTCCCTTAGGTGAGGGCGGACGGTAGCGACTCCCTTTGGGATTCCATACCTTAGATTTGAGCCTAACGTCTCAAATCTACCGAGAGAGTGGGACAGAAATCGGTAATTCGTTAGAATTCGATTTCGTCGTCCCACCTCCGCACAGTTGAGTAGGGTTGTAAAAGCTGATAAAATCAGCGTAGTAGAGCCCACTTAACCACTGCGTCTTGCTCGATAATCCAAAGACAATTTAGAGGCTAGGACTTTTGTCCCAGCCTCTTTTCTCACGGCGGGAAGTTTCAATGGTCATCGTTCTGCTTTCTCAAATGCTCTCATTTACTCTATTCATTGCCATAAACTTGATTGTGGAGGGAAATATTAGGAGCAAGCTTCGTTTGCTGGTTTTGATTTTACTGGTGGCATGATATAATATACTAAGAATAGAGAAAGAGGCATGCTATGAACGAAATCAAGTGCCCCAACTGTGGGGAAGTTTTTACAGTCAATGAAAGTCAATACAGCGAACTCTTGTCACAGGTACGGACAGCGGAGTTTGACAAGGAAATTCATGAGCGAATTCGCCAAGAGTTGGCTTTGGCTGAGCAAAAGGCCCTTAATGAACAGCAAGAGAAGTTAGCAAAGAAGGACCAAGAAATTGCCCAATTACAAAACCAGATTCAACAGTTTGATACCGAAAAAGAATTGGTCAAAAAAGAGGTGGAGCAAACCGCTAGCCAAAGCCTACTAGAGAAAGAAAAAGAAGTGCAAGCACTGGAGAATCAGTTGGCCACCTTGCGCTTGGAGCATGAAAATCAGCTACAAAAAACACTGTCTGATTTAGAGAAAGAAAGAGATCAGGTCAAAAATCAGCTCCTTCTACAAGAAAAAGAAAACGAGCTTTCTCTGACTTCTGTTAAGCAAAACTATGAAGCCCAACTTAAGGCAGCAAATGAGCAAGTTGAGTTTTATAAGAACTTCAAGGCCCAGCAGTCGACTAAGGCCATCGGAGAAAGTCTGGAACAGTATGCGGAAAGTGAATTCAACAAGGTTCGCAGTTTTGCCTTTCCAAATGCCTATTTTGAAAAGGACAACAAGGTCTCTGCGCGTGGGTCTAAAGGCGACTTTATTTTCCGCGAGTGCGATGAAAATGGGGTGGAGATTATCTCCATTATGTTCGAGATGAAGAATGAAGCTGACGGGACAGAGAAGAAGCATAAGAATGCGGATTTCTACAAGGAATTGGACAAGGATCGTCGAGAAAAGAACTGTGAATATGCGGTTTTAGTGACCATGCTTGAGGCAGATAACGACTACTTCAATACAGGGATTGTCGATGTTAGCCACGAGTATGAGAAGATGTATGTTGTGCGTCCTCAATTCTTTATCCAATTGATTGGTCTCTTGCGCAATGCGGCCCTTAATTCCCTTAAATACAAGCAGGAATTGGCGCTTGTCCGTGAACAAAATATTGATATTACCCACTTTGAAGAAGACCTAGACGCCTTCAAGGTTGCCTTTGCTAAGAACTACAATTCAGCCTCAGTCAACTTTGGCAAGGCCATCGATGAAATCGACAAAGCCATCAAACGCATGGAAGAGGTCAAGAAATTCTTGACCACATCAGAAAATCAACTCCGACTTGCCAATAACAAGCTGGATGATGTTTCTGTTAAAAAATTGACTCGGAAGAATCCGACCATGAAGGCTAAGTTTGATGCCTTGAAGGGGGAATAACCTTTGTATTCAGCTAAGAACGCTACCTTGTCCATGAATGGGAAAACCATGGACTATGTGACATTTGGAAAAGGAAAGAAGCCTCTCGTTATCATACCAGGCTTGGGGGATGGGGTGCAGACGGTTAAAGGAAAGGCCCAGCTCTTTTCCCTCTCTTATCGTCTACTTGCTAAGCGCTATAAAATC